>JAJFTE010000036.1 GCA_021373175.1 Actinomycetes bacterium
TCATTTCTTCCCTCCTCTCAGCGGACAGTCCTTCAGCGGCTTCGGCAGCTTGCCACGACCGCAGGGGATGACGCGTGTGGCGTCGTTGTCAGGATCGCAGTACCAATGCAATTGATCTTTGACACTCGCATTGCATGTGGCACACGAGGCCGGCAGCTTGCTCATGGCTTCCTCCCAAGAAGGGCATCGCGGCGCTTGCGCCAATCTCGGCAATCTGCACACTGGCAGTCGCGTAATGTGTCGCTCACTCCACTCGCCCTATTGAGTAGATCCCGCACCTCCTGCCAGAGCCCGTCGTCGGGGGTCGAGGCGAGGGCGGCGTCGATGATGGCGTTGTAGTTGTCAGCGCCACACGTACACATGTCTCTCGATTGGTCTCCGCAGTAGTTCGGGTGCTTTGGGCATGAATACCAGCAGTCACCATCCACGTCGTCGTGCGACCGGCGCAGCTTTTCCAGCGCCTCCCGCATCTTCCCGAGGGCGAGGCGCAGGGAGCGGATAGTTTCCCCGTCTATCTCCATCAGGCTCTCGGTGAGTTTGTCGCTCATACCTTCTTCTCCTTCTCGCCAAGCAGCGCGTCGCGTGCACGATAAACGTCGGCTACACATATTTCGGACCTGCTGTCTTCATAACTTATGAAAGACAAGCCCATGTCATGAGGAAACTTTCTTAATGCGCACACGTCAGCATGTCGCGCGAACGGTTCCAGCGCCTCTCGCAGCCTCCCGTTGGCGAGGCGCAGGGTACGGATGGTGTCGTCGCGTGTGTCCTTCGGAGACGGTTCCATGCAGACGAGGCGGTCGAACAACGGCGTCAGTTTCATGGGCCACTTCGCCGGGTCGCGGCCATACAAACCGAACAGGAACCTGGACACTTGCTCGATGTTCACCTCTCTGCCTCCTTGGCCCTGCACGCCTCGATGCGGTCGATAACAGCCCAGACCTCCCCGGCAATGACTTCTGGGATGTCGCCATTTTTTTGCGGCGATACGCTCCACTCGTAGTACGCCCGGTAGTCCGCAAGTTCGGCCTTGAGCAGGAGTATCTTGTTGCCGGCCTCGTCCAGCATCGTGTCGCGCTCACGGCTCAACCGCTTGCACTCGGCCAACTGCGCGGCGAGGGTGTCGCGTTCCTTCTGCAAGCCCTCGCATGTTCCATCCCGCCAGGCGCAATCATCGGCCAATCTGTTTACATCCTCCTCCAAATCATCACGCTTGTTCTCTGCCTTCTCGGCCCGCTCCTCGGCGGCGTTGCGAGCCTGCCATTCGGTGAGTAGCGCCTGCTGCGCGTTGAATAGCGTCGTCGCCGTCTCGCCGAGGGCAGCATCGAAGTCCTCGAGCAGCGCCTTCCACGCGGCCGGCAGCGCGCCCCACCCATCGGTGGTTTGAAGCCGGTCATGCAGTTCCTTTGCCGTCATCCCCTACCTCCTCCAAACACCGGGCCTCGTGGCGGTGAGGCCCGGCCAGCTCCTGTCGTACTGTGCGCACTATGATCCCAACGAGGCTCGGCACCCGATGCACCTTGCAGGTATCCGAGCTGTGAAAGATCGCGGGTCCGGCCGCCGCCACGGCCACCCCATATGCCAAGCCAGGAGCGCCGACGGCGACTGGCGTGTGCATCAATCCACCCTCTTCACTCGGAACGTGTCCTTGACATCGGGATGATTGAATCCGCCGGGATATTCTGTTTCGGTCCGCTTCATGAACAGGCGCTTGCGATAATAGGCGCACGACTGCATCTCGTTCTGCGCAAGCCCCATCGCCCACATCGATGTCAGCCGTTTGAACTCGGGCTGGTAGTTCCTCGTCCTGTTCTCGTGGAATATGGTTCGCTTTACGAGTTGAGCCATCGCCGACTCACATCCGCAGTATGCAATCTCTCCCATCTCGGGGCCGTACCGGCATGACTTGCAGATGCTCATTCGTTCACCTCCAGCCTCAACATCCTGTCGTTTATCGACTGCGCCAGGTGTTCCATCTCCATCGGGTGGTTGCTGATGCTAACAGCGTCATTACACGTGCCCGGATGCGTCAGCACCAAGTTGTCCCGATGGTGGATGATGCGGGCACCATAGCGGGCAAGGCACCACTTGCGCTGCGGGATACGATGCGCAAGCTCGCCGCCGTCCACGCTCACCGGCTCGCCGCAAGAAGGACAGATACCGACCTGGGCGTGCCACTTCTCCAGCTTCATCTCGGCTATCTCGATGCGCTTACGCTCGTTCACCAAGGTTCTCCTTCAACTGCCTGAAGATGAGTTCTGCGATTTGAGGGACAATCGCATTGCCGAGTCCGCGCAGTCGGTCCACCCGCTGCAATACCCCATGAGAAACTCGACGAACTCCGGCGCCAGACTCCCAGTCTCCATCGCTGACTCTGGGCGTCGGCCACAAACGCCCGACCGTCAATCTTGGTGATGTCTCCAAGGGGAACAGCGTCGGGGAATCGCTGCTGGTAGAGCCGGCAGCACCACGGGTCGATCTCGCTGAAGTAGTGCCGGTCGAATCGCCAGCCGGCCCAGTAGGCTCCAAGGGCAAACCCTCCGATGCCTGCGAAGAGGTCGACATAGTTCACCCCTGCCCCCCCGGCGCAGCGGCGTCCCAGTCGTCGACCGCGGCAGCCTCGTCGGCCGGGGGGTTGACGGTTTTCAACGCGACTGCCCTTCGCCCGCTGGCCGGCGGCCGATGTTTCGGCCCTCCACCGCCCCCGACCTCGAACTTCTCCTCGAAGGACACGTACGTCGGCAGGAACACCAGCTCGACCATCTGCGTGGCGCCGTGCCGGTTCTTCGCGATGTCCACCTGCGTCGTGTAGTCCTGCTTCTCCTCGGCGGCCTTGCGGTCCCGGTGCATCAGCAGCACAACGTCGCTGTCCTCCTCGACCTCTCCGCTTTGGCGAAGGTCAGCCAGCGTCGGCATGCGCTCCTCGGCGTCGCGGCCGACCTGCGAGAGCGCGACGACCGGGATGTTGAGCTCGCGCGCGAGCTGCTTCAGGTTCTTCGAGACCTCCCCCACCCGCTCCCACCGCGGAGTGCGCGCATCCCCGTGGCGGATCAGCGTCAGGTAGTCGACGAACACCACGTCCACCCCGTAGCGCTTCATGCGGCGCGCCCGGTTCTTCAGCATCGTGAGCTGGATGTTCGGCGTGTCGTCGATCAGGACCGTGGCCCGCTGCAGCACTGAGCCGGCGTCGAGGATCTTCGCGAAGTCAGCCGGGGTCATGCGCCCGCTCGCGAGCGACTGCGAGTTGATCCTGCCGGTGCTCGCCAGGGCGCGGATCACCAACTGCTCGGCGGCCATCTCCAGCGAGAAGAACCCGACCTTGACGTCCTTCGCCGCCATGTTCAGCGTCATCGACAGCGCCAGGGCCGTCTTTCCGATCGAGGGGCGCGCGCCGATCACGACGAGGTTCCCGTTCCGCAGCCCGCCGAGCGGGGCGTCCAGGCGGTGGAACCCCGTCTCGATCCCCGGGGGTCGTCCTTGCAGCTTGTAGCGTTCCTCGATCAGCTGCATGGCGGGGTCCAGCAGGTCGCGCAACGCCCGCATGTCCCGGCGGTCCTGGCCCTGCAGCTCGACCAGGCCGGTCTCGATGGCCTCGAGGGTCGCGTCCACCGGGCCGTCGATCAGCTCCTTGGCCTTGCGCATGATCGTGACGATCCCCCGGCGCTTCGAGCATTCGCGGATCCGCTCGGCGTAGTAGCTGGCGTTCGCCGCGGTGATCGGGTTCAGCTCGCTGAGGAACTTCACCCGCTCGGGCATCTCCGAGCCGAGCATGGGAAGGTCGGGCCGCTTGCCCGAGTCGATGATCGCGCGCATCTTCGTCCAGGTGAGCCGGCAGTCCGCGTCCTGGAAGTCCTCGTCGGCGAGCTCGATCGACTCGAAGCACGACGGGTCGTCTAACACCGCCCCGAGGATCGCCCGTTCGCTCTGGGGGTCCGCGAGCACCATCACTCACTCCACCCGCAGTCACAGGCCGAGCCCCAGTACTCTTTCCCGCATGAGCCGCAGAACTTGTGCACGACCTTCGAGGCGGGGGCCGCGGCTTTCGTCTTCGCGCGGTCTCGCTCGATCCAGGCTTTGACGGTTTTGTAGTGATCCTTGTACCTGTCCTTCGGGATGCGGTTCCCGAGGGCGCAGGAGAGCTCCGTGATCTTCGAGGCGGTGGTTTCCTCCCCGTACTCCGCCACGAG
>JAJFTE010000068.1 GCA_021373175.1 Actinomycetes bacterium
CCCGAGCACTGCCTTCCTCCTGCCACTGTCGACAGCGTCCCGGTTCCGGGATCACCTCGACGGTACAGGCGTCGGTGGGGTGGTCAACTTTTCGATGATCGAAAGGCCTCCAGGTGGTCAACTTTTAGAGTATCGAACACAGACGAAGTACGCGAGTACTTCGAGACGGTGTTCCCCAACGAGATCGAGAAGCCATGCGCCGTGCTCATGTGGTGCCCGTACGGGCCCCTCGTCGAGCAGTTCCCGCTGCACGGTGATGACATTGAAGGCCGCACGCCGACGACTACCCCCGAGCCCTGTGGGGTATTCGGCCATGATTGCCCGGTCTTCTACGTTGCTGAACCTTTCGCGGATCCCGATGCCATCTTCCCCGAGTGCGTATGCGATGAGTGCCGCCAGGCAATGAGTGAGAGCTGTCATCCGGGCGATTATCCGAGGCCCTCACAGAGTGACGACAAGGGTACATCACCCGGGAACGAGGTCCCCCATGAGTCACGGTAGCAGCCACTACGAAACCTGCGAGAAGTGCGGGTACCCACTGGCGCATGTACTCACGGAATACGCCTCCACGTATCAGGACAACATCGTGCAGTGCGGTAACTGCGGCCATTCCGAAGCGCGTATGTGGAAGTGCTGTCTACTAGAGACGGACCCGTTCATGCTGCACGAGGATCCAACCAGCCCTGACAACGTCTGGGGCGCTTTCGAATGCACCAAGTGCGGCGGTGCCGGCGTCGTTGTGAAGGACAGTCGGGAGGGCGTAGGTCCGCGGCTCGTCTCATACTGCCGGGAGTGTGGCGGCTGGGCCCGCTGGAACCTGGACAAGTCAGGTAACTGGTTGCCGTAGGACGTGTATTCACAACAAGTGTTAGACGCGGTGTTAGACAAAGGTCAAAGGATTGCCCGGCAGAAATGAGAAGGTGCATCATCTACCAGCGCATTCGCTCTGGGACTTCTCTCCTGTCGGGCATCCTGACCCTCGGGTTAGACACCCGAATTGGGGTCTCCGATCTTCTGGCGTCGAGTTCTGGAAGGCATCGCTCTGCTAAGATTCGGTGCACTACTTGCCTAACCGGGAAGAGTTAATGAAGAACCAGTACTTTGCAGACCGCAACGACTTCTTCAAGTACGACTTGGCGCTGTATCTGATCGAGCGAATCCCGATCTTGCTGAGGTTCACGTTTGTCCCGATGCTGACGCCGAATGATGACGGCGGCGATGGGAACCTGACGTCCTATAGTGTGCTGGGACAGCGTCGCCCGGACCTGCATGCCTTCTTGATGGAATGCCTCGTCGACGATTCTCGACGACAAGTCGGGTCACTCGCTGAGTACCTCGCCACTCGTCACGCGATCGTTGACTACTACCTGCATCATGAGAATGAGCACTTCGATCCGCGCTTCCGCGAGGGTTACTTCGGTTCCATCCCTGCTTGTGCGCTGGATTCAGCTGTCATCCTACTCGACCCAGACAATGGTCTTGCGGTCCCCTCGATGATTGCAGCCAAGCGCCACAAGTACCTGCAGTTCGACGACCTATCGAAGCTTGCCTCGGACATGTCTCCAACATCCGTGTTGCTCGTGTACCAACACTGGCCACGAATGTCGCGCGAGACTGCGTTTGCGGCAATATGCGCACGAATCCGCGACAATCTACCCACCGCTGGCGAGATCGCATGCCTCTCGAGCGGGACCGTGGGCTTCTACGCCCTCACGAAACACTCCGACATGGCGAGCAGTGTCATCAAAGCCATGGATCGATATGCGCATGAGCAAGGATTCAAATTGTTCAAGGAATCTAGCTGCGGCTAGGTGTGGTGGCTCGGGGAACCTCGGCCGAACGTGTCAGTGTCGACACGTAGGCTCGGGGCGTACCCTTCCGGAGTTGGAGGCACGAAATGGCTCGAAATGGATCACAGGTTGCGGCCAATCGAGGTTACGCAGTTCATACGGTCAGCGATGCGAAGACAATTGTTCACGCCTGGCTAGCGGGAGCTCACCTCGAGAATGCCGTGGAGCTCGGTCTTCCGGAGGTTGACGACAGGTATCACATTTGGCGGATACCCCTGGTGACAGTCGGTGGGTCGAGGCTGGGAGAGGTAGTCATCACTGCGCGGACTGGCGATGTCGACGAGGCAAGAACGACCGCGCCGGAGGTAGTTGCGGCTCGTCTTGAAGAGCACGCTGGCGAAGTTGCCACCAAGCCGCGACGAAAGCGGGTTGAGGGGTATGCAGGGTCGGCCCTCGAGAACAGCATCTTCGAGGGTGACGCCGAAACCGTGCTGGATTCGCTTCCCAACAATGCAGTCGACCTGGTCTTTACGTCACCCCCCTACTACAACGCTCGTCCGGAGTACAGTGACTACGTGACATACGACGAGTACCTCGATCGAGTTCGAGGGGTAATCCGGGCTTGTCATCGAGTTCTAGGTGAAGGCCGTTTCTTTGTGATGAACATCTCGCCGGTTCTGCTCCGTAGAGAGAATCGGAACACCGCGTCAAGACGAATAGCAGTGCCCTTTGACGTACACCGCCTCTTCATTGAAGAGGGTTACGAGTTCATGGAAGACATCATCTGGATGAAGCCTGAGGGCGCTGGTTGGGCCACCAACCGTGGACGTCGATTCGCCGCCGATCGCAACCCGCTGCAGTACAAACCAGTTCCTGTGACCGAGTATGTTCTGGTGTACCGCAAGAAGACCGACAAGCTGATCGACTGGAACATCCGGAGACATCACGACCAAGATGCTGTGGCGGCTTCAAAGATCCACGGAGAGTACGACACAACGAATGTTTGGTACATCAAACCGACTAACGATCGACGCCATCCCGCGATCTTCCCGGTACAACTCGCTGAACGAGTAGTTCGCTACTACTCATTCAGGGGCGACGTCGTCCTCGATCCCTACGCAGGCATCGGCACTACAGGGCGGGCAGCGGCGACACTGGGCCGCCGGTTCGCTATGATTGAGCGAGATCCAGAGTATGTGAGGTGTATGTTGTCGGACTTGTCCAGCTGGTCAGAGGCTCTGTCGACGGAGTCCGTGCACTGTGTAAACATCAGCCCTGAGGTGGATCCGAAGTAACGGGGGGAATATGGCGGCGCCTGCCAGGCCAGCACTCTCAGCACGCGCGGCCAAACTCGTCAACGCATCCGGTGCGGACTTCCTGGCCGAACTTGACGAAGCAGAGGTTCGGGAGATTCTCCTCCAGGTACTTGTCGGGGAGAATGTTCGCGAGTCAACTGAGCACCTTACACGGATGAAGATCCAAATCGTCGCCGCGGACATATTCCGCTTGCTACTTGATGGGCAGAGGCTCGATTCAGGATTTGTCGAGAGTCTCACGGGCCATGCAGTCGAACTTCGGAAGGACAGCCACCTTCCCAAGGATATCAAGTGGCTACAAAACTGGGTGCTCGGGCTAACCGACAAAGGCGTGCAAAACATCCTTCGCGACGATGCAGACGCACTGCAGCGGTTTGCCACGGATCTCGTTGAGTCAAATGCCTCGGTTGCCGAAGAGTTGAATGAGCAGTATGGCGTTCCCGGACTACAGCTTGTCGACTTGGACGGCCAAGTCGTTCCCGTTGACTGGGCATTGCTTGTCCAAGCTGTGACCATGATCGCGTCCGCTGGCCTGACCCTTCGTGGGTCAGATAAGTCCAAGTTCGGGAAGCTGTTTGAGAAGCTCGTACTAGGGTCACTTCTCACCATCCTGGGCTTTCGGCAGGTAGATGTTGGTGAAGCAGATTCGCCAGAGATGGTCTTCTGGCTCTCCGAGCGTGCCGCCAAGCGGGAAAGCGATGCGACGTTGATCTTTGAGGAGGGCCGGGGTATTCGTTTCGACATTGGTTTCATCGGCCGTGGAAACCCGGAGATCATCCTGGACAAGTGCACACGCTTCGAGAATGACCCGGCTCTCGCCGGCGTTGAGTACGAGATGACGACAATCATCATTTGCGATCGCATAGGTAAGAACAGCAAGATCATCAAGCAGGCGCGAGCTATCGGCGCCGACGTTGTTCAGATGTGCGATGCGTATTGGCCATATCAGGTGGCGCAGGCCATTCAGCATCGGTTCCCCGAGTACGACCACGACATACTGCACTGCAAGTCCGATAAGTGTGGCGAGGTTCTCGCGGATTACCTCGACTGCCTCAGGATCGACGAGCTGCTCCGCTTTGTCTCGGAGTCTGATGAGGGAGAGGCCGAAGAGTAGGCCCTAGTGGGTAGACACTGGCGCCCATCGCTCTCGCAAGACAGTCGGCTCTAGGTTTCTCCGCATTGACTGTGGAGGTGCATCCCGCACTATCTCGACGGGCTTCTTCCGACCCATCGCCGACACGAAGTGTTAGACAAGTGTTAGACAAGCGTCTTACAAAGCAAACAGGCCAGACACCATTTACGGTATCTGACCTGCGGTTTCTATGGTCGCGGGGACAGGATTTGAACCTGTGACCTTCGGGTTATGAGCCCGACGAGCTACCAGACTGCTCCACCCCGCAATTAAACCGCCTCGCGGCGGAACGATAGGATAGCACCCCGCATAGCGGCATGCAACCTGCCTGGCGAACGCAAGCAGGTCAGTTCGGGCCCTCTCGCACAACGAGAGGGCCCGAGTGACACACACATTCAGACCTGCGGCCGTTACTGTGCGGTGTACCCGCCGTCGACAGCCATGTTGTGGCCGGTGACGAACGATGCGCGATCAGAGCACAGCCAAACGACAGCCTCACCGATCTCACTCGGCTCACCAAGGCGTCCCATCGGCGTTCCAGCCACAAGACCTGCCTCCATCTCGGGCGTCTCGGCAATGAGGCGCTCGACCATAGCCGTGTTGATGACGCCCGGGCACACCGAGTTCACGCGCAGCCCGGCCTTGGCGTACTCAAGCGCCGCTGCCTTCGTGAGGCCGTTCACGCCGTACTTGGATGCCGTGTATGACGCAAGACCCTGGAACCCGACGAGACCGGCGATTGAGGCGGTGTTCACGATAGCGCCGCCGCCGCCGGCAAGCATCTGCGGAATCTCATACTTCATCGACAGGAAGATGCCTTTGAGGTTGATGCCCAGGACTTTATCCCAGTCAGCCTCGGAGATATCTGCCGTCGCCCTTGTCGGACCCTCGATGCCCGCGTTGTTGTGCGCGCAGTCGATCTTGCCGAACGTGTCAACGGTGAACTTGACGGCCGCTTCGACGTCAGCGGCCTTGGAGACATCGCACTTCACGAAAGCGGCGTCCCCGCCTGCGGCCTTGATCATCTTGACGGTTTCTTGACCGCCGTCGACCACGACATCGGCAACCACTACTTTGGCGCCTTCGCGCCCGAATGCGAGCGCGGACTGCCTGCCGATGCCAGAACCTGATCCTGTGACCAGCGCTACCTTGCCTTCAACGAGACCCATCTTATGACCCCTTCCGTCAGGACCGAGACCGCACGCCAACGGCGCGAAATCGTGCGGCCATATATACCTAGATTGTAACCATCGTTACCATCTACTAAACAACCGTTCACCGAATTCTCCCCGCGAGGTCGCCGCGACGCCTCAGCCTGAAGCCGTTGCGGCACGTGCGCCTCGACTGTTGCCGTGGCACCCGGGGCGATCTACAATCGCTGCTATTGGCTCTCGCGGGGAAGACAGGCAACGCTCATGAAGAGCATCCGGGGAATCATGCTCATAGCCGTTAGCCTCGGCATCACGCTCGTCCTGTGGGCCACGGCAACGCCCACAGTGCCCATAACCGTCCTGGACCACCTCCGGGAAGCGATGGGCGGGCTCGCTCTGAACGGACTGGCGCTTTGCTTCGTCCTGGCGACGAAGACTCCGGTCATCGAGAAGTGGTTCGGGGGTCTCGGCCAGGTGTACGTCTACCACAAGTGGCTGGCTATCTCCTCGGCCGCCCTGCTGGTCGTGCACGGCATCATGGTCGAGGTGATCGCACTCGTGGACGGTCCCTCACCGGAAACGATCAGCGGCCAGATCGGAGCGCTTGCACTCTTCCTGATCGTGGCCATCGGCCTGGTGACCATCTACAACAAGAAGCTGCCGTACGAGCGATGGCGGACGATTCACCGCTTCATGATCCTCGCGTTCGCCATAGGGCTCTACCACGGGTACGCCTCGGCCAAGTTCAACTTGTTCGCGCTGTCGCCTCTGAGCGTTTGGATGGGCCTCACGGCGTTGATCGGGCTTGGCTGTGCCGTCTACGTGGTATTCTTCTACCGGCGGACCCAGTTCAAGTACGAGGGGCGCATCACGGGGATCACCAGGCTGAGTCCCGATGTCGTGGAATTGGACGTTTCGCTCGCGCAGCCGATCGAGTACGCCGAGGGACAGTACGCCTTCCTCAGGGTGTTCCAAGAAGGGCTCGAAGACGCGCCGCACCCGTTTTCAATGTCGGCGGGTGACGGACGCAATGTCCGCTTCACCATCAAGAAGTCGGGCGACTTCACCAAGGACCTGTACGAGTCGCTCGCGCCCGATGCGCCGGTCGCCCTGGAAGGGCCTCACGGGCAGATGGACTTCCGGCATGGTGGTCGAAACCAGGTCTGGATCGCCGGGGGTATTGGCATAACGCCCTTCATGGCGTACCTGGCGCAGAACGAGATCGACCACGACGTCGAGCTCTTTTACTCCTACCGGGACCCAAACGCGGGCATCTACCACGACTTTCTTGCCGAGTACGAGAAGCGAAACCCGCACTTCACGGCCCATCTGGTTGATGCGTCGGTCGACGGGATGCTCGACTTCTCGGAGTACACGCTGGATGAGGACGCGAGCATCTTCATGTGCGGACCGCCCCCTATGATGAAAGCGTACGTCAAGTTCTTCAAAGACAAGTATGGCAACGTCAACATCAACCATGAGGGCTTCGCGTTCCGATAGAGACGCGCTCCCCTGCCCATCACGCAAGATGCTACAATCACCGCTGGAGTGTTAACCGGCCTTGCTGCGATCAGAACAAGAAAGGTCGCACGTGCGCGCACGCAATCACCACGGCACGATGGCGCGGTTCATCGCGGCCGCGCTCGTCGGCAGCCTGATGCTGGCGAGTCCCGTGTACGCCGCACCCTCGGCCCCAAGCACCGGCACCGCTGACGTTGCCGCGCCCCTTGACGCGAAGACCGCCGAGTTCCGCGCGGAACTTGCGCGCAGACAGGCCCGCCTCGACGCGTTCAAGACGCAACTCGATGAACTCGACCGGGAACTCGCCATCGCCGCCGAGGCGTACAACGCCTCGGTCGAAGAACTGAACGCCACCAAAGTGCGCCTCTCGGCAACGCAGACCGATCTGGACAACGCGCAGTCCGCGTACGGCACCCAGAACGATCTGCTCAAAGAACGCGCCCAGGACATCTATCGCAATGGCGAGCTCAACGTGCTCGACACGCTCCTGGGCGCAAAATCGGTGAGCGACCTCATCGGCCGCATCCGCTTCCTGAACGCGCTTGGCGAAAGCGATGCGGAGATCACAGCGACGCTGCGCGGCCAGCGCGACCAGATCCGGCAGACGGCCGAGGACCTCAAGACCGCCGAGCAGAAGGCTGCGGAGCTCGAGTTCACCTTGAAGGCCCGCCAGATCGAAGTGCTGCTGCGCGTGCAGGAGCGGCAGGAGATGCTGGCGCAGGCCGAGAAGGACCTCCTC
>JAJFTE010000073.1 GCA_021373175.1 Actinomycetes bacterium
AGCCTACTGTGATGAGAGCGTCATAGGTGATGTCCGGTGCCTGGATAGTGGGCCCCATCATCATGCTGATGGTGCCGCCTTTGCCGTCGGCCGCATGGCAGGATCCACAGCCGCCGCCGCCCATCATCAGCGCTCCTTGAGATACACGCGGAGCAGTGTGGGAGATCTCCTGGCCATTGCCTCCAATACCGGTGAGGAAGATGCGTTCGCCCACCGACGAGTAGCTCCCTGTGCCCCGTCCGCCCCCCATTGTGCTGCCGCCCGGGCCGAGATTCGACTGGCCGCCCGGGCCCGGTGACCCACCATTCCGCATCATTCCGCCGCTGCCGTTCGTGCCACCTCCTGTTGTGTTGGCGCTCGAACAGCCCATCACTGCCACGGCTGTGAATGTTCCAGCGAGTCCTATCAAGATGACGCGTATCAGCTTGTCTCGGCTCATAACGACTCCTTTCGCTGAGGGGTTCTTGCCCTTAAACGACCGCGACCGAGCCAGAAGCAGGATCACGCTCGCTCTGCGCCATCGGATCGCGTGCGTCCGACGATGACCGGCGCCTGGACCTTCTCGGCCAATCCTAGGAAGCCGCACGGTCCCGCATGATGCGACTAGACGTGCGCCTTGCCGAGAAGGTTCCGGACTGTCGGGAACGTGTACGTTGGCCGCTCACGGCGGGCTCTACGAATGATTTGCGGGAAGCGCTGGACGAGTGCCCGCACGAGCTTGTCACACCCCTGGGTGAGCACATCTGTCGTCGGCACACCAAAGTCGATCTCGTACTTTGCGATGGTCTGAAGCACCTCGGCGGTCGTCATCCCTTCGTGGCTGAGCGTGATAGCGACAACGCGTGTCGATGCGAGCGCCTCGATGAGTGCGATCTCGCTTTCTACGCTCGGCATCGGCAGATCCGGGAAGTCACAGCGGAATCGTCGAGCTGGCGGGTGCTGCAAGATCACACCGGCTGGCATGCTGCCTTTGAGGATCCCGATCGAGCTCATGAACGCAGGATGGCTGACGGCGCTCTGCCCCTCTATGAGGATGATGTCTGGATGCTCGTTCTCGAACGCGCTGATGACGGCGTTCTCGATCTCGCCGATCACGAACTGCGACGGAAGGGCATCGATGGTTGCGCCGTACTTCGCGCCCTGCATCATGCCAGTCTGACCGGTTGCGACCAGTATGCACGAAATGCCGGCGTCGTTGAGCGCGGCATTCAACTCCATGGCGGTCGTCATCTTCCCGCAGGCGCAATCGGTGCCGAGCATGGCGATCACCGGGACGTTCACCTCGGCGATCTGGCCCGAGAAGACATGCAAGTCGCGAAGATGGGGAGGCTTCCGGACGTCCTTGATGCGCACGCCGTTCTTTGCGGCAGCCTGGACGAACTCCGCATCGTCCGTGAAGAACTGGTGCAGGCCATTGACGATACCCATGCCCGCTTCCATGGCTTCGAGGATGAGAAGCCGTTCCGCCGGGGAGATGCGGGCTTCGAGCGGAGCTTTGCCATAGATGTAGCAGTCAGGCGTCTTCGGAAGTTCGCGAAGCGCATGGTTAAGGTCGGCGAAGATCGGTATGCGGTTGGGCTTGCCTCCGAGCACCTCTCCCGCGTCCCTGCCTGCGAGAGAGCTGTCGATGACCCCCACTATGGTGTAGATGTCAGAGTGCCGAACAAGACCCGTTGCGGTCTTTCCGTCTGCCCTGCCGAACTGATTCTCGCAGTAGACGAGGGCGGTTTCTGTTGCCATTGAACCGACTCCTTGTTGGGGGAACGAGGTCTCAACGAACGAGGCACCCTTCGGCGGTCATGCGACCGGCGCTTTGCGTTCGGCAGCTGGCACTGCCCGATGCGGGGTTCGTGGGTAGGTTCCTGAGTAGCGCACGAGTTTGATCACTCGGCGTCGAGATCAGGTCACAGAGACTGCTCGTGGAATACCGTACGCGATGACGTTCCAGGTGCGCGCGCGGCATGAAGCGTGTCGCCGGATGAAATCGCCGCAGGTGGCTGCATAGCGCCAACCCGCAGATGGAGCAGTCGCGGTTGTGCCCGCTTCGTTACTGTATCACGGATCACCTAATCGGTCGCGGTACCAGCGCGGCTGGGGCGCGCTACGCCTGTGATGAAGCGCTTCCCGTCGCGCTTACGCCCTCAGGTGTCTCTGGCAGCACCTCCTCTGCGTCTTCGGCGCTGGCCTCGGCTACGTTGGCTACGTCGTCCTCGCGAAGCGCCTCGTAGTGGCGCTGCTCGGCTTCGGACTCATCGATGAGCGCCCGCTGCTGCTGCCACAGTTCTCGCTCTTCGGGCTCGCCGAGGGGCCGCTCGCTGCCGTCCGCCGTGGGGCCGGTCACACCGACCCCCCACGATTTCGCGGGCGAGCGGTCGAAACTCTCGAATATCTCGTCTGCGGCGCGCGCCTTCTCGACACCGTAGCTGTAAGGCACGTCGTCCACGGTGCCGGGGATGCCGTCATCGTCGCCCTGATCTTCCGGGTCGTCATCCGGTGCGCACTCGTCCTCGTCGCATCCGACCTCTCGGCCACCACTGCGCGACACGAGCACGCCACCTTCACGCACGAGTTCATCGTCCTCGAACCAGCTGTCGTTGTCTCGCGGAGCCATGCATCCTCCTCTCGCCCGGCCGTCGATACCGGGTACATTCCCAGAATGAGAGGCGACGAATTGGGTACCCGTGCTGATAGGGCCGAGAACGAGCACATCTCAAGCCGCTGGCGTGCGGTCCTGGCAATTTCGGGCGGCGTACGGAGGGTCGCTTTGTTCCGTCGCGTGTCTTGATGTGTAACGTGCTATACTGTTTGCAGGCGAGCCACGGAGGCTCGTAGGATTGCGACGTGACACACCGCATTTCTGGCGGTAGTCGCGTTGTTTTGTTTTGCCCCGACAACTGGGGCGAGAGGATGGATTTGCATGGCAGAAGGTAAAGTCAAGTGGTTCAACGCTGACAAGGGTTACGGCTTCATCGAGCGCGAGGGTGGCGACGACCTGTTCGTTCACTTCTCGGAGATCCAGAGCGATGGCTTCAAGAGCCTCGACGAGGGTCAGGCCGTTTCCTTCACAGAAGCCACTGGCCAGAACGGCAAGAAGCAGGCGACCCAGGTGCGTGCTGTCTAGGCGCACTCTGTAAAGAGCGCTTACGAGCCGGTCAACCTTTCGAGGTTGCCCGGCTCTGTCGTTTTTCAAGATATGCTCCACAGGGACGCGAATCGAAGCAAGCTCGCGAGAGGCGGGCCGAGATACGAGGCAGGGCGCGATGTCACTTACAACATTCGCGTTCGTTCTCATCGCAGCCGCTGGCTGCGTGTGTGCGCTCGTTGCCGCCCAGCATGACGCAGTTAGAGCCTACATCGGGTCCAAGGCGCTCGGCTCGCTTGGGTTCATCGGCGTGGGGCTCAGCGTTGGTGCCACACACGCGCCGTGGAGTCGGGTAGTGCTCGTAGCGCTGCTACTCTCGGCGGTAGGCGATGTGGCGCTCGCGGTTCCCGGTAACCGGGGATTCCTGATCGGTCTTGGCTCCTTTGCGCTTGCCCACGTGACGTTCGTGGGCGCCTTCTTGCTCCATGGCGTGCGGAGCGAGGTACTTCTCGTGGCCAGCGTGTTCGGAGCACTCGTAGCGGTAACAGCGTGGCTGACGCTGCGAGGTCTGGTGTCAGGTCGGCTCAGATGGGCCGTCGAGGTCTATGTGGCCATCGTGAGCGCCATGCTCGCCGTGGGTTCCGCCTCCGCGTACTCCCATCGGGCGTGGCTGCTCGGGTGCGGCGTCGTTCTCGTTGTAGGCTCGGACGCCGCCGTTGCCAGGGAACGCTTCGCTGCTCCGGGCCTGGTGAACAAGCTCGTCGGGCTGCCGGCCTATTATGCGGGGCAGCTTCTCATCGCGCTCAGTCTTGTGGCGAAGTGAGCAGACGGGTCGAACGGCTCGCACGCATCACGTCGCGTCCTTGCCACGGATCCTCCTGTCAACGCGCGCGAGCCTGAGCGGAGCTGGCTGCACTTGGGTATCTTCTCGGCGTCAAGAACCATCTGTGGCCTTGGAGGCATCATGCGTATCGCGGCGTTATGCGGCTCGCTTAGGACCGGTTCGTACAACCAGGCGCTGCTTGAAGCGGCTATCGAGCGTGGGGCCGCCCAGGGCCTGGAGATCGTTCAGGCGCAGATACGGGAGTTCCCGCTGTTCAACCAGGACCTTGAAGCCGATCCGATCCCCGCGGTGGCCGAGGCAAAGCGGATCATCCAGTCAGCCGATGCGATTCTGCTCGTGTCGCCGGAGGCGAACTACAGCGTGCCGGGCGTGCTCAAGAACGCGGTGGATTGGCTGTCCAGGCCATTTCGCGATCCCACGCTCATCGGCCGCCCGATGGCGGTCATAGGGGCAAGCACGGGCTACATGGGCACGATTCGCGCGCAGCTCGCGTGGCGGCAGATGTGGCACTTCTTCAACGCGCCGGTCTTCAGTGGGGCCGAGTTCGTGCTGCCCATGGCAGCCAGCCTCATAGACGAAGACGGAAGGTTGAGCGACACCGCCACATTGGAGCGTCTCGACGCGTACCTCGCTGCACTTGCCGAGTGGGTCGCACGCTACGGGTCGCCGTCCTAGCGTCCGCCCGGAGAAGCGATTCGGCACTTGGCCTGCAACCTGCTATAATCCTTGAGGAATCCAATCCAAGACTCGGTTGTCCTGTGCTGTGTAGGTTCGCAGACGCTCGGATCAGCTGCGTCTGCAACGGTGGCGCGTGGAAGCGCCCGGTACAGGAGAAACATTGAGTTTTGAATCGCTCGGCCTTGAGCCGCGCCTTCTTCAGGGCGTGGTCGCAATGGGGTATACCGAGGCTACCCCGATCCAACGTGAGTCCATTCCGTACGTGCTCCAGGGCCGCGACGTCGTCGGCAGCGCACAGACGGGCACCGGCAAGACGGCGGCGTTCATGTTGCCGCTGCTGCAACGCATCGAGCCCCGCAAGGGCATCCAGGCGCTCGTTGTGACGCCCACACGAGAGCTCGCACAGCAGATTAGCGAAGTCGCGCTGCAGGCGTCGAAGTTCACCGGCCACCGCAGCGTGGTCATCTACGGTGGCGTCGGCTATGAGCCGCAGCTCCAGAAGCTGCGCAGAGGCGTTGATCTGGTGATCGCCACGCCGGGCCGTCTTCTGGATATCCACAACCGCGGGTCCATCAACCTCAAGAACGTGAAGGTGCTCGTCCTGGACGAGGCCGACCGCATGCTCGATATGGGCTTTTGGCCGGACGTGCGGCGCATCATCGCGCTGCTCCCGGCGCAGCGGCAGAATCTGCTGTTCTCGGCAACCATGTCGCCCGACGTCGTACGTGTCGCCGGAGCGATCTTGACAGATCCGGTGCACATCGAGACATCTCCGACCGCGAAGCCCGCCGACAACATCCGTCAGGCGATCTATCCGGTGAACCAGCTGCAGAAGGCCGATCTGCTCGTGGAGCTGCTGAAGGGCGGCGATCTCAACCGCGTGCTGGTGTTCACGCGCACGAAGCATCGCGCGGATCGCGTGAACCGCATCCTCGAGAAGGCCGGCATCTCGTGCGCGGCCATTCACGGCGACCGCAGCCAGTCGCAGCGCCAGAAGGCGCTCGACGGCTTCAAGAGCGGACGGACACGCGTGCTTGTAGCCACCGACGTGGTTGCCCGTGGCATCGACGTGGACGAGATTTCGCACGTGATCAACTACGACATGCCGAACACCGCCGAGGACTACGTGCATCGCATCGGCCGCACCGCCCGTGCCGGAGCAGAGGGAAGCGCGCTCAGCTTTCTCGCCGCTGAGGAGACGAGCGTACTGCACGAGATCGAGCGCGCTCTTGGTGAGGTGCTCGTGTGTGAGGACCACCAGGGCTTCGAGTACAAGGACCGCGTCGTCCCGATGGCGGATCGTACGGTCAGCACCAAGGCGCGTCCGGTCTTCTCGAGCGGCGTGATGGGGCGCAGAGGTGGGCGAAGGAGCGGACGGCGCTAACCGGTAGGCGCTCGGTCGAGGTTGGGTAGCGTCACCCGGAAGGTCGAACCGTGGCCGAGTTCACTCTCGGCTTCGATTCGGCCTCTGAGCATCTCGACCAAACGCTTCGAGATCGAAAGCCCAAGGCCAGTGCCGGACGGCTTTATCCCGTCGCTTCGGTCCACCTGGTGAAAGTCGTCCATGATGAGCGGGAGATCTTCTCGGCGGATGCCTATGCCGGTGTCTTCGACTGACACCACCACGCCCGACCCGTGGACAGCGCAGGTGATCGACACCATGCCAGTGTCGGTGAACTTCACCGCGTTATCGGTCAGATTCAGCAGCACCTGCTTCACCTTGGCACGGTCGGACGTGAGCTTCAGGGGTTCGTCCGGCAGATCCAGGCGCAGCTCGATGCCTTTGGCCGTCGATTGCGGCTCCAGGGCGTCGCGTACGTCGCGAACCAGTGCTCCCAGGTCGAACCGCTCTGGCACAACCACTTCGTGCCCGGTCTCGATGCGCTCCAGGTCGAGAACGTCATTGACGAGTCCGAGCAGGTGCTTGCCCGAACTGTTGATCATGGCGAGCTGCTTGCGCTGCTCGTCAGTCACCGGACCGGCCATCTCTTTCCACATCACATCGGAGAAGCCGATGATCGAATTGAGCGGTGTGCGCAGCTCATGGCTCATATTCGCCAGAAAGCGGCTCTTGGCCTGTGAGGCCTCGACCAGTTCCTCGTTTGCCGCCTGTATCTCCGCGGTCCGCTCGGCTACCTGCGCTTCGAGATGATCGGCAGCCTTCTTGAGTTCCATCTCACTCTGGCGCAGCCGGTCACGGGTGCTCACTTGCTCGGTTACGTCCTGGAATGTGATCGCGACGCCGTACCCGGGGAGGGGGATCGGCGCGGCACTCACGTCCAGCCACACCACCGAGCCGTCTGGTCGCCTCACCCCTTCTTGCGAGCGTTCGCGCGATCGATCGCTCAGAGCCTTGACCGACGTCCATTCCTCCGGCGGCTTCTCCAGGCCGTCCGGGCCAACGATCGCCCACTCGGCTCCGGCGATGTCTCGCCGCCGGTGCTCGTCGGTTGTGATGCCGAGGATGTCGGCGGCTGACTCGCTCGTCTCGATGATCGCACCGGACTCGTCTGATATGGTGACGCCGATGGGAAGCGTCTCCAATAGCACGCGGTATTTCTCGGCGGCTGTATGCGACGCTGCTTCAGCCGCCCGGGCCTCCTCGAGGGAGGCGGCGATATAGAGCGCCGCGAAAACCACCACCGCCAGGAATGCCTGGAGCCCGAAGACCTCGAGGCCGATCTGGCCGGATGCGACGTTCACTTCACCCCATCGGCTCACGAGGCCTGCGGTCATACTGACCGTCAGCACGATTCCCATGCTGGCCGCACCAAACGGTCCGAATGAAGCCGTGGCCAGCAGTACCGGCAGGAAGATGACCGACTTCCAACCGGTAAGCGGCCCAAATCTGGCAACAAGCCACCAGCCCGCCGCGCTGGCAACGGCGAGCAGGGCGAGGAAGCGCGCCGAGCGGGTCGGCGTGACCGTCACCCGAGCACCTCGTCGAAGTCGGCTAGCCAGGTCCGCCGCCGCAAGCCCGAATGAGCCGACCGTCAGGACGCCGAGGGCATCTCCGGACCACCAGGTCGCCCAGGTTGCGGCTAGCGAAGAGGTACCGTAAGCGAGAGACAGTACGGCAGCGCCGATCGTGGCTCCCGCCGCAGGCGCCACGACAGCCGCGAGCGCCGCGAAGCCGAACACCTTGGGACGCGAGCTGACAATGGCCGAAGTGCCGACGAATCGCCGCACCAGCGCTGCGCCGAGCGACGCCTCGGCGCAGTTTGCGAACGCGAACCCGAGACCCACGGCGAGCGCACGATCATGCAGCAGATCCGAGGAGACGTTCGCGACCGCCGCCGCCGCGATCAGCGCGATCCATTGTCTGGGCTCTGTCATGACAAGCAGAACCAGGAGGATCCCGGCCGGTGGCCAGAAGGTGGAGAACTCGTGCTGCACGGAGAGTGAGTTACCTAGCTGGGCCGCCACGAAGTACAAGACAGCGGCCGCGACGGCCTTGAGCCACAGCGGAGCATCGCGCCAGTAGTGTTCGCGCTCGTCCAGCATCGTTGACTGCGTCCCCCGTCCTTGCGTGCAACATACCACCAGGGACCGGCGTTCGGCAGGAGTGACGCGCGAATACCGATAAACGGCGACGCGGCAAGAGAGTCCCGCGAGCTTGCGCCACCGAGCACCCCTGAGAACCGCGAAACCGGCAGTCCCATGGCACTGCCGGTTTCGCGGTTGAAGTGCGCGGATCAGGGTCAGTACACGAGGACCGGTTTGATCGTCACACCACTCGCGCTGTCGGCGAATGCCTTGTTGATATCCTCGAACTTGTACTTCGTGATGAGCTTGTCGAAGGGGAAGAGGCCCTTCTCGTGGAGCGAGATCAGGCGCGGGATGAAGGTCCATGGCACTGAATCGCCCTCAAGGACTATGCTCAGTTTGATCCCGGTCATCAGGAGTGCGCCGATGTCGACTGCAGCCTCGCTGCCCATAGCGGCCGCGCCAACCATCGCACCGTGTCCGAGCGGGCGCAACGAGTTCAACATCTGGACGAAGACGACCTTGTTCCCGGTCGTGTCGAGCGCGAAGTGCGCGCCCCCGCCGGTGATCTCCTTGACGCGCGCCACAGCATCCTCGTTCTTGCTGTTGATCGTGTGAGTGGCCCCCAGCGTCTTCGCAAACTCGAGTCGGCTGTCGACGATGTCGACCGCGATGATGGTTGTGGCACCGCTCGCTATCGCACCAAGCATGCCCGACAGGCCGACCGCGCCCGTACCGAACACCACGAAACTGCTTCCTGGCCAGGGCTTGAGCACGTTGAGAACCGTGCCCGCACCGGTCTGGATCCCACACCCGAGCGGGCCGAGGATCTCAAGCGGCGTTGAGTCCGGGACCTTCACGATGCTGCGTTCCGCCACATTGCTATAGTGCGCGAACGACGACTGCCCGAAGAAGTGAGATCCCACGGGCTGGCCGTTCTCATCGGTGAACGCTGTGCTGCCGTCCATGCGGCTCGCGCCGAAATTGAGCGGCCACATGTTCACGCAGAATGCCGGGTGACCGCTCATGCAATACTCACACACCCCGCAAGTGGACATGCTGAGCACGACCTTGTCGCCCGGGGCAACGCTCGTGACGCCGGGACCGACCGCCTCGACGATACCCGCTCCTTCATGGCCGAGCACGGCCGGCATGGGAACGGGGTACCACTCGTCGTGGACGATAGCATCTGTATGGCACACTCCTGACGCCACCATCCGCACCCGAGCCTCGCCGGCCCTCGGCTCATCCAGTTCCAGCTCCTTGATGATGAACGGTTGATCTTTGCCTACCGCAACTGCTGCTTGCACCTTCATGTCATGCCTCCTTGCTCGTTGTACAGAAACCATCGCACCGGACTGTGCGTGTCTGCTG
>JAJFTE010000078.1 GCA_021373175.1 Actinomycetes bacterium
ATCGTCCGCTCCCTATCCGCCGGCAGATTCCAGCAACCGCGCCGCGATCTGCTTCTTGCGGGACAGCACGCCGTCCATCCACGCCGAGCCGGAGCCCAGATCGACTCCCAGCGCACGCTCGGCCAGCCGCCGGCGACCGACCGCCACGATCTGGCTGCCCTCGCGGACGACGTCGGTCACCATCAGCATGAGCAGGTCGTAACCGCGAGCCTCGCGCATCGACTCCATCACGGAGACAAGCTCCGAGTGGTGCTCCATCACCTCGGCAAGGTCCACCGTCTCCACCTGGCCGATCGCGATGTGCGCATCGCCCATGCGGTATTCCTTGAGGTCGGTGCGAACCGCCTCCTCGGCCGAGAAGAGCCGCCCCTGTGATCGCGCCCGGAACATCTCCATCCCGAACTCGACGGCGTCCACGCCAACGATCGTCGCCAGCCGCGACGCGACCTGCCGATCGGTGCCGGTGGTGGTCGGCGACTTCAATAGCACCGTGTCGGTAAGCACAGCCGAGAGCAGCAGAGCCGCTATCGAGACCGGCGGCTCCACCCCCAGCTCGCGGTACCGCTCGGCCACGATCGTCGCGGTCGAGCCGACCGGCAGGTTGATGAACAGGATCGGGGACGACGTCTGCACGTCGCCGACCCGGTGGTGGTCGATGATCTCGAGCACGGACGCCTCGGCCACGCCGGGCGCCGACTGCGAGAGCTCGTTGTGGTCGACAAGGATCACACGCCGCTTCAGGTTCCGGGCCAGGTTGGTGCGCGTCACCAAGCCTTCCAGCTCACCCGTGCCGCTCACGACGAGTGCTTCACGATGCGGCGACTCGACGAGGTCCTCGGCAAGCTCGGAGAGCAACATGTCGGGGGAGGTCACGAGCATGTTTGTGTCCATCAGCCCGCCCACCGGGTGCGAAAGGTTTACCAGACGCGCGGCGGCATACGTGTCGTGCTTCGTCGTGATGACCGCAACGCCGCGCGCTGCGGCAAGCGCGAGCACGCTCTCGGCGGGGACCGAGCCGCCGGTGACGACCAGGCACGCGACACCGGCCTCGATGGCCATTGGCTGACTGCGACGCCGATCGCCAAGGATGAGCGTGTCGCCAGGACGGATGTAGGAGCGCATCGATTCGGGTTCCATCGCGCCGATGAGGACGCCTTTGGAGAGCAGCCGCGAGGGATCCCCGACGAGCACGTCCGCACCAAGCGCGGAGGCGAGATGCCCCACGCTTACCGGAAGCGCTTCGAAGCCCCGCACGTCCGTCTCGTCGATGTAGAGTTCCGCGAGGGTCGTCACGTTGAGCAAGCCGCGCACCACGCCGTCCGCGACAACCGGCAGCGCGCGCACGTCGTGCTGGCGCATCAGCCGCCCGGCATCGAGCATCGTGGCCTCCGGCGAGATCGAGATCGCGCGTTCGGTCATGACGTCGCGGACCCGGGTGAAGACGTGCGACACCTCGTCGGGCAGATCGACGCCGAAGCGCTCGAAGACCCAGCGTGTCTCGGCAGGAACGGGGCCGAGGCGCGCCGGCAAGAAGACCTCAGCGGGTTCGGTGAGGTTCTTCAGGTGTGCGTAGGCCACCGCCGAGCAGATCGAATCGTTGTCGGGGTTCTTATGCCCGAAGACGAGGACGGGTCCCATCGTTTTCCCCTCTTGCAGCCGGGGCGTCAGCCTTCTACTTTTCGTATCGGAGCGTACCCTATAAGGAGGCTCTTCGTCCCCAGTCCGTTGAAGGCGACCGTCACTTTGTCGCCGGAGACCTCTTTGACAACCCCGCGGCCGAACGTCTTGTGCTCCACCACGTCGCCGGCCGCGAGCTCGATGCGCTCCTCGGCCTTTCTTGCCGCGGGTTTGCCAGCGCCGAACACGCGACCTTCGGCGGGCGCGACGCGGTCGCCGCCCCACCGCATCGAGCCACCCCGGTCACCGCGACCGCGCCCGGGCGCCGCACCGCCGAAGCCCGACGAGCCCACGCCTTCGGTGCGGAGGTGCTCCTCGGGGATCTCGGAGATGAACGTGCTCGGCTGGTTGTACTGCGACTCGCCAAAGAGTTGACGGATCGCCGCATGCGTGAGGTAGAGTCGCTCTCGGGCACGCGTGATGCCCACGTAACACAGGCGGCGCTCCTCCTCGAGCTTCTGCGGATCGAACATGCTGTTCACATGCGGGAAGATGCCGTCCTCCATCCCCGCCAAAAAGACGACCGGGAACTCGAGGCCTTTGGCCGTGTGAAGCGTCATCAGCGTCACGGCGCGATCCTCTTCCTGCAGCTGGTCCAGGTTGGTGCGAAGCGCGATCCACTCCAGGAACGCCTCAAGCGTCCGCTCGGCCGGGTCTTCGTGCGTCTCGTCGTACTCACCCACCACGCCGAAGAACTCGTGGATGTTCTCGGCCCGGCCGCGCGCTTCGTCGCTGCCTTCAGCGGTGAGCGCCGAGAGAAGCCCCGAGTGCGCGATGATGCCCTCGACGCGCTCGCGCAGCGTCGGCGCCGTAAGCGTGCGTGCCGCCCCGAGCGCGCTCGCGAGGTCCTCGACCCGCTTGCGTGCAGCGGTGCCGAGCCACTCCTCGGCGGACGCACGCGCGATAGCCTCGGAGAGCGTGATCGCCTCCTCGTAGGCGTGCTCCTGCAGCGCTTCGATCGTCGTCTTGCCAATGCCGGGGCGCTTCTCCATCACGCGGCGCAGCGACTGCGTGTCCGCCGGGTTGACGGTCGCGCGCAGCCACGCCATCGCGTCGCGGATCTCGGCACGCTCGAAAAAGCGCGTCCCACCCACAAGCCGGTACGGGACTCCGGCACGCAGAAAGATGTCCTCCAGCACGCGCGATTGCGCGTTCGTGCGGTAGAAGACCGCGAAATCCGCGTAGGAGCGGTGCTCGGAGCGCAGGAGCCGCTCGACCTCCTCGGCTATGAAGCGGGCCTCGTCGCGCTCGTCGGAAGCGAAGTAGCGCGTGATCGCTTCGCCGCCGGCGTTCGCGGTGAAAAGCGTCTTGGGCTTGCGGCCGCTGTTGTTAGCCACGACAGCGTTCGCGGCGGCGAGGATCGTCTTGGTGGAGCGGTAGTTCTGCTCCAGCTTGATGACCGTGGCCTCGGGATAGTCCTGCTCGAACTCGAGGATGTTCCGGATGTCGGCGCCACGCCACGAATAGATCGACTGGTCGTCGTCGCCCACTACCATGAGGTTGCGGTTCTTCGCCGCGAGCAGGTTCACGATCTCATACTGCGCGTGGTTGGTGTCCTGGTACTCGTCCACGTGGATGTAGCGGAACCGGTCCTGATAGAAGCCGAGGACCTCGGGGTGGTCGCTCAGCACGCGCCACGCGTTCACGAGCAAGTCGTCGAAGTCCATGGCGTTCGCGTCATGCAGCCGCTTCTGGTAGAGCGGGTACACCTTCGCGACCGCTTTGTCCGGCTGCGCCACCGCCCGCTCGGCCAGCTGCGCCGGCAGCACCAGGTCGTTCTTCGCGCTCGAGATGCGCCCGCCGACCATCTTCAGCGGATATCGCTTGGGATCCAGATCGAGCTCTGCCATCACCGAGGAGAGCGTGCGCTTCGCGTCGTCCTCATCGTAGATGGTGAAGCTGCTGGAATAGCCGAGGTGATGCCCCTCGGCGCGCAGGACCCGGACGCAGAATGCGTGGAAGGTCATCACCCACATCGAGCGCGCCGAGCGGCCCACAAGATCCTCCAGGCGATTCCGCATCTCTTGCGCGGCCTTGTTGGTGAAGGTGATCGCGAGGATTCCGGCAGGCGACGCGCAGCGCTGCTCGATGATGTGCGCGATGCGGTACGTGAGCACGCGCGTCTTGCCCGAACCCGCTCCCGCGAGCACGAGGAGCGGTCCCTCGGTCGTGGTAACGGCATCGCGCTGCGCGGGGTTAAGATC
>JAJFTE010000086.1 GCA_021373175.1 Actinomycetes bacterium
GAGACGATGTCCGACGCTGGGGATGCTGCTAGCACTCTCCTTGCCAGAGGCTTCATCCGGCTCGCTCGATTCGAAGTGGGGCTAGAGACCGAGCTCTATTGGGATCCTCACAGGCTCATGGAGCTCTCGGTGTCGCCACTCGGGAGCCACTGCCTGGTCAAGGGAATGAAGAAGTATGTCATCATCAACCAGGCTTCTGATGGGCGGGAGACCTACGAGCGCGACATCCCAGCGCTCTTGCGCTACATGGAGGACCACTTCCCCGAGGCGCACGTCTATCTCGGCTTCTTCCGGGACATCCCCACTCGGCTTGCTCCCGGCCACGACGCTGCAACTCAGGCTGAAACGCGGTTCGAAGAGCGGGGCGCCCGGTTGTCGCGCCTACAGAAGGAGAAGGGAGAGAAACAGCGGGTGATCTCCCTCTTCAAGGAACTCGGCGGCTTCGACGAAGCGCGTGCTGTTCTCAGCGAGCAGGTCAAGGGCATCTCCGGGGAGGAGAGCGCCCTCCACGCCGAGCTACAACGTCTGCAGGTCAAGCTAGCGGATCACCACGAGGTGATCCGGGTGTACCTGGAACTCGGGCGGGCGACGCTGCTAGCATTTGGTTATTCCTCGCCGTTGTATGTCTCGTCCGGCGCCGATCTCGGGACCACGGTGGACGCCGCGGCCGCCGACGTCATGAACACCCACCACACGAGCGTTCGCCAGAAGCTCGAGGGCGGCCAGCTGCAGCTATTCATCGAAGAGCTGCGATTCCCGTCGCTCCTCTATACCGCGGAGAGCGTCGGCATGTTCGCCCCAGGGCAACTCGACCGAATCGTCGGCCAACTCGCGGAGCCCGCTGCCCGGAGCCTCAGAGACGCCACCGCATCGATGCTCCAGGTCTCTCCGGCAGAGGACATCGAAGTGCGAGGCTATCGAGTGGCGGCGAAGCGGGTCGCGGCGCAGGCGTTCCGGGAGTTTCTCAAGCGAGTCGAGACCGTGGAACCGGCGAGTGCGCCAGGCGACCTTCCCACACGGGGTGTTCTCATCGGCCAGCTCATGCAAGGGGAGCGCATCACGCAGACGCCTGTCTTCCTTCCGCTCGACCGCCTCACGCATGTCTACTGCTCTGGCGTCAGCGGGAGTGGGAAGTCGTTCCTCGGTCGCGTCATTGCCGAGGGTGCAATCGCGGAGCGTCGCAACGTCGTCGTCCTTGACCCTGGGAACCAGTGGGCAGCGCTGCAACTTGCGGAGGACCGGAAGCCGATTCTCGACCTGTATCGCCGGTTTGGCCTCGATCCCTCGATGGCGCGCGGCTTTCCTGCTACCGTCTTGCAGCCTCAAGCGATGAGCGCCGACATCCACACCCGACTCGAGCAGCTGGACGGTCAACCCGTCATCTTCACCTTCAAGGGACTTCCAAAAGACGCAGCCTGCAATCTCGCAGCGGACATCCTTGAGCGGCTGTTTCGGATTCACTCCCTCTCCGAGACCGACAAGCTGCGGACGCTCGTTGTCATCGAAGAGGCACACCGCTTCGCCAAACGGCGATCGGACGAAGATGACGCCAAGGGCGCCGTGGCACGGGTGGAGGATGCGATTGACGTCATCGCGCGAGAGGGACGTAAGTACGGCCTCAACGTTCTCCTTGTCAGCCAGACGATCCGCGATTTCACCCACAGCGCCGCGACGATTCGTCAGAACACGAACACGAAGATCTTCATGCGCAGCTCCGATCGTGAGCTCGACTACGCCGCCGACTACGTCCAGGATGTGCGTCAACTCACTGCCCTCAAGACC
>JAJFTE010000099.1 GCA_021373175.1 Actinomycetes bacterium
CCGACAAGGTGGATGACCTTCTGGCAGCAATCGAGTAGGAGAGGCGCATCTACAGAAGGCCGCCGGCACCGCGTGTCGGTGGCCTTCTGTATGCTAGAGACATGAGCAACGACAGGTATATCCCACCGCGAGTGGCGCACGTCGTGGTCGACGTGCGCACACGTGCGCTCGACGCCCCTTTCGACTACGGCATCCCGCCGCACCTTGCCTCGGCCGTCGCCATCGGCTGCCCGGTTCTCGTCCCGCTGGGAGGGCGGCGTGCGGTGGGGTTCGTCGTCGGCCTCAGTGACGTAAGTCGTTACGGGGACCTGAAAGATATCGAAGCGGTCCTTGGAGAGGCGCTCTCACGAAACGATGCGTTCGAACTGGCCCGGTGGATCGCGGATGAATACGCGGCGTCTCTCGCCGACGCGATGCGGTTGTTCCTGCCTCCGGGTGGCACGCCGAGGGTCGTGCGTCATGAGGCGGACGGGGTCGTGTCATGGGAGCTTGTGCGTCCGACGGTGTCGGCGGCCGAAGACCGCGTGGTCACGCTGCTCGATCCGGCATTCGAACCGCTCGCGACCGCCCACCTGCAGCGATCGATCCTCGAAGCGCTGAGGGCGGGGCCGGTCACATCGGGCGAGCTTGCCGCGGAGTTCGGAGCCGTTTCGGCCGCTCTTAAGGCGCTCGAGAAGCGGGGTGTCGTCGAGGTGACCGCGCGACGGCGGTGGCGCGGCGACTCCGGACGCGTGCGTGAGGATGCCGCGCATGTGCTCACCGCCGCGCAAGTCAAGGCGGTTGAGAGGATCGGCACGTCACCGGGCGCCGTGGTGATGCTTGAGGGCGTGACCGGCTCAGGCAAGACGGAGGTCTACCTGCGCGCCATCGATGCGATGCTCGCCGCCGGGCGCGACTCGATCGTACTTGTCCCGGAGATCTCGCTGACGCCGCAGACCGTCGGCCGATTCCGTGCGCGCTTCGGCAGCCAGGTTGCGGTCCTTCACAGCCGACTTTCGGTCGGGGAACGATACGACCAATGGTCGCTCGCAGCCGAGGGTACCGCGAAGGTGGTCGTGGGTGCGCGCTCGGCACTGTTCGCGCCTGTGCGCAACCTTGGGCTTGTCATTATCGACGAGGAGCATGAACCCTCGTACAAACAGGGCTCGGCGCCGCGCTACCATGCCCGCGACGTCGCGGCTCACATGGCACTCACCAGTGACGTGACCGTTGTTCTGGGCTCAGCGACGCCCAGCTTAGAGGCGCGCGTCGCCGTCGAAGAAGGCCTGTGGCGTAGTGCGAAGCTGCCGCACCGCGTGACCACGCATGGCCTGCCGAACGTGCACGTCGTTGACATGGGCGCGGAGTTCGCGGACGGCAACCGTTCCATGTTCTCGACGCCACTGGGCAAGGCGCTCGATGACGTCGCGGCCGCTTCTGGGAAAGGAGTCTTGTTCCTCAACCGCCGGGGGTTCGCGTCATTCCTGCTGTGTCGTGAGTGCGGGTTCGTGCCGCATTGTCCCAACTGCAGCGTGTCGCTCACGTACCACGAGCGTGGTGACCGCCTGGTCTGTCACCACTGCGGCCACGCGGAGCCTCCGATGCACGAGTGCCCACGCTGCAAGAGCCCCTACCTGCGCAAGTTCGGTGCGGGCACCCAACGTGTCGAAGATGAGATCCACGCACGCTGGCCTTCGCTTCCAGTCGTGCGTATGGACGCTGACACCACCTCTGGCAAGGGAGGTCACGAGCGCGCTCTCGTCGCCTTCGAAGACCTGAAGAGCGGGCTGCTGCTCGGCACGCAGATGGTGGCAAAAGGACTTGACTACCCCGAGGTCACGCTCGTGGGTGTCATCAACGCGGACACAACGATGCACCTGCCCGACTTCAGAGCCGCTGAACGCACGTACCAGCTGCTTGAGCAGGTCTCGGGACGCGCCGGCCGTGGCGACGATCCCGGTCTGGTCATCGTCCAAACGTACTGGCCCGACCACCCCGCGGTACGGGCTGTGGCTTCCGGCGACGCCGACGTTCTGTACGCCGAGGAACGCGAAGTCCGTGCTTCAGTGGGGTGGCCACCGTACCGCAGACTCGCCAACATCATGATTTCCGGCGAGGCCGAACCGGCCGTCAGAGCGCACGCCGACTCGCTCGGAGAAGCCTTGCGTGGCGCGGTGCCGGACGACTGGGAGGTGCTCGGGCCGACCGATGCGGCACTCGCCCGCGTGAAGCGCGCGTACCGGCGCCATGTCGTGCTGAAGGCACCGCGTGGCGCCGGACTCGGGCGTCTCGTGAGGGCCGTGTTGGCAGGCCATCCAGCGCCGCCGGGCGTGGCGGTGGCTCCCGATATCGACCCGGTCGATTTCGGGTGAGGCCGCGCCGCGTGTACAATACACTCGGCAAGGTTGTTGCATATACGAGCCTGGCAGTCCCGTTCATGAAAGGCGTTCCATGCAGATTCTGACCCACCCCAATCCCGCGCTCGCGGAGCACGCGGAGACGATCGATCCGCACAGCGACGCGAGCCTGCGTCCGCTTGTCCGCACCATGGCCGAAGCCATGTACGACAACGATGGAGTCGGTCTGGCCGCTTCTCAGCTGGGGATCCAGAAGCGCGTGATCGTCTTCGACATCCAGGATGAACTCGGCGCTATCTGCAACCCGGTGATCATCGAGCGGTCTGCCGAGACCGCTATCGACGAGGAAGGGTGCCTGTCTGTTCCGGGCATCAATGTCCCGATCGAGCGGGCCGTCTCAATCGTGTGCGAAGGAGTCAGTATCGACGGAGAACGCGTCGTTCTGGAAGCCGACGACTTGCTGGCACGCGTGCTGCAACACGAGATCGACCATCTGGATGGCGTTATCATCCTCGACCGCCTTGCGCCCGAACAGCGTAAGGCCGCGATCCGCGAATACAACAGCCGCTCGGTCGCCATGTAGCCCGGCTGAGGGGGGAGACGCGCCATGAGGATCGTCTTCATGGGCACGCCGTTGTTCGCGGTACCGATACTGGCGCGCCTGGCGGGCGTACACGAGGTCGTGGCCGTCTATACGCGCCCCGATGCCGTTTCGGCCCGCGGCCGGCGACTGGTCGCTCCGCCCGTAAAGCGCGAGGCCGTGCGGCTGGGGCTTCCGGTCCTGCAGCCGGCTTCGCTCAAGGCCCCTCAGGCAGCGGAGACGCTTCGCCTCAACCCTCCCTCGGTCATCGTCGTGGCAGCGTACGGGCTCATACTGCCGCCCGAGATCCTTGCTATCCCGGCCGACGGCTGCGTGAACGTACACGCCTCGCTCTTGCCCCGGCATCGCGGCGCTGCACCCGTCCAGCGCGCGATCCTCGCACGAGACGTGGAGACCGGCGTTTCCATCATGCGTATGGAAGAAGGCCTCGATACCGGTCCTGTGGCGCTGCAGCGCTCGTTGCCGATCGACGACCTCGACGCCGAGCAGCTCACGGAGCGGCTCGCGCGCCTCGGCGGGGAGGCGCTCATCGAAGCGCTCGCTCGCATCGAAGACGGATCGGTGACCTGGACGGCACAGGACGAATCGCACGCAACCTACGCGGCGAAGATCGCAAAGGACGACGTGGCTCTGTACCCCGGCGTCGACGCCCTGAGCTCGTTGGACCGGATCCGCGCGTCATCGCCCGAGGCCCGAACGCGCGTGCGGATCGGCACAACGCAGATCGCCCTGATCCATGCACTTCCGAGTCAAGCAGCTGTTCCGCCAGGCATCGCGAGACGCGGCCGAGACGGCCTCCTTCTGGGGCTGGCCGACGCGGCGATCCTTGTGGATCGGCTTCAGCTAGCCGGAAAGGCCGTCATCGATGGCTCGTCCTGGGCGCGCGGCTCGCGCATGTCCGGCGATCTTCGGTGGGTCCGCGCATGAGCGTCGCACCCGCCCGCGTGGTCGCTCTCAGGGTCATCGCACAGGTCCGCGAGCGCACTGCGTATCTCGGCCCCGTCCTTGACGCGCAACTCGCTCGCGCTTCGCTTTCCGAGGCGGACCGCGCGCTCGCGACTCGAATGGCACGCGGCGTCACTGAGACCCTCGGCGTTCTGGACGAGGCGCTTGACGCGCGGCTCACCAAGCCCGCATCGCTCGAACCGAGGGTCCGCGACGCGCTTCGCCTCGCGGCGTACGAGCTGCTGTTCATGCGCACCCCGCCCCGGGCGGCCGTCCACCAGGCGGTCGAAGCGGTCCGGCGCGTGAGGCCTCAAGCCGCGGGACTCGCAAACGCCGTCCTGAGGCGCCTCGCCACAGATGCCGACGCGTTCCCCTGGGGTGACCCCGGCGTCGACCTTGCCGCCCGCTCGCGCATGACCGGCCACCCGTTGTGGCTTGCAGAGCTCATCGCTGCCGAGGAGGGGCCCGCCGCCCTTGGCGCGATGCTTGAAGCCGACAACGAGCCCGCACCGCTGTTCCTGCGGCATAACGCGTTCCGTGCGCCGTTCGCCGAGGCGATCTCGGTCTTGGAGGCGGACGGAGCGGACCCGGCACCGGCCCCGCCCGATGCCAGCTCGGTCGTGGCTTGCAACGAACGGGCCGCGGTTCGCGGTCGCGCCCTGGCCGAGGGATTCTTCGTCGTGACCGATGCCGCGGCACAGCTGGCGCCGCTTGCGATAGACGCGCGTCCGGGCATGACGATCCTCGACGCCGGAGCCGGACGTGGCACCAAGACGCTTGCGCTGCAGGCGTCCGCGACCGCCCTCGGCGGGTCTGCTCGGATCATGAGCGTGGATATCCACGACTTCAAGACCGGTCTTCTGCGGGCGCGTTTGGGGACTCTCGGCATTCCCGATGTCGAAGCCCTGACCGCCGACGTGCTGTGTCCGGAAACGATCCCGGCCCCTGTCGGCGGCTTCGATGCCGTCCTGCTGGACGCCCCCTGCACCGGACTTGGCACGCTGCGGCGCCATCCGGAGCATCGGTGGCGCGTCTCGGCGGACGATGTCACGCGAATGGCGGCCTTGCAGGCGCGCATGCTGGAAGCGGTGGCGTCACTTGTCCGCCCGGGCGGCCATGTGGTCTACTCTACCTGCAGCGTGGCTCGTGCTGAGAACGAGGGTGTGGTGGAGGGGTTCCTTGCAAGTGCCGGGCGGGCGTTTCGAACCGTGAGCGTCGCTGACGTGGTCCCGGAGCTATGGAGGCGCCTCGTGACCCCGGAGGGGTGGTTCCGCTCCATGCCGGAACCGGGCGGTGCCGACGGGCACTTCGTTGCACGACTCGAAAGACGGGCCACCGAGGAGTAGTCCTGGTCGCGAACATGGGGAGGCACAATGCGCAATACCCGTATCGTCGAGATGCTCGAGGTCACCGAAGCGGCGGCGCTTTCGGCGGGCCGATGGATGGGCAAAGGAGACAAAGTAGCAGCCGACCGGGCGGCGGTCGAGGCGATGCGCGGGGCCTTCGATATCCTGGACATCTCGGGTGAGATCGTCATCGGCGAAGGCGAGCGCGACGAAGCGCCGATGCTCTTCATTGGTGAGAAGGTGGGCGCTGGCGGTGAGGAGATCGACATCGCGGTCGATCCGCTCGAGGGAACGAACCTGACGGCATACGGCCAACCGAACTCGCTTGCCGTTCTGGCCTTCGGTCCGAAGGGCACCCTGCTCAACGCACCCGATACCTACATGTGGAAGGTCGCGGCCGGCCCCTCGGCAAATGGCGCGGTCCACATCGACGCAACGCCGACCGAAAACGTCATCAACGTCGCCAAGGCGCTCAAGCGGCCGGTCGAGGATATCGTCGTGTGCATCCTGGAGCGAGACCGGCACAACGATCTCATCGCCGAAGTACGCGCGAGCGGCGCGCGAATCCGGCTTATCTCGGACGGTGACGTCTTCGGCGCTGTGGCCACAGCCATCGAAGGTACCGGTATCCACCTGTACATGGGCGCGGGCGGGGCACCGGAAGGTGTGCTCGCCGCTGCCGCCATGAAGTGCATCGGCGGCACGTTCATGGGGCGCTTCCAGTTCCGTAACGATGAAGAGCGTGCCCGAGCCCTCAAGATGTCCAAGTGCGACATCGACGCCGTGCTCACCATGGACTGCCTGGTGAACACCGATGAAGCCGCGTTCATCGCCACGGGTGTGACGGATGGCGAGTTGCTCCGCGGTGTGAAGTACTTCGGCCAGGGCGCCCGAACACACTCCATCGCGATGGACAACAAGACAGGGACGGTCCGATTCATCGAGACGGTCTATCGCACCGGCGCCGAGAAGTTCTGGGTGCGGATGGAGTAGCCGCTACTCAGCGGCGGGGCACGAAGCGCAGGCCGGGGAGCCCTCGGCAGCACAAGCGGCTGTTTGGGCGCTCTGTGTGTCGCTCGCGCCTTCCGAGGCCGCCGGAACCGCCTGCTTCGGCCGATAATCAGTGTTGTGGAACCCCGAGCCCTTGAAGACGATCCCCACCGGAGCAAACACGCGCTTCGCCTCGATGCCGCACGTAGGGCAAGCGATGGGGCCGGTCTGCTGAATTCCCCGGTTCACTTCGAAGACGCAGTCGCAGGACGGACACTTGTAGTCGTATGCGGGCATCGATTACCTCCGAGAGAAGTCGCGCTGTGTCGCGGACAAGCAGGATACACCCCCCGGCGCGCGTCAAGCAAGGCACTGATGTTGCTATACTCGTGCCCATGGACGACCTGATCACCGAGCGGCCCCGCCGCCGGCCACTCATACCGCGATGGCTCATCATCACCCTCGCGGCCATCGCTCTCGTCATCGCCGGTGCGATCGTCTCGGTGGTGGTCACGATGCGCAGCGGTCGTATCGCGGTTCCGGCTGTGGTCGGCAAGACCATAACCGAGGGTACCGCTGTGCTTGAGAGCGCGGATATGGTCGTGGTCGAGGGCGGGGAGTGGTTCTCGGTGTCCGTGCCAAAGGGCGCCATCATCTCCCAGAAGCCAGCTGCGGGAGCGCTCGTCCGCAAGGGCGACACCGTGACCATCATCGTCTCGGCCGGGTCGGAGACGTTCGCGATGCCCGACGTAGTCGGTCTCCCGGTGCACGAAGCTGAGTCGACCCTCCAGGAGCTCGGGCTGCGCGTCACGCTCGAGACGGTCGAAGCCTCGGCGACGGAAGGCACCGTGACCGAGACGTTCCCGACGGCGGGCCAGGAGGTGCGCAACGGCTCGAGTGCCCGCCTCCGCGTCGCTGGCCGCTCGGTCGCCTCGACGATCCTGTTGCCGTATCAGATGAGCGGCGTCACGATCGTTATCGATCCGGCGCCGGTCCCCTCGGGAAGCGACACTACGCTCGAGGTCGCGCGACGACTTCGCGCCCTGCTGGAGGCATCAGGAGCGCGCGTCATCGTCACCCGGAGCGCCACTTCCACCGTGACGGCCTCGGCGGACCGCGCGGCGCTTGTGGCGGAGACAACCGCCACAGCGGTAGTAGCATTGGAGGTAGCCGTCACAGGACCGGCCGGGATCCGGCTTACGACCGCGCCTTCGGCCGAGGCAAGCAGCAGTGCGGTCGCCGGCACAGTTGCCGCGTCGATGGCCGAAGCGCTTCGCGCTCCAGGCCAGGAGGTGCAGTCGCCTTCCGTCTCGGCAAGCGCGATCTTGGCCGCCTCAAAGGCTCCGGGAGTGCGTATCATCCTCGGCAACCAGCGCACGCCGAGCGACACGTCGCGCTTCAGCGACCCTGCCTGGGCCGACACCGTCGCCCGCGGGCTTTATCGCGCTCTCGGTGCCACGCTGGGGCGGATGTGATGCCGCATGAGGCGTAGAAGCGCACGCACGTTCGTCTGGGTTCTTGTGGCCATCACAGCGGCCGCGCTCCTGGTGCCTGTCACGACGGCCTTCGGCGCCAAGTCCGAGGTCCAACAGCTCAAAGACCAACTTGCTGGATTGCGCGCCGAGTCGAAGCGCGCCGGCGACGCGTATTCCAAAGCGTACTGGAAGCTCGACGCCACCAATGCGAAGCTTTCCGCCACCAACAGGAGCCTGTCCAAGACGAAGGACAAGCTCGCTACGGCCTCTGCACGGTTGGGCTCCCACGCCGCCGAGATGTACCGGCAGGGCGACATCGATTACCTTGCTTTGCTGCTTACGAGCGAAACGCTCGATGACATGCTCGTCAGGCTCGAGTACGTGAGCCGAATCGGTCAACAGGACGCCAACGTGGTGGCCGAGGTCAAAAGGCTGCAGGCCGATCTCGTCGCTCAGAAGAAGGCCATCCAAGAAGTAAAGACCGAGCAGTCCAAGGAAGCCAACGCCCTCAAGTCTAAGGCCGATGCGCTGAACAAGAAGCTGCAGGGCGTACAGACCGAGTACGACGCGGTGCAAAAGAAGCTCGCAGCGGCGATCGCGAAGCAAAACGGTGGCCGCTCGTCCGGGAACACCCGCTACCCGGCAGGCCCAAACGGGATGGTATTCCCGGTACAAGGTTCCTATTACTACGCGGACACATGGGGCGCCGCCCGGTCCGGAGGCCGTACGCACAAAGGCACGGACATCATGTCTCCCCGAGGAACGAAGTGTGTCGCCGTCCTCTCCGGAACCATGCGCACGAAACGCAACTCGCTTGGAGGCAACACCATCTGGCTCACTGCCGATAACGGCTGGACCTTCTACTATGCGCATCTGAACGGGTATGCGCGGTCGGGCGGTCGCGTGCAGGCGGGCGAGGTGATCGGGTACGTGGGCTCCACTGGCAACGCTTCGAGTGGCGCTCCGCACCTTCACTTCGAGATACATCCCGGTGGAGGCGCGGCGGTCAACCCCTATCCGTACCTCAAGAAGATGGAGTAGCGCTTGAACAACATGCTGTCGTGTGACAGCATGTTGTTGTTCGTCCTGACAACCGTATCGGGAGCTGCGTGCGCGGCTGAGAGGCGACCTGCGGGTCGCGACCGAAGGACCGTTCCGATAATGCGGAGCGGCAAGCGCGGTGGATGCTTCGGCATCCGATCAGTCCCATGCTCCTGCCCGACGCGGGCCATCGTGCCCGTGCCGAGGAGAGGAGTCCTCATGTCCCACCACCGCCTTGTCATCATGGCCGAGATAGCGCTCACGCTCGCGCTGTCGTACGTCCTGGGCTGGTTGAAGCTCTGGCAGATGCCGCAGGGGGGCGACGTGTCGTTCGCGATGCTGCCGCTGTTCGTGCTGGCGCTGCGCCGCGGCCTTCCGGTTGGCCTGAGCGCCGGATTACTGTACGGGGTGCTCGATCTCATGCATCCGCCGCTTTTCATCGTCCATTGGGTGCAGTTCTTTCTCGACTACCCGCTCGCGTTTATGGCAGTCGGCCTTGCCGGCGTCTTCGCGCCGGCGCTTGCGCGCGCCAGCGCCCGGGGCGCATGGGGACGTGCGTTCTGGCGCGCCATCCTGCCGGGGATCATCCTCGGGTCGCTCGGCAGGTTCGCGTTCCATCTGGTCTCGGGGGCGGTGTTCTTCGGGCAGTACGCGGAAGGTCAGCCGGTGTGGGCGTACTCGGCCGGGTACAATTCCTTTGTCTTTGCCTCCGCGGCGCTGTGCGCTCTCGCTGCGGGGTTCGTGGTACCCGTGCTCCAACGGGTCGTGCCGGTAGAAGGGACATAGCCTTCGTGCCCTCGCAGGTCCTCATCGTCGGATCCGCCCCCGTTCCGGGCGCTGCGAGCTTCTATGGACGGCTTCTTGGCGCGTCGGCGTTCGTCATCGCGTGCGACGCTGCTGCCGAGTGGTGCGTCACCCTTGGCCGGACGCCGGAGATCGCGATCGGCGATTTTGACTCCGCGGCGCACGGCGCTCCTGAGCGCCTCGCCACAGCTGGCGTCGAGATTGTGCGTTTCTCGGCCGAGAAGGACGAGAGCGACCTGGACCTTGCCCTCGTGAAGGCACGTTCGCTTGGCGTCGCGTCAGTCTCGTTCACCGCGGCGTTCTCGCAACGCCTCGACCATACGCTGGCCGCACTGGGAACGGCTTGTGCGGCGGCTGACCTTAACGCGCGCATTGAGGAACCCGGCTTCGCGGCACAGGTGCTGTCGAAGCGCGGAACCATGTCGACCGTCTTCAACGCGAGTGCGGGTGATATCGTGTCGGTGATCGCGCTGGAGCCGTCGGCCGGCGTCACGCTCGCGGGCCTGCGATACCCGCTCGTCTGGGCTGACGTGCCGGTGCTCTCGGCACTCGGACTCAGCAATGTCGCCCTCGGCGGGAAGGTCCGCATTTCGCTCGCGGTGGGAACGCTTCTCGTGATAGTCTCACGATACGGGGAGGACGCTGCAGCCGGTGAAGGAACGTTCTTTGCGTGCCGATAAGTCCCTACGACGGGACGACTGTCTCGCCGCGAGGACACACAGCCGGAGGTGACGTGTCGGACCGATCGACCACGCGCGATGAGGTGCGTCGCAGAAGCGGCGGCGCCGTGATGCTTGCCGTGCTCGCGCTTATCGCCGAGGCGGCCGCCCTCGCCTTCGGCCAGCCATGGCTTGCCGCGGTGGGAGTCGGTTTCCTGGCGGCGCTCGTCGTCACGACACTGGCGCCGTCCGGGTACGGCGGGCTCACCCAGCAGGAGACCGCGCCCGCTGAGGCCGAGGAGCCGCAAGAACAACAACCCATTGAGTTCCGCGTACCTCCCACCCTCGAGACCGATGTGATCCTCAATTCTCTCGCGGATGCAGTAGGAGCGCTGGCTCCCGTCGTCGCCGCCCACCTGTGGCTTGAAGACCCATCGTCGGCAACGCTTCGACTTGTGGCCTCCGTCGGCCCCATGGGACCCGCGCCGCAACCCCTCCCGCTCGAAGACCCGATTCTCGGCAAGGCGGTTACCGATGGTTCCGCAGTGCTCGCGCCGCTTGCGCGGGTACACTCCCCAAGCACGGAGCGCACCATCTGGCGCTTTGCGCTTCCACTCACGCCAGGTCAGGCCAGAGGTGTCGCGGCGGTCGACATCTCAGCGGAGAGCGACCCCGACGGGATGCAGCTGGCGCGGCTAACAGCGCCGCTGCGCGCTGCGCTATCCGGAAGCCTGGCGCTTCATGTGGCGCGCGTAGAGACCGAGATGGCGGCGGCGCTTATCGAAGTCGCCCGTGAATTAAGCCGGCGTCTGGACCCTGACGAGGTCCTCGAGACCACGCTATCAACAGCGATGCGCATCTCCGAGGCGGCGACAGGCAGCATCATGCTCACGGACCCGGCTACCGGTCGTCTCGAGATCGTTCGCGCCGAGGGACTACCGCAGGAGGTCGTGCGCGACACGTCGCTCGCTGAAGGCGAAGGGATCGCCGGCTGGGTGCTCGCCACCGGACAGCCGCTTCTCATCGAAGACCTGCCCGCTCGGCCCAAGACCGGCCGCCGGCATGGGGTGCGCTCGGCGGTTTCCGTGCCGATCGCCGATGCCGATGGCACGCTCGGCGTGATCAACGTGGGCAGCCGTGGATTTCCGGCCCGCTTCACCGAGTCGCACATGCGCGCACTCGAGACGCTTGGTAAGCAGACTGCGATCGCGTTGCGCAACGCGAACGCCGTCGCCTCATCCCGGGAATTGTACTTTGACACCCTCAAGGCTCTCGCTCTCGCGCTTGAGACGAAGGACCCGTATTCGCGCGGCGGCACCGAACGTGTGCTCTCATATGCGACCGCCATTGGAGAGGTCTTCGGCCTCAAAGACGATCAGCAACAAGCGCTGCGTATCGCCGCGCTTCTCCATGATATCGGCATGGCCGGCACCGGCGAGCCCCTCGGGTCCCTCAAGCGTCCGCTGTCGACCGTAGAACACGGCCTGCTCAAGCTCCATCCGCAGATCGCCGCCGAGATCCTCCAGGAGCTTCCAGCCCTGCGCAAGGTCGTGCCGATCGTCTATCACCACCATGAGTGGTTCGATGGCCGGGGTTACGGCGGTGGCATGGCGGGGGAGTCGATCCCGCTCGGCGCGAGAATCCTCGCAGTGGCGGACGCCTACGTCGCCATGACCTCGAACCGATCGTACCGGCCCGCCATGAGCCAGAGGCAGGCGATAGCGGAACTCAGGGACAAAGCAGGAACCCAGTTTGATCCCACCGTGGTCGCGGCCCTCAAGGACCTGCTGAGCACGGGGGGAGACCGGGTTCCGCAACGCGAACGGCTCTAGAGCCGCTTCAACACTGGATCAGCCTCTCGTGACCTTTCCGGCCTTGAGACATTTCGTGCAGACGTTGACCTTCTTGGACGTACCGTCCGTGAGGACGGAGACACGCTGGATGTTCGGATACACCATGCGGTTCGTCACGCGGTGCGAGTGGCTGACGTTGCGGCCAGCAGACGGCTTCTTGCCGCAAACGCTGCATACCTGGGACATGATCCTGGCTCCTGTCGAATATCTCGGGACCGATCCGCGATGGACGGCCGAACTGGCGAAAAGCGCACCGATGATAGCATGGCGCTCACGGACCGGCAAGGTACGCGTGTCGGTCAAGACGGGTGTGCACCAGCGCCGGCTTCGCTATACTACCCTTTCGTACGTGCGAACTGAACCGTAATCTTATCTTGGCACGGTTTCGCTCGCAATGAGACGACCCCCGGTTCTAAGGAGGACCTTCGATGGCTGAGGTTGTTCAGGGTTCCATGACCATCGCGAATGACGTTCTCGCTGACATCGCGGGCTTCGTCGCTCTCGAATGTTACGGCGTCGTCGGCATGGCGAGTCCTTCGCTCCGCGACGGTGTCGCTCAATTGCTTTCCCGTGACAGGCTGCGCAAAGGCGTCGTGATCACCAACGTCGACGACCACAACGTGAAAGTCGACCTCTACATCGTGATCGAGCATGGCACGAACCTGGCCGAGGTCTCGCGCAATCTCGTCGATCGCGTGAAGTACGCTCTCACCCATGATGCCGACGTGAATGTTTCCGCGGTGGATGTGCATGTCCAGGGGATCAAGGTCCGGAAGTAATGGCAGATCTTACGATGACTCCCAAGACAGCACCTTCGGCGGTGGACCTTATCGCCGCTGCCGCAGAGGCGCTCAAAGCACGCAAAGAGGAGATCAACCGGCTCAATGTCTTTCCGGTCCCTGACGGGGACACCGGCACGAACATGAGCCTCACCATGGATGCCGTTATGGCCGAGTTGTCGTCACTGGGTCCGGAGGCGGTGACTGCGGACATCTGTCATGCGGTCACACACGGCTCGCTCATGGGCGCTCGCGGCAATTCCGGCGTGATCTTGAGCCAGATACTGCGTGGCCTGTGCGAAGCGGTGGTTGCCGATGGCGACGCATCGGGCGTTATGCTGGCCGATGCGCTTTCCCACGCCGTGACGGTCGCGTTCCAGGCCGTCCGAAAGCCTGTTGAAGGCACGATGCTCACGGTCCTCAAAGACATGGCCGAAGCCGTGCGATCGGGCCTCGCTGCCAGTGCCTCGCTCGATGAGCTCCTCGACATGGTCGTCAAGGCAGCGTTCGAGTCCGTTCGACGCGGGCCCGAGCTCCTCCCGGTCCTCAAGGAGCACGGCGTGGTGGATGCCGGTGGCTTTGGCCTTGCGATACTTGCCGAGGGCTTCGTCACCGGGCTTGAAGGACATGTCTTCTCCGATCGCGACATCGCCGTGGCCACGGGCGAGCTCACCGTCAGCCCGGTGAATGACTGGGACGATCAGGAGTATCTGTACTGCACCGAGTTCCTCATGTACGGCGCTGATGCCGACAAACCGTTCATCGAGGAATGGATCTCTGCACACGGCGGGTCGGATCTAGTCGTTGGCGACCGCGAAACGTACAAGATCCACGTCCATACGGACGATCCCGGCACCGTCCTGGCGTGGGCCACATCGCTTGGTGAGGTGGGCGAGGTGCACATCAATAATATGCGCCGCCAGACGGCAGAACGCTCCGAGATGCTCAGGTCGACCCCCGCGCCCACAGCGCCCCCCAAGCCGATAGGCTTCGTCGCCGTCTCCTCGGGTCCGGGTCTCTCGGAGATCCTTCGGAGTCTGGGTGTCGACGAGATCGTCAACGGCGGTCAGACGATGAACCCGTCGACGGCCGAGATCCTCGAGGCCGTCCAGAAGGTGCATGCCGAGAAGGTCATCCTCTTCCCGAACAACAGCAACATCATCCTTGCCGCGCAGCAGGTCATCGGCGTCTCCGAGCGACCGGTCGCTGTCGTTCCCACCACGTCGGTTCCCCAGGCATTCGCCGCCCTTCTCTCCTTCGACGGCTCCGACATGCTGGACGATGTCGTCGAAGAGATGACCGGCGCCGCGGCTGCGGTACGAACCGGCGAGGTCACGACCGCTGTCAAGGACTCCACCGGCAAGGCCGGCACGATCAGGGCCGGGCAGATCATCGGGATCGCCGATCACGAGATCGAAGTCATCGGTGACGCGGTCGAGGACGTGACGCTTCGACTCATCGACGTTCTGGCTGACGATGCAGAGACGCTCACGTTACTTGCGGGCGAGGACCTCGACGACGACGCGCTTGCTCGCATCGCCGCTGACGCCGCATCGGCGCACCCCGACCTGGAAGTGGAAACGCACCGTGGCGGTCAGCCGCTGTACCCGGTGATCCTGGCGCTCGAATAGCCGTTGTCCGCAAGACTCAACGAAGGGGCGTGCGCGATGGGCAAGGTCGGAATCGTTTGCGATAGCACCTGCGATATGGGGCCCGAATGGCTTGCCGCCCACGACGTGGTGATGCTCCCACTCAAGGTTCTCTTCGATGACCGGACGTTCCTGGATTGGATCGACCTGACACCATCGATGTTCTTCCAGAAGCTTGCAGCCGCTTCAACGCTGCCCAAGACCTCGCAGCCGTCCCCCGCTGACTTCGCCGCCGTCTACGAGACGCTGGCTGGACAAGGCTGCGAAGGAATCGTCTCGATCCATTTGAGCGCCGCCCTCTCCGGAACGCTCGAGTCGGCCACGCTCGCAGCTGCGGGGAGCCGGATCCCGGTCCGGATCATCGACACGCTGACCGTCTCGGCAGGAGAGTCGCTCGTGATCCGCGCGGCGCTCGACACGCGCACAGGTGGCGGCGATCTGGACGCCATCGAAGCCGCCGCGCGCCACGTGGTGGACACCGGAACGCTTCTGTTCGCGCTTGACACGCTTGATTACCTTGTCAAGGGAGGCCGTGCGGGCAAGGCGCAGGGCCTTGCCTCATCGCTTCTGAACATCAAGCCGGTTCTCACGTTCAATCGTGAGGGCATCATCGAGCCGTATAAGAACATCAGGGGCACCAAGAAGGCGATCGCCGAGATCGCCAACACCGTTGCTGAAGCCTCACGAACCGGCACGGTGAAGGTAGCGTACCTGCACACGATAGCGCCTGATCTGGTTGAGGAGCTGGACGCCGAGATCAAGCGCAAAGGCTGCTCATGTGAGGTCATCGATACGATCTCGGTAGGCGCGGTCATCGGTACCTACGCGGGCCCAAGGGCCGTGGGCGCCGCCTTCTGCCCGGCCTGGTGAGCCGTGCCGTATGCCCTCTGAGACCGAGCGCCGCGCCGCGACTGCCGCTGATCCGGCTGCCAGTGAGCTATGGTCCAGGCCCGTCTCGGACGTGCGCCTCGTCGATACGCGCCGTGCCGAAGCACTCACGAAGGCCGACATCGTCACGGTCGAGGATCTGATCCGGCACTACCCGTTTCGCTACCTGGATCTTTCGACCGCCGGCGCTATCAGAGACGTGCCGCTGGGGGATGACGCCACGGTCGTGGGGATCGTGCGCGACGTCCGTGTCAAACGGCCGCGCCAACGCCTCACGATAACCGAGGTCGCGATAGCAGACGACACCGGCGTCGTTGTCGGCGTGTGGTTCAACCAGCCGTATATCGCACAGCGCGTCAACGTCGACGACCGGGTCGCGATGGCCGGACGCCTTGAGATGGATTATGGCCTGCGTCAGATGAAGACTCCGTTCTTGGAACGTCTGGACGCCGAGGACGGCCCCTCCGCGCTTGGACGGATCTTGCCGGTCCATCGTGCGACCGAAGGCATCTCCACCAACTGGATGCGGCGTCTTGTGCTCGAGTCGCTCGCTATGGCCGGCGACGTCCCCGATCCGCTGCCGGCGAGGCTGCGCGCCACGCGTGACCTGCCCTCCCTTCGGCACGCGCTCAGGGCGATTCACTTCCCCGAGGTGATGTCCGAGGCCGCCGAAGCAAGACGCCGTCTGGCGTACGAGGAGTTCTTCGTCCTTCAGATCGCGATGGCTTTGCGCCGACGCCGTGGCGTTGGCGACGTTCCGGGTCTCAGCCACATCATCGATGGCCGGCACGTGCGGGCGCTTACGCAAGCACTCCCATTCTCGCTCACGGGCGACCAGTCCTCGGCAGTTGAGACCGTCTTAGGCGATATGGCCCGAAGCGCGCCGATGAATCGGATGCTGCTCGGCGACGTTGGCACGGGTAAGACCGCGGTAGCCGCCTTCGCCCTCGCTGCCGCAGCCGACTCGGGCACGCAGGCGGCAATGATGGCGCCAACGGAGGTTCTGGCCGCACAGTACGCCCGCCAGGTGGGGCCGCTGCTCGACGCGGCTGGAGTGAGCTGGCGCCTGCTGACCGGCTCGACACCCGCCGCCGAGCGCAAGACCACGCTCGCCGGACTTGCAAGCGGCGAGACAAGCGTCGCTTTCGGCACCCACGCGCTCATACAGGAGGACGTCGCGTACAAGCGGCTCTCCCTGGCGATCGTCGACGAGCAGCACCGCTTCGGCGTGACGCAACGACTCGCACTGCGGAGCAAGGGCGAGGCCGCGGACCTGCTGGTGATGACCGCAACACCGATTCCACGCAGTCTCGCTCTTACGCTCTACGGCGACCTGGACACCTCGTATCTTCGAGAGCGCCCTGGCGACCGGGGCGCGAATCACGTGCGGACGCGGCTCGTCAACAAGCGTCACCGCGCCGCCGCGTACGACGTGGTTCGCGCAGCGGTCGACGCTGGCCGACAGGCGTACGTGGTGTGCGCGCTCGTGGACGAGTCAGACGCGGCCGAGGCTCGCGCCGCCACGCGTGAGGCCGAGCGTCTGCGCACGCAGGTCTTTCCTGACCTTCGCGTCGGCCTTCTCACCGGACGCATGCGACCCGCCGAGAAGACCGCCGTGATGGACGCGTTTTACGCCGGCGAACTCGATATCCTGGTGGCTACGACGGTCATCGAGGTCGGGGTCGACGTTGCGAACGCGACCGTCATGATCGTGGAGGACGCTGAACGCTTCGGGCTGGCGCAACTCCACCAGCTGCGCGGGCGCGTCGGTCGCGGCGAGCACCCCGGCGAGTTTCTCGTCTTCGCCGATCCACGTTCCGACGAGAGCCGTCAGCGCATGAAGGCTATCGCGTCCACCAACGACGGCTTCGCGCTTGCTGAAGAAGACCTGCGCCTTCGCGGCGAAGGCGAGCTGCTCGGCCAGCGGCAAAGCGGCATGCCGCGCCTGAGGGTGGCCTCGCTTCTCGAAGATGCGGCGTTGCTGGAACTCGCGCGAGAAGACGCACGCGAGATCGTGGAGCGAGACCCACACTTGCGGCTGCCCGAACATGCGCTCATCAGGCGCGACGCCGAGGCTGTTTTGGGCGATGACGCACGCTGGGTGAGAAGCGGATGAGGATCGTTGCGGGCTCCTGGCGCGGCAGAGCTCTTCGGGCGCCGCAGGGCATCGAGACCCGCCCGACCTCGGATCGCGTCCGCGAGGCGGTCTTCTCGGCCATCGAGGCCCGGATGGGCGATATCGACGGCTTGCGTGTCCTCGACGCGTTCGCCGGCAGCGGCGCGTTCGGCTTCGAGGCGCTCTCACGGGGTGCGCGAAGCGTGGTCTTCATCGAGTCGGACCGGCGTGCCCGCGACACGATCGTGCGTAACGCCGAGGCATTTCACGCGAGCCGGAGCATCACGGTGATCCCGGGCGACGTCTTCGGGCTGTCGTCAGCCCGCCTGCGGGGCGGACCGTTCGCATTGCTCTTTGTTGACCCTCCCTATAGAATCGTTCCGGCGCAGGTCAGCCGCTTTTTGGAGGACCTTTCCAGCGCCGGTTCGCTAGCCGAAGGAGCGCTTGTGGTCTACGAGCATGCCGCACGCGGGGTGATTCAGTGGCCAGCGGGATTCGAACCGCTCCAGGAGCGGCGGTACGGCATCACAGAAGTATCGTACGCCAGGTACGAAGGGATGCAGCTGTCGTGAAGCGCGCGCTCTGCCCCGGTACGTTCGATCCAGTCACATCCGGCCATCTCGACATCATCGGCCGCGCCGCCAGCCTCTTCGATGAGGTGGTGGTTGGCGTGGCGTTGAGCCCGGACAAAGGCGGCGGGCCACTCTTCACGATCGACGAACGAGTCGGCTTCATCACTGACGCGGTGTCGTATCTTCCCAACGTGACAGCTCAACCTTTTGATACACTTCTTGTAGACTTTGCGCACAAGATGGATGCTCGGGTCATTATCAAGGGTCTTCGTGCGGTGACGGACTTCGAACGAGAGTTCCAGATGGCGCAGTTGAATTACCGGCTCGACGAGAACATTGAGACGATGTTCATCATGTCGATCCCCGAGTTCGCGTACCTGAGTTCTTCGGCCGTGAAGGAGATAGCCCGGCACGGTGGTTCTGTCCGAGGACTTGTGCCAGACGCAGTCTGTGAGGCTTTGGCCACACGCTTGAAGCAGTCCCGATAGGGGAGGTACACCACGATGGATATCATGGCGCTCATCGATCGGATCGAAGAGATGATCGACTCCGGTCGCACTGTGCCGTTCTCGGCCAACAAGAGAGTCGACCCGGACAAGATCTACGAGATCATCGACGAGATCCGGGCGAACTTCCCGGACGAGTTGAAGCAGGCTCGCTGGATCGTAAAGGAACGCCAGGAGATGCTGGAAGAGGCCGAGAAGGAGGCCAACCGCATCCTTGAAGAGGCGCGAGACCGCGCGCAAGCCATCGCAAGCGACCAGGAGATCGTCAAGCTCGCCGAACAGCAGGCCGCCGATATCCTCGACAATGCGCGTGGCCGCGAGCGTGAGATCCGCCTCGGCGCGGAGGATTACGCCGACGAGATGCTCGCGAACCTCGAAGTCAACCTTGGCAAGTTGCTCACAGCCGTTCAGCGTGGCCGAGACCGGCTCCAGGGCAAGGTCGGGCAGCGTGGCTGAGGCCACGCCTCACGCACTCACGATCGACGTCGCGACGATCCTCGACGAACGCGCAGATACCATCGGCGTCGAGCTGGACGTGCCGCTCGAGCCGATCACGCTCGGTGCCGAGTGCTTCGTCCCCGTGTCTGACGCACACGTAGATGCCCTGCTCACGTATGCAGGAAGCGGTATCGTTGCGAGCGGCACGATCACGGCCGATTTCAAGGCGCAGTGCTCGCGGTGCCTTGCGGACTTCGTGATGACCGCCACGGGAGACATCGAGGGGTTCTACGTGCGTCCCGGCACCGAAGCTGAGATTCCCGAAGAGCAGGAGGTCGAGCTCATCACGGGACGCGAGATCGACCTGCTGCCGGCGCTTCGAGCAGCGCTCGTTCTGGCGCTGCCGTTCGCTCCCGTGCACGACGTCGATTGCCCCGGCATCTGTCCCACCTGCGGTGCCGACCTGTCCCAAGGTCCGTGCGCATGCGAACCGGACGTCTCGTCCTCGCCGTTCGGAGCGCTCAAGGATCTCGTGATCGAACCCGGAGAGGACCGCTGAGCGTTGCCTGCGGCTGATACCTGTGTGTTATAGTGTCGCTTTGCGTCGCGTGCCTTCCCGGCGCATGATGAAGACCGAAGCATCGCGTCGGGTACCGACGCCTGAAGGGAGAGTCACCAGCATGCCAGTGCCCAAGAGGAAGACGGGTCGCTCCGTCACGAACTCCCGCCGGTCTTCGCACAAACTCGAAGCGCCCGCGCGGTCCATCTGCCCGCAGTGCCACCAGCCAAAGCTGCCGCATCGCGTGTGTCCTGAGTGCGGGTATTATGACGGCAAGGAGATCGTCGAGACCGATTAGCCCACGGCACCCTCGCGGGTGCCGTTCCGTCTTGCGGGAGCGGGTGAGCACAGGTGCTCGAGGAATTCTTCTCTCCTGGTTCCGTCGCTGTGGTCGGCGTTTCCCGCGAAGAGGGGAAGGTCGGCCACTACATCTTCGATAACCTGCTCGCCGCGGGTTTCGCGGGCGACGTGTATCCGGTCAATCCACGGGCCGCGGACATCCACGGACACCTGTGCTACCCCAACGTCTCGGCCATCCCGGCACGAGTGGATCTGGCCATCATCGTTGTCCCCGCACCAGCCGTGGCGCCGGTCATCGAAGAATGCGGGCAACGTGGGATCTCTGCGGTGGTCGTAATCTCGGCCGGGTTCAAGGAGACCGGGCCTGAGGGCGCTGCGCTCGAGCGCGACGTGCTCGCGGCAGCGTCGAGACACGGTATCCGGATACTCGGCCCGAACTGTCTCGGTGTCATCTCGACGTCGAGCCATCTGAATGCCTCGTTCGCGCCCTCGATGCCGGAGCAAGGTGCCATCGCGTTCATGTCCCAGTCCGGAGCCCTGGGCACGGCGGTACTCGATTGGGCCGCAGGTGAGGGCATTGGCCTGTCACGCTTCGTCTCGCTCGGCAATAAGGCGGACATCTCTGAAGTCGACCTCGTGCGTGCCTGGACGGATGACCCGGAGACGCACGTCGTTGCCGCGTACCTGGAAGCCGTGAGTGACGGCCGCGGCTTCGTGGAAGCGGCCTCGATCCTCTCGGCGTCAAAGCCCGTCATCGCGCTCAAGGCGGGCGGCTCCGACGCCGGCGCGCGTGCGGTGTCGTCACACACGGGCAGTCTGGCGGGCTCCGAGCAGGCGTACGATGCCGCGTTTCGCAAAGCCGGCATCATTCGGGCACGTTCGGTCCAGGAGCTGTTCGACTTCGCCGTCGGCTTTGCGCGGCAGCCGTTGCCTGCGGGTCCCGGCCTCGCCATTCTCACCAACGCCGGCGGGCCGGCGATCCTGGCGACCGACGCATGCGAGCAGGCGGGTGTCGGCCTCGCATCACTTGAGTCCGAGACGATCACCGCGCTTCGTGAAGCGCTGCCACCAGCCTCGGCCTTGTACAACCCGGTCGACGTCTTGGGCGACGCGCCGCCACAACGCTACGAACAGGCGGCGGCCATTCTCGCGAAGGATCCCAATGTCCGTGCGATCCTCGTAATCCTCACGCCGCAAGCGATGACCAGGGCAGCCGACACGGCGCGTGTTGTCGTTCGCCTGTCGAAGAGCTCGGGGCTACCGGTCTTCGCGAGTTTCATGGGCAAGGCTGGCGTCGCCGAGGCGATCCCGGTGCTGCGTGAAGGGTTCGTGCCGCACTTTGAGTTCCCCGAGCGCGCGGTGATAACGCTCGGCGCCATGCTTCAGCACCGCCGCAACATTGACACCCCTCGTACGTCGCCCGTAGCGATTGCCGGTGACCGGTCGACTGTACGGGCGGCGATCTCGCACGCCCAGGCCGCGGGTCGCACGTTCATCACGGAGCACTCCGCCTCTCGCATCGCGGCCGCATATGGGATCGCCGTGCCCGCCGGTGGCATCGCCGAGGACCTCTTGGCCGCGCGCACGCTGGCTGCAGACGTCGGCTATCCGGTGGTGCTCAAGATCGCCAGTCCGGACATCCTCCACAAGTCGGACATCGGCGGGATCATGCTAGGCATAGCCGACGAGGCCGCACTGAACGCCGCGTACGAAGAGATCATTCGTGGCGTGCGGGCGCGCATGGAGGATGCCCACATCTGGGGCGTCACTGTCCAGCGCATGCTTGCGCCCGGCCGCGAGGTCATCATCGGCGTCAACCGCGACGCGCAGTTCGGGCCGCTGCTCATGTTCGGCCTCGGGGGTATCTACGTTGAAGTCATGAAGGACGTCACCTTCAGGCTGTGTCCCGTGACTGCCGAGGAGGCGCGCGCGATGCTCTCAGAGATCCGCGGCTTCGGTCTGCTTCGCGGCGCTCGTGGCCAGCACCCGGCCGATCTCGATGCCGTGATCGACACCGTCGTCCGTGTCTCGGCGCTGGTGACGGATTTTCCGGAGATCACGGAACTTGACATCAACCCTCTCATCGTTGCAGACAAGGGTGCGGGGGCCGTCGCCGCCGACATCCGCATCGGAATCGGAGGATGACCATGCGTGCGATTCTTATCACATCCACGGCGCCGTACTCGGGCAAGAGCGGGCTTTCGCTCGCGCTTATCGCGACACTGGCCGATCGCGGTCTGGATGTGGGCTACTTCAAACCGTACGGTGCCATGCCGGTCACGGTGGACGGGGTCCTGACAGACCAGGATGCGCTCTACATCAACCGGGTGCTCGCGCGTCCGGCGCCGATGGAGGCTGTCTGCCCGATCGTACGGACCCAGGCGCTCATCGAAAGCGCCCTCGCTCATCGCGAGGGCGACGTGCGCGCCGCCGCTCTGGAGGCCTACGGCGTCTGTTCGCACGGACGCGATGTGATGGTGATCGAAGGGCCAAGCGACCCGTTTCAGGCGTCATCGCTCGGCCTCGCCGCACCAGACCTTGCCATCATGCTCGATGCGCGCGTACTGCTCCTCGACAGGCTTAAGGGCAACGATCTTCCCGATGCGGCGGTGTGCGAGGCTCGGCGGCTTGGTGAGCTGTTGCGTGGCGTGATCTTCAACTGGGTGCACGAGTCGCAGACTGAGTTCGTCACCGGCCGCGTCATGCCGTACCTGCGCTCCCGCGGCATCCCGATTCTCGGCGCGATACCGCACGACATGGCGCTGTCGACCGTGACGGTCCGCGAGATCGTCGACGCGCTCAACGGTGCCGTGCTCTCGGCGGATGATCGCCTGGATGAACCCGTCGAGACGTTCATGGTGGGCGCGATGGGCCAGGACAAGGCGCTCCGGTTCTTCCGACGCAAGGCGCGCAAGGCGGTCATCACGGGCGGCGACCGTGCCGATGTGCAGCTGGCGGCGCTTGAGACCAACACCCGCTGCATCATCCTCACGGGCAACATGCTGCCATCGTCGGTCGTTCTCTCGCGTGCCGAGGAACTCGGCGTGCCCATCGTGCTTGTGGATACCGACACCCTCACCGCGGTCGAGAAGATGGAGCGCCTTATGGGCCGTACGCGTCTTCACGACGCTACGAAGGCTGCTAGAATACGCGAGATGTTCGAGCGTTCCGTCGACGTGGACGCGCTCATGAACGCCTTTGAGATCCGCAGCTGAAGCTGGGAGCATCCCGTGACTGATTCCATCGTGACCATCGTCGTCGATGCGCTCGGCGGCGATGAGGCTCCCGCCGTTGTGCTTGAAGGCGTAGACGCCGCCCTTGCGGCCGACCCGGCGCTTCACATCATCCTCACCGGTCCTGCCGAGGTGATCGAACCGTTCGCGGCCGCCCACGGTCGCGTGCGCGCGGTCGCTACCACGGAATTCATCGACATGAACGAGCACCCGGCAAACGCGGTGCGAGTCAAGAAGGACTCCTCGATCGTCGTCGCGTGCAGGCTTGTGAAAGAGGGCGCTGCCGGAGGGTTGTTCTCGGCAGGCAGCACCGGCGCGTGCATGGCCGCGGGAACGCTTGTGATGGGACGCATCCGGGGAGTGTCACGCCCGGCGATCGCGGCTATCATCCCTGCGTCCGATCGCCCGAGCGTGCTGCTTGACGTGGGCGCGAACGCGGACGTCAAGCCCGAGAATCTCGTTCAGTTCGCGCTCATGGGTCGCGCTTACGCACAAGTCGTGCTTGGCGTGCCAGAGCCGAGCGTGGCGCTCCTCAACATCGGGGAGGAGCCTTCGAAAGGCTCGATACTCGCTCTGGAAGCCCACGCCCTCATGGCCGGGAGCGTGCCCGGGTTCACCGGCAACGTCGAAGGCCGGGACATTCCTGCCGGCACCGTCGACGTCATCGTGACCGATGGCTTTACGGGCAACATCGCACTGAAGTTGCTCGAGGGACTGGCGAAGACCCTCCTCACGCAGGTCAAGAACGCCATGACCTCGACTACCATGCGCTCGCTTGCCGCCACCGTCCTTCGCGAGCCGCTCATGGAGCTGAGAGAGCGCATCAATCCTGACGCATACGGCGGAGCGCCGCTTCTGGGCGTGCGCGGGGTCTGTATCATCGGACATGGCAGCAGCAATGCCCGTGCGGTGGCCGCCGGGATCGCGGTTGCGGCTGCCGCCGTACGCGGCGAGCTCACCGAGCGCATCGCCGCCGCGGTGGCCGGGTAGCCCGAGCTTGGGCGGACGGACGTGCGCGAACGTGTATACTACTCGGACATTTCCGGCGTGATCGTACGCTGACCTAGGAGCATCTGCTCGCAATGACCTTTGCAGCTATCACCGGCGTTGGCGCATACGTGCCCGAGCGTGTCGTCACAAACGACGATATGGCCACGATGGTGGAGACATCTGACGAGTGGATCCGCTCCCGCACCGGCATTCGCGAGCGTCGCATCGCCTCGGCGGATGAAGCATCCTCGGACCTCGGCGCTCGGGCGGCGCAAGCCGCGCTCGAAGACGCGGGACTCGCCCCAAACGATATCGATCTGCTCGTCGTCGGCACCTCAAGCCCCGACATGGTCATGCCCTCGACAGCATGCCTCCTGCAGACCAAGGTCGGCCTCACATGCCCCGCGTTCGACGTGATGGCGGCCTGCACGAGCTTCGTCTACGCCCTTCAGGCCGCCGCGAGCGCTATCGAAGCGGGCAGAGCGCGGCGGGTCCTCGTGGTGGGTGCCGACGCGCTCACGCGTCTGGTCGACTTCACTGACCGCCGTACGTGCGTGCTCTTTGGCGACGGGGCAGGGGCGTTTGTCCTGGAAGCGAGCGAGGAGGCCGGCGTCCTGGGCATCGATCTTGGCGCCGACGGGAGCCGCCCAGAGGTCTTGCGGATCCCGGCGGGGGGCTCGGCGATGCCCGCAAGCCACGAGACCGTCGATGCGGGTCTGCACTTCGTTCAGATGAACGGCCAGGAGGTCTTCAAGTTCGCGGTCCGTGCTATCCCGGCCACAACGAAAAGGGCGCTTGCAGCGTCGAACATGACGATCGACGATCTCACCTGGCTCGTTCCGCACCAGGCGAACCAGCGTATCCTCGACACAGTCGCCGACCGTCTGCACCTGGCGCACGATCGCGTGTTTTCGAATATCGAGTCTCTCGGCAACACGTCCGCAGCCTCGATTCCGCTTGCTGTGAGCGACCTGTATACTAGCGGGAGCCTGCACCGCGGCGATGTGCTCGGTCTCGTCGGTTTTGGTGCCGGGCTGACCTGGGGGGCCGCAATCGTGCGTTGGACCAAGGAGGACGACTAGCATGGCCCTGCGAACAAGATTCACACACCTGCTTGGTATCGAGCATCCCGTCATCCAGGGCGGCATGGCGTGGACGGCGACAGCCGAGCTCTCGGCAGCGGTGAGCAACGCAGGCGGCATTGGTGTCATCGGCGCGGGTCAGATGCCGACCGACCTCGTCCGCGAGCAGATCACGCTTGCCAAGGCGCTCACCGATAGGCCTTTTGGCGTGAATCTTATGCTCCTGACGCCGCACATCGACGACATCGTCCAGCTTGTGCTCGACGAACATGTGCCTATGGTGACGACCGGTGCGGGCAATCCAGGCAAGTACATGGCGGCGCTCAAGGCGGCCGGCATCAAGGTCCTCCCCATCGTGCCATCGGTAGCACTGGCCAAACGCATGGAGTCGATCGGTGCCGACGCTATCATCGGCGAGGGTATGGAAGCCGGCGGCCATATCGGGGAACTCACCACGATGGTGCTCATCCCGCAGCTCGCAGACGCTGTTGCCATCCCCGTGGTCGCCGCGGGCGGAATCGCCGACGGCAGAGGTGTGGCCGCGGCATTCGCACTCGGCGCCGAGGGCGTTCAGCTTGGCACGCGTTTCATGTGTGCGACTGAATGTACGATCCACCCCAGTGTGAAGCAGGCAGTCATCAACGCCAAGGACCGCGACACCGTTGTGACCGGACGCTCGACCGGACACCCCGTTCGGGTGCTCAAGAACAAACTCGCCCGCGAGATCATCGAGCTGGATCGGCAGGGCAAAGCCGAGCAGATCGAAGTGCTCGGCACTGGCAAGCTCGCGCTTGCGATGCGCCAGGGAGACGTGGCCATGGGCAGTCTCATGGCCGGACAGAGCGCGGCAATGGTCTGCCGCATCGAACCCGCCGCGGACATCGTCGCCGACCTCGTGCGCGGTGCCGAGGAGGTCATGCATGCGCTTGGAACGACTCCGAGCGCGTGATGCCGATGCGTCCCCACGCACTTGTCTTCCCCGGCCAGGGCTCCCAGCGCATCGGCATGCTCGACGCGCTGCCAGAGAACGAGGATCTGGGCCGGCTGCTCGACGCTGCCGAAGCGCTTTCGGGTCTGGCCCTGCGTGCGATCGCCACGAACGGGCCCGCCGAGACGCTCTCGGACACACGTGCCGCGCAGCCGCTGCTCTATCTCGCCGGCTGGGTCTGGGGCACGAGCCTTCTGGACTGTGGCTTACGACCATCGTTCGTCGCTGGCCACAGCCTGGGCGAATATGCGGCGCTCGCCATCGCGGGGGCCTTCTCGGCCGAAGCGGGGCTCGAACTCGTCACGGAGCGCTCCGCTCTCATGGCAGCAGCGGCGACAGCGGTGCCCGGGACGATGGCCGCTGTCCTTGGTATGGAGCGCACAACGGTGAGCGAGCTTGTCGAAGGGCTCAGCGGCGTGTGGCTCGCGAACGACAACGCAGCGGCGCAGGTCGTCATCTCAGGGACGCACGCGGGCATGGAAGCGGCCACTGTCGCGCTCACGGCCGCTGGCGCGCGCAAGATCATGCCACTAACGGTCGCCGGGCCCTTTCATTCCCCGCTCATGGCGCCCGCCGGCGATCGTTTCGCGGAGATCGTGGCCGAAGCGCAGTTCAGCGACGCGCGCATCCCTGTCCTGCAGAATACCGACCCGACCCCAGTAACCGCGGCGAAGCTTATCAAAGCACGGCTGGTCGATCAGATCACAACCCCGGTTCGCTGGACAGAGACCGTGCTCGCGCTGCGCGATGCCGGGGTCGAGGTGCTCGTGGAAGCGGGAACCGGATCGGTGCTGACCGGGCTCGCCCGCAAGGTCGAGGGAATCGAAGCTGTCGCCGTTGAAGATGGCGGTGTCGAGCACGTACTGGAGGTGTTGGGCGCATGAGCGACCTGAGCGGGAAGATCGCACTCGTCACGGGCGCGAATCGTGGCATCGGCTCCGAGATCGCGTACGAGCTCGGCCGCAGAGGCGCCACTGTCGCCGTGAACTATCGCGGCGACGACAGTGGCGCACGCTCGGTCTTGAGGCGGTTTGCCGAAGCGGGCGTCTCCGGCGCCAGCGACACGTTCAAGGGTGACGTCGTGGACGCAGCCTCGTGTGTCGCGCTCATCGATGCGATCGTCGCGCGCTACGGGCGTCTCGACGTCGTGGTCAACAACGCTGGCATCACCCGTGACGGACTGCTTGTTCGGATGTCGGACGGCGACTGGGACTCGGTGATCAGAACCAACCTCACCGGTGCGTTCTTCATCACGCGCGCCGCGGCGAAGATCATGATGAAGCAGCGCTCCGGCTCGATCGTGAACATCTCATCCGTGGTTGGCCTGGTCGGCAACGCTGGTCAGGCGAATTACGCCTCGGCCAAGGCGGGCCTCATCGGCCTCACGAAGTCCGTGGCGCGCGAGCTCGCTTCGCGCAACGTGCGTGTCAATGCGGTCGCTCCCGGCTTTATCGAGACCGGCATGACCGCCGAGCTGCCCCAGGCCGCACGGGAGGCGGCTCTCGGCAACATCGCAATGAGACGCTTCGGCACTCCAGCTGACATCGCCGCTGCCGTCGCGTTCTTCGCGTCCGACGACGCGGCATACATCACCGGACAAGTCCTGGCGATCGACGGTGGCATGACATTCGCCTGATCGCGGCAACGCGTCATAATGCAGCCAGACAGGAGAGAGGAGGTGTACCACATGACCAATGAGGAGATCTTGCAGAAAGTGACCGAAGTCATCGTCGACCAGCTCAACGCTGAGGAGGCCGACGTGACCATGGAGACATCGTTTATCGACGACCTCGGCGCTGATTCTCTCGACATCGTCGAGCTTGTGATGGCGCTCGAGGAGTCGTTCAGCATCTCGATACCCGATGAAGAGGCCGAGAACATCAAGACCGTCGCCGACGCCGTCGAGTACATCGCCGCCAAGGCCTAGCGCACACAACGCCGTGAACGCCGCGTCTGCCTCCCGGCCGGTCCTCAGACCGGCCGGGACGAACGCGTTTTCACCCGGACGCCGGAGGATCGCGTGGAAATGCCCTCGCTCACCATAGGAAGCCGCACGGCCCGACTGCCGATCGTGCAGGGCGGCATGGCCGTGCGCATCTCGCTCTCACCGCTCGCGACCGCCGTCGCTGAGGCCGGTGGCGTGGGAGTCATCGCCGGTTCCGGGCTTAACGCTCCCGAGTTCGCGCGCGAGGTCCGCGCGGCGCGTGCCGCGACATCCGGTGTCATCGGCGTGAACATCATGGTGGCGGTCCGAAAGTTCAAGGAACTCGTCCATACCGCGATCGCCGAGGGCGTGGACCTGGTCATCGCGGGTGCGGGCTTCTCTCGCGATGCGTTCGGCTGGTGTCGCGACGCGGGAGTCGAGTATGTGCCGATCGTCGGTTCCGAGCGTGTCGCGAAGCTCTCCGAGCATTTCGGCGCGTCGGCTGTGGTAGTGGAAGGTTACGAAGCCGGGGGCCATCTCGGCACGGACGAGTACATGCTCGACCTGCTGCCCAAGATCGTGAAGTCCGTCAGCATCCCGGTCATCGCCGCCGGGGGTGTCGTGACGGGCGCGGACATCAAGCGAACGCTTGACGCTGGTGCCGCCGGCGTGCAGATGGGAACGCGCTTTGCCGCCACGGTGGAGTCCTCCGCATCCGACGAATTCAAGCAGATGTATGTGAACGCCACCGATGAGGACATCGTGCTCATCAAGAGTCCAGTCGGCCTTCCCGGACGCGCCATCCGCAATCCGCTCACCGAACGCCTCGCCGCGGGCGACTACCCGGTGCTCGGCCCCTGCGTAGCGTGCCTCAAGAATTGCGGAAAGGACTACTGCATCATCGACAAGCTCGTTCGCGCCCAGGAAGGCGACGTCACTGACGGGCTCGTGTTCGCTGGCTCGGCGGCTGCGCGGATCCACGACGTGCCGACCGTTCGCGAGCTCATGAAGCGTCTCGTGGCCGAGTGGGAAGAAGCGACCCGGGGAGGAAGCCAGTGACCAGACGTGTCGCAGTCACCGGTATCGGTGCGATATCGGCGCTCGGCCCGAATGCCACCGCCACGTGGGAAGGCCTCGTCGCCGGCCGGTCCGGGGTGCACGAGATCACCTCGTTCGACGTAAGCAAGTACACAACCCGCTTTGCCGCCACGTTGGACGACTGGGACCCCTCGCCCTGGCTCGATCCCCGTGAGATGCGGCGCATTGCGCGGTTCCAGCAGTTTGCGGTCGTTGCGGCCCTCGAGGCGCTCGCCGACTCCGGTCTCGTCATCGACGAGCGTAACGCCGAGCGAGTCGGGGTCATCGTGGGCTCGGGCATCGGCGGGCTCGGCACGATGGAGGACCAGCACGACATCCTGCTCGAAAAGGGCCCGGGACGCGTGAGTCCGTTCCTCGTCCCGATGATGATCGTGGACCTTGCAGCGGGACACATCTCGGTCCGCACCGGCGCGAAGGGCATCAACTACGCGCCGGTCTCGGCATGCGCGACCGGCAATCACTCGCTGGGCGAGGCTGCCGAGGCGATCCGCCGCGGGACCGCTGACGCGATCATCGCCGGCGGCTTCGACTGCGCCGTGACCCCCCTCGGGCTGGCTGGCTTCTGCGCCGCGCGCGCACTCTCCACGCGCAACGACGACCCTGCCGGCGCGTCCCGGCCGTTCGATGCCGGCCGGGACGGGTTCGTCATGGGCGAAGGCGGTGCCATCGTGATCCTGGAGGAGCTGGAGCAGGCGAAGGCGCGTGGTGCGCACATCTACGCGGAGCTGGTGGGCTACGGCGCCACTGCCGACGCCTACCACATGACGGCGCCGGCGCCTGACGGCGAGGGTGGACGCCGCGCTATGCTGCTTGCGCTCGAGCAATCGGGCCTGGCGCCATCGGAGATCGGCTACATCAACGCGCACGGGACCTCCACACAGCTTGGTGACGCTGCCGAGACCACCGCTATCAGGGCCGTCTTCGGCCCTGATGCGCCGCCGGTCTCAAGCACGAAGTCGATGACGGGTCACCTGCTCGGCGGCGCGGGCGCACTCGAGGCGGTAGCCTGCGTGCTGGCCATCGAGAACGGCATCCTTCCACCGACGATCAACTACACGGAGCCCGACCCGGCCTGCGACCTCGACTACGTCCCCAACGTCGCGCGCAGCGCCGACGTGCCGACCGCGCTCAGCAACTCCTTCGGCTTCGGCGGGCACAACGCGTCTGTCATCTTCGCCCGCACGTCATGACCCCCTCTCGCAACACCCTCTCGCGCGC
>JAJFTE010000103.1 GCA_021373175.1 Actinomycetes bacterium
CGCTGCAGGATCTCCTCGGCATCAAGCGAGGACAGGATGGTGGTGTTGATGAGCCCCATCGCGGAGCGCAGATCAGCCTGTTCGCGCTCGATGGCGCGACGGGCGGTCACCTGCGCGGTGATGTCGATGCCAAGCAGGAGCACGTCGAACGGGTCGCCGATGCGCCCTGGCATGGGCAAGTAGCTGAGCTGCCAGTACGACACTTCGCCCCAGGAGGCGCGGTACTGGTACTCGGGGTCGGTGAACGCCTGGCCAGTGTATGCGGCATCGATGAAACGCACGGCGGATCTCGTGTCCGAGAGGAACCCGCGAACCGGCATGCCGAGCAGATCCCACTGCGGGCGAACATCGTCCATGAGGTCGAGGAACGCGCGGTTGGTCCACCGGAACCGCAACTCGGCACCCGACCAGAGCGCGGCGGGGAATGACGACCCCTCAAGCAACAGCGTCAGGCGAGCCCAGTCGCTCAAAGGCGGCAATCCCGAACCAGCTCCCTCGAGCCTATGCGTGGTCTCGCCCGTACCTGTCACCTCCGCGCGCAGCTGCTCATCGGTACGTTCTCCGTCACCGGTGTATCGGCTCGGTGACAGCGGTTCTGAATGGGTTAACGGCGGACGGCAACCAGGGGATACACTGATGTTGGTTCCTTTCGAGGGGGGTGCGTGATGAAACGTCGTCCTGTCCTCATGCGAGCACTGTTCGTAACGCTCACGATAGTAGTGCTCAGCGCGGCTGCCACAGCCTGCAAGCCGAAGCCAACGACGAGCAGCGGGGATGCCGGCAACGGCTCCGGAACGCCGAGGGCGACGCCTTCTGCTGAGAGCACGCCGATCCCAGCCGAAGACGGCAGCACCACCGACGCGGCCACGCCGCCGAAGCCGCTCTTCGTTCGCGTGTACTTCACGCGCGGCGACAAGCTCGCCGTCTCGACCCGGCGGATCGCCGCGACCAAGGCCGTCGCGTCCGCTGCGATGCAGCAGCTTCTCGCCGGCCCGTCGGCGGACGAGAAGTCGTACGGCCTCGGCACGACGATCCCGGCTGGCACGAGACTGCTCGGCGTGACGGTGAACGGCGGTATCGCGACGGTCGACGTGAGCGGCGGCTTCCAGTCCGGTGGAGGCACGCTCTCGATGACGATGCGGCTCGCACAGGTCGTGCACACCCTCACGCAGTTCTCGACGATCAAGAGCGTCCGCTTCTCCCTCGACGGCAAGCCGGTCACCCTGTTCGGCGGCGAGGGCATCATGATCGACAAACCCCAAACCCGTTTGAGCTATGAGGACGTGCTCCCCGCGATCCTGGTGGAATCCCCCACGCCCGGCCAAAACGCAAACGGCGCGGTACGCGCGATGGGCACCGCAAACGTCTTTGAGGCTGTCTTCATCGCCGAGGTCCGCGACGCAAGCGGTAAAACTCTCGCGAAAAAGCAGGTGACCGCCACATCCGGCACCGGCACTCGCGGCACGTTCGATGTGACGATCCCCTTCACGGTCACCAAGACGCAGATGGGCTCGCTCGTCGTCTACGAGCCCTCGGCGAAAGACGGCTCACCGATCAACGTCGTGACCATCGCCCTCAAGCTTGAGAAGTAGCCCTACGCTTCGGCGGGCCCGTGGACGTCACCATCGACGTCCTCGGGCCCGCCGGAGATCGGCTCACGGCCGCTCTTCATAAGGTAGTCGTCAACTGCGGCCCTGAGGCCGTCGGCCGCTAACACCGAGCAGTGCATCTTCGCAGGCGGCAGACCGTCGAGTTCCTCGGCTATCTCCGCCTTCGTGATCTTCACGGCGTCAGCCAGGCTCATCCCGCGCGCCATGTCGGTGACGACCGAGGACGTCGCGATCGCGGCACCACAGCCGAGCGTCTGGAACTTGATATCATCCAGATGGTCGTCCGAGACCTTGATGGTGATCTTCATGATATCGCCGCAGACCGGGTTGCCGACCTCACCCACGCCGTCCGCGTTCTCGATCACGCCCACATTGTGCGGGCTGCCGAAGTGCTCCATGACTTTATCGCTGTACAGCATCATCGTCCTCGCTTTCAGGCGCGCTGGCCGCCGAACATCTTCTCGTACACGGGTGACATGGCGCGAAGCAGCTCAACGACAGGCACGAGCGAATCCACGAGGTAGTCGATGTCCGCCTCTGTGGTCCATCGGCCAAGGCTCACGCGCAGCGAACCGTGTGCGATCTCCTGGGGGCAATCGATGGCCAACAGCACGTGGCTCGCCTGCAGTGAACCGGAAGAACACGCCGAGCCGGTCGAGACCGCGATGCCTTTCGCGTCCAGGTGCAGCAGCATCGCCTCGCCCTCGACACCCTTCACGATGAGTCCGGTGATGTGCGGCATCCGCGGCGACTGGGTCCCGTTGACGTAGGTGTTCTCAAGCCGGCCGAGGATCGCTGTCTCAAGACGGTCGCGCAGGTTCGTCAGGCGCACGCTCTCATCGGCCCGCTCAGCCTCCATGATCTCGAGTGCGGTCGCGAAGCCCTGTGCGCCGGGAACGTTCTGCGTGCCGCTGCGCTTCCGGAACTCCTGCCCGCCTCCCATCAGATACGGGGCGAACCGCAGTCCCTTCTTGAGGTACAGCACGCCCACGCCCTTCGGCCCGTAGATCTTGTGGCCCGAGAACGACGCGGCGTCAACGCCAAGCGCCGTCACGTCGAACGCGACCTTGCCAAGCGTCTGCGCCGCATCTGTGTGAAACAGCGCACCGCGCCGGTGTGCAGCTGCGGCAAGATCGGCGATGGGTTGAAGGGTTCCAAGCTCGTTGTTCCCGTGCATGACCGAGACCAGGATGGTGTCCTCCCGAAGCGCAGCTTCAAGGTCCTCAGCGTAGACGAGCCCGTCGCTGTGAGGCTTAAGCAGCGTCACGTCGAAGCCGTGTTTGCCGAGCCACTCGGCCGACTCAAGCACCGCGTGGTGCTCGAATGCCGACACGATGATGTGCCCGCTCGTTCGGCCGCCGGCCGTCGCCAGCCCGATGAGCGCGCTGTTGTCGGACTCCGTGCCGCCCGAGGTGAAGAGCACCTCATCAGCACGGCTCGCGTTAAGCAAGCGTGCGACACGTCCCCGCGCATCCTCAAGCGCGGTGCTTGCGGCACGGCCCTCAGCGTGGAGGCTGTTGGGGTTGCCGTACGTCTCGGTGAAGAACGGCTCCATGGCAGCCACGACCCTCGGGTCTGTGCGCGTGGTCGCTGCGCTGTCGAGATACACCCTTCTCTCGGTCATCATCGTCCTTCCGTTGGTGGCACGACCGCGTCCAGAAGTCGCTGGTCAACTGCGAGATCCTCAAGCGTCGCCGAGGAGAGCACATCACGAATCGCATCGCTCACGCGGCCCCAGACGGCACCCGCCGCGCAATGCGCGCTTTGCGCGCACGCGTCGGACTCCCGGGCGCACATGCTCGCCGCGATGGGACCTTCAAGCGCCTCGACGACCGCGAGAATCGATACCTGCGAGGCAGGGCGTGCCAGGACGTAGCCGCCGCGTGCGCCTCGTACCGACCGCACGATGCCGGCACGCTTCAACGCTGCGAGCAGCTGCTCGAGGAACTTGGCCGGAATCTCCCAGCGCTCGGACAGCTCGCGGGAGCTTCTCGGCGACGCTTCGCCTGAAGCGATCTCCACAAGTGCTAGCAAGCCGTATTCGCTGCGCGCGGTGAGACGCATTCATGACTCCTCGGTAAAGCATACAATTCCTATCACACTAGTATGCTTTGTGCCCGAGAGATGTCAAGAAGCATCTGTGGGCCGGACGCCCTATCGCAGGCCCAGCTCGTCGCCGATGATGTCGATCGTGACCGTGTCGCCATCGGCCACCTCGCCTGCAATGAGCGCCTTGGCGATGCGGTCGACCACCTCTCGCTGGATCGCGCGCTTCAGCGGTCGCGCGCCGTACACGGGATCGAAGCCGTCGAGCGCCAGGCGCTCCACGGCCGCCGCCGTGACCTCGAGCGTGATCCTGCGGTCGGCGAGACGCTTGCGCACGAGCGCTAGCTGCAGCTCGACGATCTGGGCGATGTCATCCATCGAGAGCGCGTGGAACACGACGATGTCGTCCACCCGGTTGAGGAACTCGGGGCGGAACGTGGCGCGCGTGGCCTCTTCGACCATGGCGCGCATCTGCTCCTCTTCTCCGCCGGCTCGCGCGAACTCGCTGATGAACTGGCTACCGACGTTGGACGTCATGATCACGACGGTGTTGCGGAAGCTCACGGTACGACCCTGGCCATCGGTGAGGCGACCGTCATCGAGCACCTGCAGCAGCACGTTGAAGACGTCGGAGTGCGCCTTCTCGATCTCGTCGAGCAGCACCACCGAGTACGGACGGCGGCGGACCGCCTCGGTGAGCTGGCCGCCCTCCTCGTAACCAACGAAGCCGGGAGGCGCGCCGATGAGGCGCTGCACGCTGAACTTCTCCATGTACTCGCTCATGTCGATGCGCACCATGTTGCGCTCGTCGTCGAACAGATACGCCGCAAGCGCTCGCGCCAGCTCGGTCTTGCCCACACCGGTCGGGCCAAGGAAGATGAACGAGCCAATCGGACGGTCCGGATCCGAGAGACCCGCGCGCGATCGCCTGATGGCGCCAGCCACTGCCGAGACGGCCTCGTCCTGACCCACGACGCGTTGATGCAACAACTCCTCGAGGCGGGTGAGCTTGGTCATCTCGCCTTCAAGCAGTCTGGAAACCGGGACGCCGGTCCACGCGCCCACGACCTCGGCGATCTCTTCCTCGGTCACCTCTTCTTTGAGCATCGGCGAGCCGGACTGCAGCTCCTTCAGGCGCTTGTCGGCCTCGGCGAGCTGCCGCTCGAGTTGGGGGATGCGGCCGTACCGGATCTCGGCGGCGCGCTGCAGGTCGCCGTCTCGCTCGGCACGCTCCTCGTCCACCCTGGCCTCGTCGAGGGCGGCCTTGAAGCGCTGGACGTTCACGATGACGTCCTTCTCGGACTGCCACCGCGCCTTGAGGCCGGCTAACGTTTCGGAGAGCCCGGCCATCTCGGCACGCAGCGCCTCGAGGCGCTCCCTGCTGACCTCGTCCTTTTCCTTCTGCAGCGCTTGCTCCTCGATCTGCAGCTGACGAACCTGACGGTCGATCACGTCGATCTCGGTGGGCATCGAGTCGATCTCGATACGCAGGCGGCTGGCCGCCTCGTCCACGAGGTCGATCGCCTTGTCCGGCAGGAAGCGGTCCGCGATGTAGCGGTCCGACAGGGTCGCCGCCGCCACGATCGCGCTGTCGGTGATGCGCACACCATGATGGACTTCGTACTTCTCCTTCAGGCCGCGAAGGATGGCGATGGTGTCCTCTACCGTCGGCTCGCCCACGTACACCGGCTGGAAGCGCCGCTCGAGCGCCGCATCCTTCTCGATATGCTCGCGGTACTCGTCGAGCGTCGTGGCGCCGATAGCGTGGAGCTCGCCTCGCGCGAGCGCGGGTTTGAGCATGTTGCTCGCGTCCATCGCACCCTCGGCTGCACCAGCGCCGACGAGCGTGTGCAGCTCATCGATGAACAGGACCAGGCGCCCCTCTGCCTGCTCGACTTCGCGCAGTACCGCCTTGAGGCGGTCCTCGAACTCGCCGCGGTACTTCGCGCCTGCAACCATAGAGCCCAGGTCGAGCGCCACGACGTCTTTGTCTTTCAGGCTGGTGGGGACATCGCCTGCAACGATACGCTGCGCGAGGCCTTCGACAATCGCGGTCTTGCCGGTTCCGGGCTCACCGATGAGGACCGGGTTGTTCTTGGTGCGCCTGGACAGCACCTGGATAACGCGGCGGATTTCCGCGTCACGGCCGATGACGGGGTCGAGCTTGCCGTCGCGGGCCGCCTGCGTGAGATTCCGGCTGAACCGCTCGAGCGCCTGGAACTGCGCCTCAGGGTTCTGGTCGGTCACCTTCGCGCCGGCACGCAACTCCGCGAGCGCCTCAAGCAGCCGAGCCTCGGTCACCCCCTGCTTGCCCAGGATGCGGCCAGCCTCGCCGCCGTCCGCAGCGACGCCGAGCAGCAGGTGCTCGGTCGAGACATAGGCGTCCTTGAGCTTCTCGGCGTGTTTGAATGCGGTGCCGAGCACAGTGTTCAGTCGCGGACCGATTCCCGCCGGACCCGTAGCCCCGCTGCCGCTGACCTTTGGCATCGCTTCAATTGCCGAGGTGACCTCGGCTGCAAGCATATCGGGGTTCGCCCCCACCTTTTGCACGATGGGCCGAACAACGCCTTCGGCCGCGTCCAGTAGCGCCTGGAGCACATGTTCAGGTTCGATGACCTGTGACGATGCGTCCTCGGCGATGCCCTGTGCCGCTTGTAGCGCCTCTTGCGCCTTGACGGTGAGCTTGTCCAGTCTCATTGCGTGCCTCCTGCGTTCACCGGCCTCAGCGGTTCACGCTTCAAGCCGGAGCGGTCTTGTTCTTTGCGATGCGTGAGTACACCCACGCCGCGAGATGTCATATCGGTCTGCCCGGAATCGTCCCAACGTGAACGCCTTCCAGCCATCGAATGATCCCGGGACGCGTGTCCTGGCCGCTCATAGTCCCCACATCCCCCGTCGGACGATGCCACCGCGCGGCACGTGTACGATATCGGCGCGCAAACTCTGGCGGACCGCCTGGATCTCGTCGGCTACACGGCGCTCGGTGCTGCTGGCCGTCTCTTGCGCGGCACGCAGGTCTTCCTGCAGCCGCTCGATCTCCACCTGCAGCTCGAGGATGCGCATGACACCGGCGAGGTTCACGCCCTCTTCCTGTGTGAGGCGCTGGATGAGGCGCAGGCGCTCGACATCAGCCTCCGAATACAGCCTCGTGTTTCCGCGCGACCGTTTCGGCTGGACCAGTTGTTTGCGCTCGTAGATGCGCAGCGTCTGTGGATGCATACCCGCGAGTTCAGCGGCCACACTGATCATGTAGACGGGCCGGTCTTTGCCCGAGGATCGCTGGTTCTTCATCGTCGTCCTCCTGTGTGGCTACGTGATGTGCGCGCGGACATCGTTTTTGCGCAGCGAGTCAAAGCTCCTCAGCAGCTCCTTTTCTTCGCGAGTGAGCTTCTTGGGGATCGCGATGTGCACCCTGACCCTCAGGTCGCCCACGCCCTTGCCGCTGAGCTTCGGGGCGCCCTTGCCGGGAATCTTATAGACCTTGCCGTCGGCCGTGCCCTCGGCGATTTTGAGCTTCACCTTTTGACCGTCCGGCGTCGGAATCGTGATCTCCGCTCCCAGAGCCGCCTCGGCAATGGTGACCGGCAGGTCCATCACCACGTCCGCGCCATCCCGGGAGAAGTACGGGTGCGGCTTCACGTGCGTGACCACATAAAGGTCGCCCGCGGGTCCGCCGCCGGTGCCTGGCTCACCTTTGCCCTTGAAGCGCAGGCGGCCGCCATCGGTGGCTCCCGGCGGGACATTCACGGTGATCGGCTTAAGCTTGACGACCGAGCCCTTCCCGCGACACGTCTGGCACGGGTCCTCGATGACCTTCCCCGTGCCGCCACAACGCTGGCATGGCCGAGAAACCCCGAAAAGGCCCTGACCCTGCGTAACGTGCCCGCTCCCCTTGCAGGTGCGACAGGTGGTCGGACTCGTGCCGTGCTTGGCGCCGGTGCCGTGGCACGTGGCGCACGTTTCGTTGCGCTTGAGGTCGACCTTCGTCGAAACACCCCGGAGCGCCTCGTCGAAGCTGAGCGTCACATCGTACTGTAGGTCGGCACCGCGGTGGGCGCTTGCCGGTCGGGCACCACCGCCACGGCCGCCCATGCCGGAGAACATGTCGCCGAACAGCCCGCCAAGATCCCCGAGGTCGCCCAGGTCGACGTTGGAGTACGTAAAGCCTCCGCCGGGTTGCCCTCCTGGCCAGCCGGCGCCGGGAGCGCCGGCACCTGGCGGGACGTTCCCACCGAAGTACTGCCCGTACTCGTCGTACTGCTTCCGCTTCTCGGCATCGGAAAGCACCTCGTACGCCTCGTTGATCTCCTTGAACTTCTCTTCGGAGCCCCCGGCGTCGGGGTGATGCTTGCGCGCCTGCTTGCGGAAGGCCTTCTTTATCTCGTCGGCGGTAGCGGACTTGCTCACGCCCAGTGTGTCGTAGTAATCCTTGCCAGCCATCGCTACCCCTTGCGAGCGGGACCGCCTGTGCTCACGACCACCATCGCCGGCCGCACGACGCGTCCGCCCAGGCGGTACCCTTTCTGGAATACGTCGAGAATGGTGCCATCCGGTACCTCAGCGTCTTCGCTCTGGCTCACAGCGTGGTGAAGCCGCGGGTCAAACTTCTCACCGAACGGATCGATGACCTCGACGCCCTCCTTGCCGAAGACGTCGAGCATCTGCTGGTGCACCATCTCAACACCTTTGAGCAGCTGCGCGAGATCGCCGCCGGCCGTGGTGTGATCGATGGCTCGCTCGAGATTGTCGAGCACAGGCAGCAACTCTTCGACGATACGTTCGCTGGCGCGCGCGACCAGGTCGCCCTGGTCGCGCGTCACACGCCTGCGAAAGTTCTCGAACTCGGCCTGAAGCCGCTGCGCGGTCTCGAGATGCCCCGCGGCCTCGGCACGCGCGGCTTCGAGTTCGCGCTCGAGGTTGTCGCCACGCAGGTCGAACTCGGCGCCGAGGTCTCCCTCAAGCTCCGGATCGAGGCCGGGGTCATCGGTTCTCTTGACCATGGCTAGTTCTCCTCGTCGACGACCTCGTAGTCGGCGACCTCCTCATCACCGGCAGGCGCCTCGGCGCCCTCGGGGGCAGACTCGCCCTCGGCGCTTGCGGCCACATCCTGGTAGACGATCTCGGCCAGCTTGTACGAAGCCTGTTGAAGCTTCTCGGTGGCGGCCTTCATCGCGTCGACGTCGTCGCCCTCGAGCGCCTTCTTGAGCTCGGCGGACGCCTCTTCGCACGCGGTCTTGGTCTCCTCGGGGACCTTGTCCCCAAGATCCTTCAGGGTCTTCTCAGTGGTGTACACAAGCGTATCGGCGGTGTTGCGGACTTCCGCCTCTTCCTTCTTCTTGCGATCGTCGTCAGCATGCGCTTCGGCGTCGTGCACCATACGATCGACTTCCTCATCGGAGAGCGCCGTTGTGCCGCTAATGGTGATCTTCTGCTCCTGCCCGGTGCCACGATCCTTCGCCGAGACGTTCACGATGCCGTTGGCATCGATATCGAACGTGACCTCAATCTGCGGGATACCGCGAGGCGCAGGCGGAATGTTCGCGAGCGTGAACTTGCCGAGCGTCTTGTTGTACGCCGCCATCTCGCGCTCGCCCTGGAGTACGTGGATCTCCACACTCGTCTGGCCATCGGCCGCCGTGGTGTACGTCTCCATCTTGCGGGTCGGGATGGTCGCGTTGCGCTCGATCATCTTGGTCATGACGCCGCCAAGTGTCTCGACGCCAAGCGACAGTGGGGTCACGTCGAGGAGCAAGATGCCTTTGACGTCGCCGCCGAGCACGCCGCCCTGGATAGCCGCGCCAATGGCGACGACCTCATCCGGGTTGACGCCCTTGTGCGGATCCTTGCCGGTGATGCTCTTCACGAGTTCCTGCACGGCCGGCATGCGGCTCGAGCCACCGACCAGGATGACCTCATTGATCTCGCTGGACTTGACGCCCGCGTCCTTGATGGCCTGCTCTACCGGCTTCTTGCAGCGATCGAGAAGGTCGCCCGTGATCTTCTGGAACTCGGCTCGCGTGAGCGTGTAGTCGAGGTGCTTCGGTCCAGATGCATCGGCTGTGATGAACGGCATGTTGATCTGGGTCGTCTGGGTGGTGGACAGCTCCATCTTGGCCTTCTCGGCATGCTCCTTGAGGCGCTGAAGCGCCATCTTATCGACGCGCAGGTCGATACCGTGGTCGGCCTTGAACTTGTCGGCTAGCCAGTCGATCACCTTCTGATCCCAATCATCGCCACCGAGGTGGTTGTCACCGTTGGTGGACTTGACCTCGAACACGCCGTCGCCGATCTCGAGGATCGAGACGTCGAACGTGCCGCCGCCGAGGTCGAAAACGAGGACCGTCTGGTCCTGGTGGCCCTTGTCCAGACCGTACGCCAGCGCGGCTGCCGTCGGCTCGTTGATGATGCGCTTGACCTCAAGGCCAGCGATCTTGCCGGCGTCCTTCGTGGCCTGACGTTGCATGTCGTTGAAGTACGCCGGAACGGTGATAACGGCTTCCGTGACCGTCTCGCCCAGGTACGCCTCGGCGTCGGCCTTCAGCTTCTGAAGGATCATGGCCGAGATCTCTTCCGGCGTGTACTTCTTGCCTTCGACCTCCACGACCGCGCGTCCGTCTTTGCCCTTAACGACGTTGTACGCAATCGTGCCTCGCTCGGATTCGGTCTCCTCGAAGCGGCGGCCGATGAAGCGCTTGATGCTCTTGATGGTATTCTCAGGGTTGGTGATCGCCTGGTTCTTCGCGGCCTTGCCGACGATGCGTTCGCCGTCCTTGCGGAACGCCACCACCGAGGGAGTGGTGCGATCGCCCTCCGAGTTCACGATGATCGTGGGTTCACCACCCTCGAGGACCGCGACCGCGGAGTTGGTGGTTCCCAGATCGATACCGATGATCTTGCCCATGTTCGGATGCTCCTTCCAATCCTCCCGCGGACGCGGGTGGCTCCGTCACAGTGTCAAGCGAGCAGACGCAATGGTTTGCTTTCGTTGGAACAGAATAGAATCTAAGCGTGTTGTTGTCAAGTTTTCTGGATTGTCCTGACTAATGTACCCGGGGGCACATTGCCTGAATCGAGCGAAGGCCTTCGCCGAGAAGCCAGTTGCGATCTGCCTATTTACACCGGAGAACCCGCTCGGGTAAGGTACGTGCGAAACTGACCGCTCGGGCCCGCACGGACCGGTGCCCGCGGACAACGGGAAGAGAGGTCTCCATGCCCCGACCGATCATCAACGAAGACGAGTGCTCCGGGTGTGGCATTTGCATAGACGCGTGCCCTGAAGGCGTGCTCGAACTCGTCGACGACGTGGCAAGCCCTGTGAACGACGAGAACTGCACCGCCTGCGCGACGTGCGTGGAAGAATGCCCGATGGGAGCGATCGAAGAGATCGAAGAAGACGAGTAGTCTTCTTAGAACAGCGACGCGCCAGCAGGGCGCCTCAGGGCGCCCTGCTCGTTTTCCGGGCGGATCGGCGCGCGCGTCAGTCCCTGCAGCTGCTTCCACACGGTGCGCTTGCGGGCCTCGTCCGTGAGCGACTGCTCGAGACCGTCGACCGCAAGCAGCACGACCCCGAGAACCGCGATCGGCTCACCGAACGGCAGTACGCTCAGGCCGAAGGCAGCGACCACGTCGTCGCGCGCCGTAGAATCGAGCGCGATCACGACCGCGGGGTCGACCGCGCAGATCTGCTCGCGCAGTCGGAGCCCAACGGATGTCGCGTCGCCTGGCGTCCTCGGCCGAGAGACCGTCGACCACGTGGGGCCGGCCACTCCGAGCGCTTCAAGCGCCTTGGTCGCCGCCTCGCCATCGGCACCCGAAAGTGCGCTCCCTCCCGCGAGTTCCGCGGGCCCGGGTTCGCCCTTCACGAGCACGACGGTCGGGAAGACGCTACCCGACCACCGGATAGGCGCATCCACGCGCTTGTCGGCCGCCGCGAGCTCCGCGCGCGCCTTGGCGGCACAGACTGCCGCGATGTCGTCTCCTAACGCGCGAACCATCCGATGGTCCTTCCGAGCGCGGTCTCGAACGGCGCTCGCGCCTGCCAGCCAAACGCCGCCTGGGCTTTACTCGGGTCGAGCGCGCTTCGCTCGATATCGCCCGCGCGCGCGGGGCGCCGGTCGATGGGGCCGAAGTAACTCGCTGACATGCGCATAGCCGAGGACAGCTCTTCGACGGAGCGCTCAGCGCCGGTCGAGATATTGTACGCCGGCCCGTCGAGCCCCTCGAGTGCGAGCGACTGCGGCGCGTCGAGCGCGGCCATGATCGCGGAGACCACGTCTCCCACGTAGATGAAGTCCCGGGTCTGGCGCCCGCTGCCGTACAGCACCGGCGCCTCTTTCGCCTGCATGCGTGCCGCGAAGAGCGCCACTACGCCGCCTTCGCCGCTGGCGTCCTGCCTCGGGCCGAACACGTTCGCGAACCGGAGGCTCACGAAGTCGGTACCCGTGCCGCGCAGCTCCTCGGCAAGCACGCTCTCTGCCTCGAGCTTCGAGCGGCCGTACGGATTCGCGGGGCGCTTCTCGGCAGTCTCCACCAGCGGCAGCATGGCCGGCTCGCCGTACACGGCGGCTGACGATGCCGAGAGGACCCGGCGCACACCGGCGGCAGCGGCGGCCCGCGCCACTGCGCGCGTCCCCTCCACGTTCACGAGCCGGTCGTGCTCCGGATCGGCGATCGAGACCGGCACGCTCGTCTGGGCGGCGAGGTGCACCAGCGCGTCGGGAGCGAACTCAGCCACGGTCGAGGCGAGATGGGGGCCGGTCACGTCAAGTGTGCGGAACCACGCGGCAGGGTGCAGATTGTCGAAATGTCCGGTGCTGAAGTCGTCGATGACACCGACCTCGTAGTCGCCGGTGAGCAGCGTCCACAGAAGATTCGATCCGATGAAGCCGGCGCCGCCGGTGATGAGGACTCGCATGTGTGTGCTCCTATCGGCCCGCCGACACGAGACGGCTCGCCTCGGTCAGCTCGGCCTGGACGATGTATCGGTACCGGGCGCTGTACGGGGGATGACAGGCTGTAAGCGTGAGGGTCGCCTGCTCGGTGGTCGCGAAGACCTCGACCTTGTCGGGTGTCACGGTGAACGTCCTCACCACAGTGTAGCGATACCGGCGGTA
>JAJFTE010000116.1 GCA_021373175.1 Actinomycetes bacterium
TGGACATGCTGAGCACGACCTTGTCGCCCGGCACGACGCTCGTGACGCCGGGGCCGACCGCTTCGACGATGCCCGCCCCTTCGTGGCCGAGCACGGCCGGCATGGGAACGGGCATCCACTCATCGTGCACGACGGCGTCTGTATGGCACACCCCCGAGGCGACCATGCGCACCCGGACCTCGCCTGCCCTCGGCTCGTCCAGTTCAAGCTCCTTGATGATGAACGGTTGTTCTTTGCCTACCGCAACTGCTGCTTGTACCTTCATGTCATGCCTCCTTGCTCGTTGCACAGTAACCATCGCATGGGACTGCGCGTGCCCACGTGTCCATCCTGATCGAACGCGGGCCAAACCAAATGACGCCGGGTCTCTAGCCTCCCGCGATGGGCACGAAGAATGCTGTCGTGCCGTCCTTGGCGAGGGGCGTTTCGCGCCCGGCTGATGCCAGCGATCGTCCGTCACCCATAGCCACGACCTGAGGATGAAATGACCGCGTCTCGGCATCCCATACATTGGGAGGGAACAGCGGTCCAAACCGCGCGCCGATAGCGTCGAGCAGGTCGCCGTAAGAAGCGGGATCGGGCAACTCGAGCGTGATGGGTTCACCGGGCGGAACCTTCAAGTTCATCCCGATGAGGCCGAAGAACCTCGCGTGGTATTGCACGGTGGTGAATCCTCCTAAACGACCGGGCCAGTGCCTCTTCGCTGACACTGACCCGGTATCGACAGCCGGGCTAAGACGCAACCGTCTGGGGATGCAGATCCTTCACGAGGTCGCCAAGGCCGAGTGCGCGCAATCCCTCTACACTCGGAACCGTCGTTTCTTTATCCCATCCGACAACCGACAGGTATGAATCTCGCATGGCGTCCAGATCCACGACGTAGCCCTTGCCCATGCCCGACTTCAGCTCCGTGCCGTCGAGACAACGCTGGGGCACCGGGCAATCGCGCACCGGATTGATCCCTTCGCGCAGGTTGAACGCATGCCGCAGCGTCTGTATCCGCTCCCCGGTCACCTGGACACGGTCCATGTCCCACGGCTCGCCAGTCACGAACGTGAGCTCGCGGACCACGGCGTCCTGCGGTGCGATGAACGCCGAGAAGAGGCATACGCCGGCGGAGTTCGTCACCTGCCGGTCGTTGACCAGCACTCTGTGAGGGAGCCCCTTGTTCGCGTAGTCGCGCTTGTGGACGTTCAGGGGCGCCGGCAGTGGCAGCACGTCCTGGCCGGTGAAGAACTCCAGTTCCCCGGTGCCGCCCGTTGTGTGACGCCCCGGCGTCGGGTCCAGGTGGAAGTTGAGCGCCATGCCTGGTGAGTACCGCGGATCATGCATTCCGGGCTCCTCGCCGTGGACGTGGATGGCGTACTGTGCGCTGTCCTTGCCGATTCTCTCGGCCGCCTTCTCCGCCCCGTCAGCCAAGATGGCGCCGAAACCGGTCCGCTCTGCCATCTGGCGGGTGACCTCGACGATGGCGGGCGCGTTGCCCCACCGCAGTTCAAGACCCCCGGTGTCCTCGGCGTTGATGATGCCTCGCTCGAAACACTCGATTGCAAAGGCGATAGTGCTGCCGGCTGCGATCGTGTCCATGCCCGCCCGATTGCAGAGTTCGTTGACTTTGAGCATCGCCTCGGTGTCGTCCATCAGGAGCATGCTGCCGAATGCGGCAAGCGTCTCGTACTCGGGACGGTGCTCATACGCTCCAGCGGTTGCGTACGGACCGTCGGGAACCGACAGGTAGGCTCCGCACGTGATCGCACAGTGCCAGCAGCCCGCGCGCCGCACCCTGTATTTGTCGAGGGCCACGTCGCTCACCTTGCTCGCTCCGGGAAAATCCACTTCTCCGGAACCGGCCCAGTTCTTGACCGGTGAATCGCCGTTCATTGCGGAGGCCGACGCCAAGCCACTGGTGCCGAAGGTTGTGAACAGCTGGTACGCGGGGCTGTTCTCGGCTTTGGCCGCACGCATTGATTCGGTCACGTAGGCGTTGAGGCCGGCCTCATCGGCGACAGGCACTTTCTGTGTTCCCGCGACAGCGACGGCCTTCAGGTTCTTGGAGCCCATCACGGCTCCGAGTCCGCTTCTGGCCGCAGCGCGACCAAGATCGTTCATCACGGATGCCATGAGGTTCTTGTTCTCTCCAGCCCGGCCGATCCAGGCGACCTTGACATCGTCGCCCAGCTCCTTGATGAGTTCGACCTCGACGTCGACACCATTGCCCCAGTACGGGGCCGCATCTCGGATTTCCGCCTTGCCGTCGCGAACGTAGAGGTAAACGGGCTTTGGAGAGATGCCGCGGAAATAGATGGCGTCGTAGCCGGAGAACTTCAGAGCCGGTCCGAAGTTGCCACCGCAGTTCGCATCTCCCCATGTACCGGTCTTCGGTGATTTGCCGACCACAGTGAAGCGGTTCCCCGTGATCGCTCGGGTACCGGTGAGCGGTCCCGTGGTCAGGCCGAGGATGGCATCCGGCCCCATTGGGTCGACACCTGCCGGCATCCGATCGTACAGTAGCCGCACCCCGATGCCGTACCCTCCGACATAGTCCCGATACACGTCATCGCTCGGGGTCTCCACCGTCATCTCGCCGGACGTCAGATCCACCCATAGCATCTTGCCCATGACTCCATACATATATTAACCCTCCAATCATCGGACGATCGGGTCACGACCGATGTCGAAATCGCGCCCCATACGGTGTAGGCACAGTCGGCAGCTGATCTGTCCCCCACCCGATGAGCACGGCCGCGAGCACCCGATCAAAGACGAGCTTGTCTTGCGCGGTTGTTGATGCCAGCTTCCAGCGCCTTCGAAGGGGCCTCCCTTCCGCACTTGAACCCGCAGTGCACCCGACTTCTGGCCATATGGCATGTCTATTCCCTGCTACGCCAGATTCGGACGCATGCAGCCACTTTCGCTATTCCTTCGACACGCAGTCTGGACTTGCCCCGCTCCTGTCAACACGTTCAAGTGATAGATGACGTCAGGCCGCCGACCACATCTTCTTCTCGAACTCGATCGGACTCAAGTACCCGAGCGTGGAGTGT
>JAJFTE010000118.1 GCA_021373175.1 Actinomycetes bacterium
GCGCGCCAGATGATCACCCAATACGGCATGAGCGACAAGCTCGGTCCCATGACGCTTGGCGAGCAAGAGCACGAGGTCTTCCTCGGCAGGGACTTCTCCAACACGCCCAACTACAGCCCCGAGATCGCGTACGAGATCGACAAAGAGGTCCGTCGCATGGTGGACGAGGGGTTCGACAAGGCATTCAAGATCCTCTCCGAGCGCCGCGAACAGCTCGACCTTATGGCGAGCGTTCTCGTCGAACGCGAGACGGTTGATAAGGACGAGCTCGAGGCGCTGCTCAACGGCACCTGGGACCAGCAGCTTGTGAAGGAGAAGGCAGCCGCTGCCGAAAAGAAGGATGCCGACGACGACGAAGCGTCCAAGGAGCCGGAACCTGCGCCCGAGCCGGAGGACACGCGGCCGATCGTCGAGGTGCCGCCAATCGGCATGGGGCCCGTCACGCAAGCGTGATACGAGCCACAGTCGAAATGCCGTGAAGCGTCGCCTGAAAGTGGCGGCGCTTCACTCTTTGCTCAGGACGATTCAGGATTCGCGCCCGTATTCGGTTCGCATGGGGCATACTCTCATCAAGCGGGCGGACCGCAGGGGGTGGTCGCGTGCAGGTTTCCGAGCAGCAGCATGCTGCAGGTCGTGTTCGCGACTGGTTCTCCAGGCTCCGCGACGGCGATCGCGCGCGGTACGTTCCCGGCGGACCCCCTGGTCAAGAGGCGCTCATCTTGGCGCTCAATGAGGTGGCCGCGTCCGCATCAGCGGCGCGCACCGTTCACGACGTGCTCAACATCATCGTCGACGCCGCGAAGCGTTTCACTGACACCGAGAAGGTCGTTCTCGCGCTTGTCGACGATTCCGGTGCGCTAACGGAACTCGACGAGTCGAGCATCGTCGTTCGCGGATGCCGACTGCAGCACGATGAGGCGTGGTGGGGCGCATGGCTTCTCGGCGCGTGCGACCACGTCTTCTCCGACGGCGAAGCGTACTTCGAAGTGAACGCCTCGGCAGGGGCCTGGTGCCTTGCTGTGCCGGTCCGCGTCCAGGACCGCCCGCTCGGCATCCTGTGCACGATCAACTCGATATCGCATCGGCTCCGACAGGACCAGACGGCCTTCCTCTCGATCCTCGGGGCGTTCGCCGCCGCTTCGATCGAGAACGCCCGCCTTGCCGAGGAAAGCCGCTACGCGCTCCTGGCGAGCGAGCGCGAGCGCATCTCCCGCGAGATGCACGACGGAATCGCGCAGTCGCTGTTCTCCATCTCGCTCTCACTTGAAGTCTGCAAGAGGCGCGTGCTGCGCGATCCCGCGGCGGTTGCCAGGCATATCGGCGACATCCAGGAGCTCCTGGCGGCGAGCCAGGGTGAGATCCGCCGCTACATCTACGATCTGCGTCCGGCGAAGCTGCAGGAGCTTGGACTTGCGGGCGCCATCGAGTACTGGCTCAGGGAGCTCGCGCCGGGCAAGGTGCACAAAGTCGACCTGCTCGTGAATGGCGTCGTCAGGCACGTCGGCTCCGAGATCGAGGCATGCGTCTACCGTGTCGCTCGTGAGGCCACCACGAATGCGGTCAAGCACGCCGACGCCGACCACATCCGGGTCACGCTCGAGTACACCGCGGATGGTGTCGCCGTGACTGTGAGCGATGACGGGAACGGATTCGACGTTGATTCTGCGACTGGCGCAAGCGACGCCGGCAGCAGCATGGGACTCAGGACGATTCGCGAACGCGTCGAGACCGCTGGTGGCGAGATCAAGGTCGTCTCGGAACCTGGCTGTGGTTGCACGATTTGGGCGCACATCCCGTCGTGAGGTGATCGTATGAACGCGCGGGTCTTCATAGTGGACGACCACGAGTTGGTGCGCTACGCGCTTCGAACCGTACTCGAGGCCGAGAGTGGCATCACCGTGGTAGGCGAGGCCGCGTGCGGAGATGACGCGCTCGATCTCTTCGAGGACGCCAACCCCGACATCGTGCTTCTCGACCTCCGAATGCCCGGCATGCCCGGCATCGACGTCTGCCGTCGCCTGCTCGAGATGGATCCGACGCTCAAGGTCATCGTCCTCACGAGTTATGACGAGGACGAGGAGATCTTCGGGGTGCTCTCGGCGGGTGCGGTCGGCTACCTCATGAAGGATGCGAGTCCGTTGGCGCTCATCGAGTCGGTGCGTAACGTGGCCGATGGCCAGACCGTTTTAGATGGAAGCATCGCACGGCGCGTGATCGCCGCCAGTTCATTGCTCGAAGCCGACGACCCCGGCCTCTCTGACCGGGAGATGGACGTGCTCGCAGTGATGGCGCGTGGAGCAAGCAACAAGGAAATCGCCCATTCGCTCTGGATTTCGGAGCCCACGGTGAAGACCCACGTGAGCCACATCCTTCGAAAGCTGGGGCAATCCGACCGCACGCACGCGATCGTCGAAGCGATGCGGCGCGGCATCGTGCGGCCGCCCGAAAAGCCGTAGCCGCGCGCTCATCCGTTCGGATGAGCACACCTCAACCCACAGTCATCCTTCAGGCTGATACAGCTCCGCCCGCATCCCGGGGACGTTCATCTGTAGATATCGTCATTCTCGGAGGGATGTTGGGGGGAGGTGTATTCACGTGTTGCTCAAGATGTATGCGTGGGCCCTCGCGCAGGTCAAGTCGGATGAGGGAGCCACAGCGGTCGAGTACGGCATCATGGTCGCGGGCATCGCAGTTGTGATCCTGGCGACCGTCTTCTTGCTGGGCGGGCAGATCAAGACTCTGTTCGAGAACGTCATCACCGCGCTCCAGTAGCATTTGAATGGTCCGCTCGGGGACTCGTTCGTGCGGGTCCCCGAGCTACTGACCTACGGAGGGGCATCCCGATGCACTACCGCGTTCGACAGAACCGCGATGAAGGAGCTGCGGCAGTCGAGTTCGCACTGGTCTCGATGGCCCTCGTCATCCTGCTCGTTGGAATCATGCAGTTCGGCTTCCTTTTCTTCCAGTGGGTCGAGTTGACCCATGCTGCTCGTGAGGGCGTTCGGTGGTCTGCGCTCGAGTACCCGGCCGGGTCAGTCTCTACGCCGGGAACCGTGCGCTTCAAGGCCGCCGAGTCCTCGCCGGGTCTCGGGCTCACCGACGCCGACATCGTCGTGAGTCCGAGCGACCCCGGTATTGGCGACGTGGGGAACCCCGCCACGGTCACTGTGACGCGTGCCGTGCCGATCTTCACGCCACTCATGCAAGGACTCTTCGGAACGTCGGACCAGACGTTCTTGCTCCATAGCAGCGCAACGATGCGGATCGAGTGATTGACATGTTCCACCACATCAGGAGAGATGACGGCGGTGTCGCGGTCACCGTGGCGATCGTGTTCATCGTGCTCGTCCTTTTCGCGGCGCTTGCGGTGGATGTGGGCTACCTTCTGACCGTGCGCCGACAGCTTCAGACGGCGGCGGACGCTGCCGCTCTCGCTGGCTGTCGCATCCTCGCCGATGGCGGGAGCGACGCCGACGTGCTGGCCGAGGCAGAGGTCTTCGCGAACAACAACAGCACCGAGCCTGCCGACGGCCTCGTCATGCTGACCGATCCGCCCGACACGCAAGTCACCGAGAAGTGGGTTCAGGTGACCGTGACCAAGGACGCGCCGCTCTTCTTCGCTCGCGTGCTCGGGCTTCAGACTTCGAACGTCGTTGCCCGCTCGCGCGCTCAGATCGCCTATCTCACCGGCATGCGGGGGATCGTCCCGTGGTCGGTGCCCGTCATACACGCATCGCGCGTGTCCGCGCGAGTCGCAGGCGGGGCCGAGGTGTGGCTCGATGCGCAGGGCGGCGGCGTCTGGTCGGGCACGATCTTCGCCCCGTCGACTTCCGCGCTCAACGGATACAACGTGGACGTCACCGCGTACAACGAGCAGACCGCGTACCCCGACGGCACGAGCGACTACCCGAACGGTGTTCCCGAAGCCTTGCCGGGAGCGACAACCATCTTCGTGCCACCCACAGACTGTCCGGTTCTTGACGTCTATCTAGACCGTTACGTCGTGACCGCCGGCTCCACCGGCGTGGTGCGACTGTACGTCCGTGCCGCCGAGCAGCCCACGGCCACGTTCGCGCGGAAGACCATCAAGCTCACCGCTGTGACGGAGCAACCCGGGGTGTGGTCCGCCGCGCTCACTGTGCCAGCCGTCGACGACCTCTGGGCGACCTTCCCAATCGACGTGGAAGTCGCCAAGACCACGGTCACAAACGCGGCGACGCTCCTTGTCCGGCGCTCGACCTACCCGGTTTCCGACGTCGCGCTCGCGAACTACGTTGCGAGCCCCGGCCAGGCGATCACCATCTCGGTGCAGCTGAACGACTACTCATACGGACAGTCATACGAGCTCAAGGTGGTCGGTGGCGCGGGCGAGATCGGCAACTTCTGCGCGATGGATCTCAGCACGATTCACCACACGCCGCTGTGGCGCAATCCGCAGGATCCCCCCGAGTACAACCTCGGCGACGATCCTGGCTATAAGCCGCCGGTGTACTACCACTACCTCGCCGAGCCGTTTCCGTTCGTGGTCCACATCGGCGACACCATCTGGACCGAGCCCGGTAGCCTCTCGGGGCCAAGTACCGAGAGCGCACTCAACGACCGGTTCGCCGGGGACTCGCTCACGTTCAGCCAGTGGGAGGCGCAAGGTCGCCCCGCCACGACGCGGGTCGTGTACGTCCCGGTTGTGGAGAAGATGCAGCTCGTCACCGGCCAGACGCCGATGCGTGTGGTGAGTCTGGCGGCGTTCTTCATCGAGCCGGACAGCGACATCAAGAAGGACGCCATCATCGGGCGGTTCGTTGAATACGTCTCGCCGTCGGATGCCGTCTCGGACACGCCTCCCGACGGACTCTACGTTCTGACCGTCCGGCTTGTTGCGCCGGAATGACCGACAGAAGGAGCACGCCATGCGGTCGAGAGTCTTCATCCTCGTTGCAGCCGTCGTTCTCGGCATCGCGGCAGCACTGCTGACCGCGCAGTACCTGCGTGGCGCGACGGCGCGCCTGACGCAGGAGGCGCAGCCAGTGCAGGTGCTCGTCGCGACGCAAGACGTCCCGCGCGGCACGGCCGCCGAGGACGCGCTCAAGCAGGGGCTGATCCAGGTCCAGGAAGTGCCGCAGCGGTACGTCTCGGCGAATGCGGTGTCCTCGGCACGCGGTATCGAGGGGCAGGTGCTCGCCGCCGCGCTCAGCAAGGGCGAGCAGGTCACGAGAGCGCGCTTCCAGTTCCCCAGTGAAGCGGGACTCTCCTACGCGATCCCGGACGGCTTCGTGGCCGTGTCGATTCCCGCCGATGACGTCACCTGCGTCGGTGGGATGCTCAAGGCGGGGGACTGGGTGCTCGTGACGGCGACGTTCGACCCCGGACCCAACGGGAAGGACGCCGAGTCAAGGATCCTTCTGCCGAAGGCCAGGGTTCTCGCCGTTGGCGCGGATACCGGTGCCGGGACGGGGACCGAGCAGGCGGCGACAAAGACGGGTTCCGGCCTTACATCGGGGGCACGCGCCAATGCCAACGCGAATTCCGTGCAGGCCGCGACCGTGACGCTTGCGCTCAACCCACAAGACGTCGAGAAGCTCGTTTTCGCCGAGCGGCAGGGCTCCGTCTGGCTCGCCTTGCTGCCAACGACCGAGACCCAGCTGCCAGCGACCGCCGGCCGCAACATCAAGACCATCTTCAAGTAGGGAGGCACCATGAGCCTGGTCGTGATCGTCGACTCGGACGCCGGGTTCTGCAGGCGGCTGCGGGTGCTGCTTGAGAACGACACCGGAGCTCGCTGCGACGAGGTGCGTTCGCTTGCCGAGGCGCGCGAGGCCCTTGGCTTGCGGCACCCGGACACGATCGTCCTCGGGCCGACGATCGCTCCAGCGGCCGCGCTTGAGTTCGCGGAGTCGTACGGTACGCAGGACGGCGCGGCGTCGATCGTCTACGTTACCAACGAGACCTCCACTGACCTGCTGCGCCGCGCGATGCGCGCCGGGCTCCGCGACGTCGTACCCGCCGATCAGGAGTATGGCGAGGTCGTCCGGGCGGTCCAGGCAGCACTCGACAGCGTCCGACCTCGATCCGCCGAGGGCGTCGCCGTGCAAGCGCCGGTGTCCCGCGGGCGTGTCGTGACGGTGTTCAGCACCAAAGGGGGCGTCGGCAAGACGGTCATCTCGTGCAACGTGGCTGTCGCACTCGCCGAACTTGGCCTGAAGACCGTGCTCGTGGACCTCGACCTGCAGTTCGGGGACGTCGGCATCATGCTCGACCTCACACCCGACAGGACGATCTTCGACGCGGTGCAGTCGTTCGACCGCCTCGATGCCGAGATGCTCAGCGGCTTCCTCACGCCGCACGCTTCCGGGCTGCAGGTGCTGCTCGCGCCGGTGCACCCCGAGGATGCCGAAGTTGTGACCGTGAGCAGGATCAGCGCGGTCCTCGGCCTGTTACGGGAGGTCGCTGACTTCGTGGTGATCGACACTGCGGCCGCTCTCGATGACGCCGTGCTCGCAGCCATCGACAGCAGCGACACCGTCTACGCTGTCGCGACCATGGACGTCGCCAGCATCAAGAACGTGCGGGTCTCGCTCCAGAAGCTCGCTCAGATGGGGTACGACCACGATCTCACCAAGCTCGTTATCAACCGCGCTGACAGCAAGGTCTGGCTCGATCCGGGCGAGGCCGAGCGAAGCATCGATGCGCCAGTCGTGGCGGAACTGCCGAGTGACAGGCTCGTCCCACGCTCGGTGAACCGAGGTGTTCCTGTCGTGCTCGACGCTCCGAAGTCCGGAGTGGCCCGCGCGCTCGCAGCACTCGCGAAGACCGTCGCCGCCGGCCGCGAGGAGGCGAAGAGCAGTGTCGCTTAGAGAGCGCCTCGCTCAGGGCGCCAGCCAGGTCATGACCGACGAGTCGTATGCGCCGGGGGACACCGTCGCGGCCGCCTCGAAGGACGCGATCAAGCGCAGCCTACACTACCTGCTCATCGAGGAGATGGGCACCGAGCTTTCGATGCCCGACGTCGATGAGGCCGCTATCCGGGCGTCCATTCACGTGAAGCTTCGCGAGCTGCTCGAACGCGAGAGCACGCCGCTGTCGGCAGCGGATCGCAGGGAGATCTCGGCCGATGTGGTCGACAACATCCTCGGATACGGGCCGCTTCAGTCGCTTCTCGGCGATCCGGAAGTGACCGAGGTCATGGTGAACAACGCGGACACGGTGTACGTGGAGCGCCGGGGGCGGCTGCACCTGACGGACAGGCGATTCATCGACGAGGCGCATCTGCTGCGCATCATCGACAAGATCGTCGGGCAGGTCGGCCGGCGCATCGACGAGTCCTCGCCGATGGTCGACGCGAGGCTTCCCGATGGTTCGCGTGTGAACGCCATCGTCCACCCGCTTGCTATCAACGGGCCGATGCTCACGATCCGCAAGTTCTCACAGGAGCCCTACACGATTCAGGACCTCATCTCGTTTGGCACGCTCGACGAGCGTGTGGGTGAGTTCCTCAACGCGTGCGTGCGCGGTCGCCTGAACATCCTCATTTCCGGCGGGACCGGCAGCGGCAAGACGACGCTTTTGAACGTGGTCTCCGCGTTTGTCCCTGACGGCGAGCGCATCGTCACCATAGAGGACGCGGCCGAACTGCGTCTCGGCCAGAGCCACGTGCTCCGGCTGGAGTCTCGGCCACCGAACATCGAGGGCAAGGGGCAGGTCACGATTCGCGACCTCGTGCGCAACTCGCTCCGCATGCGTCCGGACCGGATCGTCGTCGGTGAGGTGCGTGGCGCCGAGGCGCTCGACATGCTCCAGGCGATGAACACCGGCCACGAAGGCTCGCTTTCGACCATCCACGCCAACTCGCCGAGAGATTCACTCGCGCGCCTCGAAACGATGGTGCTCCTGAGCGGGGTCGACCTGCCGGTCAGGGCGATTCGCGAGCAGGTCTCCTCGGCGCTGCATATGATCGTTCAGCTACAGCGGTTGCGCGACGGCTCGCGCAAGGTCGTGCAGATCTCCGAGGTCGAGGGGATGGAGGGCGACACGATCGTCCTGCAGGACATCTTCTACTACGACTTCACGATGGGCGTTGACGACGCCGGGCACTTCCAGGGCGTACTTAAGGGGACCGGGCTGCGACCCAAGTTCACGGCCCACCTCGACGATCTCGGCATTCATTTGCCGAGTGAGACCTTCGCCTATGAGCCTCCGGCGCGACGGTGATTGCGATGCGCCGGATCCTGGTGCTGCTCGTGGCCCTGCTCGTGGCAGCTCCCGCGTCGGCTCTTGCGGCGGATGCGACGCTAGGCGTGCGCCTTGAGAACTCCGCAAAGCTGCCCGCGATGACGCTTTCGGTGACGTTGCCGGCGGAACTGATCAGCGGATCGTCAGCCGACCCGACGTTCCGTGTTGCCGAGAACGGCGTGCCCGCAAACGTCACGGCGGTTCGGAGCGCGAGCGCCGCGACACGGGCGCCTGTTGATGTCGTGCTCGTGCTCGACACGAGCGGCAGCATGAAGGGCGCGCCGCTCACCAACGCTCTCGGTGCGGCGCGCGCGTTCGTGAACGCGATGGGACCCGAGGACCGCACCGCGATCGTGACGTTCGCGTTCGAGCCGAGGGTGCGCAGCGGCTTCACCGGCGACCATGCCGCTCTTCTCTCGGCACTCAATGGGGTGCAGGCGACAGGGGAGACGGCGGTGCATGACGCGCTCGTGCGAGCCGCCGGGCTCGCCGCCAAGAACACCGGCCGCCAGACGTCGATCGTGCTGCTCTCGGACGGCGGCGATACCGTGAGCGTGGCGAG
>JAJFTE010000131.1 GCA_021373175.1 Actinomycetes bacterium
GAGCGCCTGTTCAAGGAGAATATCGACTTGAGCGAACGCCTCGAAGCCAACGAGGAGAAGGTCAAGGGCTACCAGGACATGGAGCACACGCTCCACAACACGCTTCTCTCGGCGCAGAAGTCCGCCGAGGACATCGTCGCGCAGGCACGCCATGAAGCCGATGTGGTCCTGAAGGACGCCGAGGTCAAGGCAAAGGAGATCATCCACAACGCGCTTCAGCAGAAGCAGAGGACCCAGTCCGAGCTGATGCGGATCAAGGCTGCCGAGGAAGAGTTTCGCGCGAGGTTCAGATCGCTGCTTGAGACCCACATGCGCAATATCGGCGAGATCCCGCTGCCCGACGACGTGAAGGTGCTCACCGGCGAGACCGGAAACGGCATGGTCGGCGATGTCGACGTGACACCCTCGCCGGTGCCGCCACCCGCGCAGGCGCCATCGTACGCGGCGGCTGTCGAGTCACAGCTTTCCGGGATGCCCGAGCGCACCGCTGTGCAGCCGGAGCCCGCGCCGAGGCGCGAAGACACGCAACCCATCGAGCCGCCGGCGTCCGGGTTCGTCCAGGGCCTGCAGCTTGGGGAGGTCGGCGCGCCCGACCTGCCTGTGGCCGAGCCGGAGTTCCCGGATGTCCCTGAGTTCACGATGGATTTCGGCTCCATCGGGGAGCGAGAGGACGACATCGATATCGAGGAGATCGACTAGCGCCGAGATGGCCGTGCTGCGCGTTTACGCCACACCAAAGGCAGGTGCCGATGAGATCGTGGGCTGGCGGGATGGTGAGCTCCTCGTTCGGGTGACTGCGCCTCCCGAGGACGGCAAGGCGAACGCGGCCGTCTGCAAGCTGCTCGCGAAGGCGCTGGGGGTGCCGAAGTCGGCCGTGCGCGTGACGCGAGGGGACACGTCTCGGCACAAGACGGTTGAGGCCGAGGGAATCGAGCCGTTGGCTGCCGAGCGAGCCTTGGGGCCGCCTTCGTGACGCGGACCGCTGCGAGGAGGCACTTGTGCCAAGGTGGCAGGCTGCGATACCCTGTCGTCTACCGCGCCATGTGTTCAGCGCGACTACAGCTAGGCTTTGACGGGGACGGGTAGGGAAGCGCACCGCCTCACAAGCGAGCGGGGATAGTGGAAGCCCGTGAGGAGGACGTGCCTGAAGATCACCCCTGAGCCTCGGACCGAACGGCGCCATGCGCCAACTAGGCTTCGACGGGTGCTCCCGTTACAGGGCGACCAAGTGGCGAGGAGGCCGGACGGCCTCGGCAAGCTGGGTGGTACCGCGGAGTGTAGACGCGCTTCGTCCCAGGTAGGGACGGGCGTGTTTTCTTTTGCGCCCGGGCAGAGCGACGAGAGGACCTGAGAACGTGAGCAACGACTACAAACAGACGATGAACCTCCCAACGACCGAGTTCCCGATGCGTGCGAACCTCTCGCGCCGAGAGCCCGAGTGGCTCAAGTACTGGGACGACATCGACCTGTACCATCAGTCCCTCGAAGCGAACGAGGGTGGGCCGACGTTCATCCTTCACGACGGGCCTCCGTACGCCAACGGTCACATCCATATGGGCACGGCGTTCAACAAGGTCTTCAAGGACCTCGTCGTGAAGTATAAGTCGATGCGTGGCTACTTCTCGCCCTACGTCCCGGGTTGGGACTGTCACGGCCAGCCTATTGAGCACCAGGTCGAGAAGAACCTTGGGCCCGAGAAGATGAAGGTGACAACGCAGGCCGAGCTTCGAGCGATGTGTCGCGACTACGCCCTCGAGTTCGTGAAGATCCAGGGGGACGAGTTCAAACGGCTCGGTGTGCGTGGCGACTTCGAGAATCCGTACCTCACACTCCACCATTCCTACGAGGCCGGCGATGTTCGAGTCTTCGCCGAACTGTACCGTCATGGCATGATCTATAAGGGGAGCAAGCCGATCCACTGGTGCTACCGTTGCAAAACCGCGCTGGCTGAAGCTGAGATCGAGTACGGTGATGAAGTCTCGCCGAGTGTCTACGTCAAGTTCAACTTCATAGAGACTCCGGAAGCGTGGGCCTCTGAGGGTCTGCCCACGTCCGTTCTCATCTGGACGACCACGCCGTGGACGCTACCAGCCAACGTGGCGGTCACGCTGGCGCCCGACGCGGACTACGTGGGAGTCAAGGTCGGCGGCGAAGTGCTTGTCATGGCCGAGGCGCTTGTGGAGTCGGTGGCGAAGGTTGCCGACTGGGACTCGTACGAGGTGCTTCCGCCGAAGGCGAAAGGCACCGCGCTTGAGGGTCTCAGGTATCGCCTGCCGATTCACGCCGATGGCACGGGCGTGATCATCACCGGGGATCATGTGGAACTCACCACGGGGACGGGCGCGGTCCATACAGCCCCCGGTCATGGCGAGGAGGACTACCTCGTAGGTCTCAAGTACGGCTTACCGATGCCAATGCCGGTCGACGACAACGGTGTGTTCGACGAGGGCGGCGGACCATTCGCCGGGATGCACGTGGATGAGGCCAGCCCCGTCATCATCGAATGGCTGCGCGAACGCGGTGTGCTCGTCTCGGCAGGCACTACCACGCATAGCTACCCGCATTGCTGGCGCTGCAAGAAGCCCGTCATCTTCCGCGCCACGGAGCAATGGTTCATCTCCATGGACGAGAGAGGCCTGCGTGACTCGGCGCTGAAAGCCATCCAGGGTGTCGAGTGGGTGCCGGGTTGGAGCGTGAACCGCATCAACTCGATGGTCGCGGAACGTCCCGACTGGTGCATCAGCCGACAGCGCGCGTGGGGCGTTCCGATCCCGGTCTTCGAGTGCTCCGCCTGTGGCGAGACCGTCGCAAACGACGCCACCTTCACTGCGGTGGAGAAGCTGTTCGCCGAGGAAGGCGCCGATGCGTGGTTCATCAAGGCGCCGTCGGAGTATCTACCGGCGGGCACAGCATGTCCGCGCTGTGGCGGCACCGATCTTAAGCCAGAGACTGATATCGTGGACGTGTGGTTTGAATCCGGTTGTTCGCATACAAGCGTGCTCCAGGCGCGCCCGGAGCTAAGGTATCCGGCTGAACTGTACCTTGAGGGTTCCGATCAGCACCGGGGATGGTTCCAGTCGTCGCTGCTGACAGCTGTTGGCGCGTACGGCAGCGCGCCGTTCAAGACGGTTCTCACGCACGGCTTTATCGTCGACGGCAACGGGCGCAAGATGAGCAAGTCGCTTGGCAACGTGGTTTCCCCTGCCGACGTTGTGGCGAAGTACGGTGCCGACATCGTGCGTCTATGGGCGGCTTCGTCGGACTACTCTCAGGACGTCTCGGTGTCTGACGAGATCCTGGAGCGCACGAGCGAGGCATACCGTCGTATCCGCAACACGTTTCGCTTTCTGCTGTCGAACCTCGCGGACTACGACCCTTCGATGGCTATTGCATGGGACGCCATGCCAGAACTCGACCGGTATGCACTCGTCGACCTCACGGACCTCTCGGACAGGGTGACGAAGGCGTATGACGACTGGAAGTTCCACCACGTGTACCACGCGGTGTACAGCTATTGCGTGACGGATCTGTCATCGTTCTACCTCGACGTCTTGAAGGACCGTCTGTACGCAGACGCCGCGGACGCGGCAGGCCGCCGCAGCGCACAGACCGTGCTTGCCGAGGTGCTTCGCACGCTGGTGCGCCTCATGGCGCCGATCCTGTCGTTCACGGCCGAGGAAGTCTGGCAGTTCATGTCCGAGTCGCTGCGGGACGGGATCCAGAGCGTTCATGTCGCCGGATGGCCGAAGGTGGATGTGCCCATCGACGAAGCGGCCCGGCTGCGCGAAGCGTTCGCAGTGGTGCTCGACGTGCGCGATGCGGTCACCAAGGCACTCGAAGAGGGGCGAAACGCGGGCGTCATCGGTAAGAGCCAGGAGGCGCGCATAGCGATCACAGCACCCGCCGGGACCGCTGACATCCTCCGCGCACGCGGCGAAGATGAGCTTGCCGAGATGCTCATCGTGTCGGCGGCATCCGTGTCGACAGGTGACGCTCTGAGCATCGAGGTGCTCCCCGCACAGGGAGAGAAGTGCCCGCGTTGCTGGAACTTTCGCACGCTAGGGAGCGACCCGTCGCATCCCGAGGTGTGCTCTCGTTGTGCCGCAGTGCTGCGGACGCTTGGATAGACACGGGGCGGTGCGGTCGAACCGCGGGGGGAGTCCCCGGCGGTTCGACGCTTGGCGAGGTCCGTGCGGTGGTATACTCACGATGGATGCAGTGCGCCCCCCTTGACGGGGCGCTTTTCGATAATACCCCTCGGACAAGGGAGGTCGTCATGCTGGACGCCAGGACGCTTGGCCTTCTCAGGGATGCACTTCGCAATGAGCGCGAACGGCTCATCGTTGAAATCGGCGAGTATGAGCGTGAAGCCAAGGAGACTCTCTCCGACGTTTCGGGCGAGAACAACTATCGTGATCACATGGCGGATCAAGGTTCGGCGACCTTCGCGCGCGAGCTTGACATGACGCTCGAAGGCAACGCGAAAGAGGCGCTCGAGGCGGTCGATGCGGCGCTCGCTCGTATCGAATTCGGCGATTACGGCACCTGCGTGCGCTGCGGCGAGCAGATCAGGCTGGAACGCCTCGAAGCGGTTCCTGCCGCCGATCTGTGCATCTCCTGCAAGGAGTGGGAGGAGAGCCGCTAGATGCCGCGTCGTCTTGGGGCGCTTCTTGCGGGTACGGCCGCGCTTGTGCTCGTCATCGATCAGGTGAGCAAAGCGGCGGTCCGGGCGAACTTCTTGCTCGGAGACTCGGTCCCTCTCATCAAGGGCTTTATCGACCTCACGTATGTGCGCAACGCCGGTGCCGCGTTCGGACTCTTTCCAGGACGTTTGCCGGTCTTCATCGCGATATCGGTTGGCGTGCTCGGCGGAATCGCATGGGTGTGGTGGCGGCTTAAGCCGCAAAGCGCGTGGATCGCTGTAGCGATGGGTCTCGTGGCGGGGGGTGCTACCGGTAATCTGGTTGACCGCGTGGTGGCTGGGAGGGTCACCGATTTCTTCGATCTTGGTTGGTTCCCCGTGTTCAACATCGCCGATATGGCACTTGATATCGGCGTCGCGATACTGTTCGTCTGGATCCTGTTTTCAAGCGACGAGTCGATTATCGGGGCTGTGAGCGGAGACGCGGACGACTCCGGACCGGAGGCGGTTTCGTGAGCGAGCGCCACACGCACACTGTGCGGGGCGAGGAGGCCGGTTCGCGATTGGACAAGCTCCTCGGTGAACTCGACTTCATGGTGAGCCGCTCGGCTGCTCAAAAGCTCGTAGAGACGGGTTATGTGCTGGTAAACGGGCACGTGGCGAGCAAACACCACATCACGAGGGCGGGCGAGCGAGTGGAAGTCTTCGTTCCGCCCTCGGTCGAGAGCGATCTTGAGCCAGAGGATATCCCGCTCGACATCAGATTCGAGGACGATCACCTGATCGTGCTGAGCAAGCCGGCGGATCTCGTCGTGCACCCCGCCCGTGGCCACTATACTGGGACACTCGTGCACGCGCTGCTCGCCCACAGTGCTGATCTTGGAACGCTGCAGGGCGAAGACAGGCCGGGAATCGTGCACCGGCTCGATAAGGACACATCCGGCTTGATGATGGTCGCGAAGACCGATGCTACCCAGGCAGCCCTCAGCGATGCTCTGCGACTTCGAACGATCGAGCGGCGGTATGTCGCGCTCACGCACGGCTATATCGCCCCCGACTCGGGACTCGTCGACGCGCCGCTCGGCAGAAACCCGAGAGACCGCATGCGAATGGGAGTCGTCGAGTCGCCGACGAGCAAGCAGGCGGTGACGACGTTCCGCGTGCTTGAGCGCTATATGGCGGGTCGCTACGATGACGGGTACACGCTTGTGGAGTGCAAGCTCTACACGGGCCGCACACACCAGATCAGGGTTCACATGGCCTACATTGGGCATCCCGTGGTCGGCGACCCACTGTACGGCCGCAACCATCCAAGAGCGGACCTCGGCCTTGACAAGCAGTTTCTGCACGCCTATCGCCTCGGCTTCGCCCATCCCGTCACAGGAGAAGTCCTCGATTTCTCGGACCCGCTTCCCGAGGAACTGGCGCGTCGGCTTCGAGACCTGGAACCCGATTCCATGGGACGCACGTCGGTCGGCGATGAACTTTGGCCGGTCATCATGCCGTCGTTGTAGCTGGGAGGTCGTGGCGCTAGGCTCTTGAGGACGCCGGTTCGTTGGTGTGCAGTCCGGTTTCTTGAGCGAGGTGGAATTCGTGGATCGTCGATATGCCGCGCGCGTCACGGTCATCTACACCCTTATGGCGGGGCTGTGGATCGTGTTCTCGGACGGGTTGCTCGCGAGGCTGGATCTGACCGCGAGCGAGGTTTCTCGCTTGTCGCTTCTGAAAGGGCTCGCATTCGTTGCCGTGACCGCGCTTGTCCTCTACGTGTCGGTCACTCGGGGAACACGGCGCTTCTCGAGCCTGAGCGACCGCCTCTCCACATTCATCGACGTCGCGCCGATTCCGATCATGTCACTTGACTTGAGTGGCCGAGTCGTTCTTTGGAATCCGGCCGCCGAGCACGTCTTCGGCTGGTCCGCCAGCGAAGTCCTCGGTCAGAAGAATCCGATCGTGGCTCCGGAACAGTGGGAAGCCTTCGCGGAAGAGCAGAGGCGCCTGCCTGAACGGCCGAACACGACTGGCCTGGAGGTCGTGCGGCTGCGCAAGGACGGTCAGCGGGTTCAACTTCGCGTGTTCAGCGCAGCTGTACGCGACGAGCGCGGTCGCGCGGTCGGTACCGTCGGCGTGCTTGAGGACATCACTGGCTACAACAAAGCGGTTGCGGAGATCGAACGGTACCGGGATCACCTTGAGGAGCTGGTGAGGGATCGGACCACGGAACTCAGCCGCGCGAACGAGGACTTGCAGAGAGCCACCGACGCGAAAGACACCTTTCTCGCGAGCATGAGCCATGAGTTGCGGACGCCGCTGAACTCGATCATCGGATTCACACAGATCTTGCTCCAGGGGTTGGCCGGCCAGCTCAACAACGAGCAGACCCGGCAAATGGAGATGGTGAACGCCGCAGGTCGTCACCTGCTGGAACTCATCAATGATGTGCTGGACCTGTCAAAGATCGAGGCAGGGCAGACGACGATCGTAGCGGGGCCGATTCGCATCTCGGAGATCCTCACGGCGGTCGAGGGCACGGTGCGGCCGATGCTGGACGCGAAAGGCCTGTCGTGGGAGTGTACGTGCGACCGCGACGATGTCATCATCACCGATCGTCGAAGGTTGGAACAGATCCTGCTCAACATGCTGTCCAACGCGGTCAAGTTCACCGAGAAAGGGAGCGTGCGCCTCTCGGCCAGCGCCCGCGGGGCGTCCGTGCGGTTCGAGGTCGCTGATACCGGCGTGGGCATCGGCTCCGAATCGCTCCAACGCGTCTTCGGCGAATTCGTCCAGATCGAGACCAAGGACGCCATTCGTCCCGAAGGTACGGGTCTCGGGCTCGCGATCAGCCGGCGTCTGGCCCACCTTCTTGGCGGTACGCTGGCGGCGTCATCGCAGGTCGGCGTGGGGTCAACGTTCGTCTTGACGGTGCCGTCAGGCGCCGAGCTGCCCGAGGCGTCATCACCGAGCACGTCCAACACGCGAACAGTCCTCATTGTCGATGACGACACGCATGCACGCGGGATCATCTCGGCGGTGCTTCGCGACGCTGGATACGATGTGCGGCAGGCATTCGACGGAGGCGTTGCGCTCAAGATGGTGGCCGAGGAGCCGCCAGATGTCCTGCTGCTCGACCTCGTCATGCCGGGCCTCGACGGCTGGGAGGTGCTTAAGCGACTGAAGAGTGGCGCTGATACTGCCGATATCCCTATCATCTGCGTGAGCATCCTTGAGGAGTCCGAGCACCCGCCGGTGGACGGCTTTGCGGGATACCTTGTCAAACCGATCGATCCCGCTGGACTGCTTGAACTGCTCGACGCGGTGCTCGTGTGAACGAGCCGCAACGGGCTGCCGACGGAGAGGAATCAATGTGAGGGTGCTTGTCGTAGACGATGATCCAGCGGGACGCTACCTGCTCGAGTCCATCGTGCGATCCGGTGGCCACGATGTCTCCTCCGCGATGAACGGCGAAGAGGCACTTGCGGTCGCACATCGCGAGCCCCCCGACCTGATCGTCACCGATATCCTCATGCCGAAGATGGACGGCTATCAGCTCTGTCGCTCGTGGAAGTCGGACGATGAGCTGTGCCATATCCCGCTGGTCTTCTATACGGCGTCATACACGGACCTTGCGGACGAGCAGTTCGCCGACAGCCTGGGCGCTGACGCGTTTTGGCGCAAACCGCTCGATCCCACGACCATGCTCCGGCGGATCGAGGAGATCGGGCAGAGCTCGGGCCGCGACGACGTTGTCCGCCTGCCGGAGATGACCGACGAGACCGAGATTCTTCAGGAGTACAGCGAGCGGCTGGTCCATAAGCTCGAAGAGAAGGCGCTCGATCTGGAGAAGGCGAACGTCGAGCTCAGGCATGCCATGGAGATCCTTGCCGAGGAAGTGTCGGTAAAAGCGAACCTCATCGCCGAACTCAACGCGGACGTCCGGCAGCGCAAGAAGGTCGAGGACGACCTCCGCAAGGAGCGGGACTTCACACGGGAGGTGCTCGATCATTCCGACACATTCATCGCGATCACGCAGCTAGATGGGAAGATCCTGCTGTTCAGCCGGGGGGCTGAGACCGCTACGGGTTTCACATCTGCCGAAGCCATCGGTGCGAATTACCTTGAGCTGTTGCTGCCGTCCTGGACCGCGGAGGCCGAGGCCTCTCGGTGGGACGATGTTATCGCGAGCATGGACTCGTCGAGTCACGAGGCGCTCGTGCGCACCAAGGAGGGCGGTTACCGCTTCCTCGAGCTCACGACCTCGGTCACAGCGGATGGTGAGGGTCGGCCCGCGGGCATCAACATTTTTGCCGTTGACATCACCGAGCGTCGTCGCGCTGAGGTGCTCGAATCGAGCGTCCGCGATATCGATCACGTCGTCGTGACTGGCGGCACCAAGCAAGACCTCCTTCAGGGGGTGTGCGATCGGCTCATGAACGATATGGGAACTCGTTTCCAGGCCGTCTGGGGGGAGTTGGCGCGTGGGAACCGGACCGTAGAGGTCTCCGCGGGGTCTCCGGACTCGAAGCATCCGCCGACCCTATGTGGTGTAGGCGACGCGTGTCCGACCTCCAGCGGCCGCCCTGTCATGCAGGTGTACGCCGAGGAGGGCGAGAGCACCGAGTGCCTCAAGCACGCGCACACGATCGGCTGTTCGGCGGTCTATACAATCCCCATCATGGCTGACGGCGCTCCAATGGGCGCGTTCACGCTGTTCTTGCGGGACGCGGCCCTCATGGACCAGCACCTGGCAGGCATGCTTGAGACCCTTTCCGGCACGGTTGGCACCGCCGTCACACTGCTCGAGAGCCGCGATGAGAGCCGCTTGAAGTCGGCCGCGCTCGAATCCTCGGCGGACGCGATCCTTATCGCCGATAATGAAGGGCGCATCGAGTGGGCCAACCGCGCATTCGAGGAACTGACGGGCTATGCGCCCCGGGAATACACGTCAATGACGGTGAACGATCTTATGCCCGATGGAGCCAGCGCTTCAACATATGTCGAAGCCTGGAGTGCGGCGTCTTCCGGCGGCGCCTGGAACGGGGAGACCGTGGGTCGTCGCAAAGATGGCTCTCGCTACTACGAGAACCTCGTCATCGCTCCCGTTTTGGACGTGGAAGGCTCCGAATCGCACTTCATCGTGGTGAAGCGGGACATTAGCCAGAGTCGGCAGCTTGAGCAATTGCGTAGCGGATTCGTGGCGAATGTCTCGCACGAGCTTCGCACCCCGCTGACGAGCATCATGGGCTTCGCGGACGTGCTCAGTCAGATGAAGCCAGAGGCGATGGCACAACGCGCACCCCAGGTTGTCTCCAAGATCCGGGAGAACACCGCTCGCATGCGCCAGCTCGTCGAGGAGCTGCTCGAGGTCACCACCATACAGGAGGAAGGTCCTCGCATCCTCAAGCGATCCGTCGACCTGGAACAGGTTGTGAGGCAGCATGCCGACGTGGTCAGACGTGGTTCGGACCATCTGCTGACGGTCAACGTGACTGGAGAGCTTCCAATCATGCGGTGCGATCCCGATCGGCTGGGCCGTGCGGTCGAGAATCTCGTCGCAAATGCGGTGAAATACTCACCTGACGGTGGCCCGATCTCTGTGACCATCTCGGCCGAAGCGGACGACGCCGTCATCGCGGTCACCGACCGGGGAATCGGTATCGCGCCAGAGGATATCCCGCGGCTCTTTGATCGGTTCACACAGGGCGACATGTCCTCGACGCGAGCGTTCGGCGGGCTCGGGATCGGGTTGTTCGTCGCCGAACAGATCGTCGAGGCTCATGGTGGTCGCATCGAAGTCACGAGCGCGCCGGGGAAGGGGAGCACGTTCACCATCCGGGTGCCGCTCGACGGGGACCACCTCTAGGGAGTGGAACGACAAGCTACTCTTGTGCCGTTCGGTGCCACCTGTTATCGTCGAGTCGACCTTTAAGCCCGGTCCTGTGAGGCCGGCAAGGAGCAATCGCATAACGCCGCGTTTTCGGACGCGCCGACGCAAAAGCCTTCTTGCCACTCGCAAGGAGGCATTCGTGTGTCTCCAGGGCCGATATCCGGTGCACGTGAAGGAGGCAGACGATGGCGTACCGTGTTAAGGCCGAGGTTATGGATGCCGCGGCGATCGATCGGGCGCTCACACGCATCGCCCACGAAGTGCTGGAAGCGAACAAGGGTGCGGGCAATCTGGCGCTCGTGGGAATCGTGACACGCGGCTCGGTG
>JAJFTE010000002.1 GCA_021373175.1 Actinomycetes bacterium
AGCCGGTCTTCCGTGCTGACCTTCGCGTAACGCTGCGTGGTGGCGATGCTGGAGTGTCCGAGGAGGGAGCGCGCAACCGCGATCCCGTGGCTTCTGGTGGTCTTGGTGGCGACGTCGTGGCGGTGATCGTGGATGGTCAGCCCCTCGATGCCAGCGCGCTTGATCATGCGGCGCAGGGCTGAGCGGGCCGCGCTGTAGGTCAGCGGCTCCAGTTCGCCGCGCACTTCCCGATACCAGCACACAGGCAGCTTGGCGGCTTCGGCGCGTGACTTCCGCGCCAGCATCTTCCGGCCGTCCTCGTGATCCAGGTCGATGATGTAGCTGGACCCGTCCTTCCGGTCATTGATCCGGATCGAGACTTGGCGGTTGACCTCGTAGACGTCTGCCGGGCTGAAGAACATCTCCCCCAGCCTCAGGCCGTAGGTTCCGAGGAAGGCGCGAAACTCGCCCCAGTACTCGCGCCGGGCCGCCGCCTTAAGCTTTCCCTGCTCGACGTCCGAAATCTCCCGCTCCCGAGCCTTGCGCTCGGGCAGGCGAAGCTTTTTCCAATCGATCGCCTGCAGGTGCTTGGCGCCCCATGCCGTCTGCGCGAAGCGGTGAATGCGGCGTATCATGTCCAGCACTTGGCGGTTCACGGTCGCATTTGTCGGCGCCCGCGTCGTCACCTTGTCGCGGGATCTGAACTCGGTGTGCATCAGGCGGCGTTTCCGCATCGCCTCCTTCACGGCCGGCGCGTCGATGTCGCGAAGCTTGGTTGTCCCGCCGATGCAGCTTACCACATAATCAAGGGCGCGCTCGTAGTCGTCTGGCACTTTCAGTGTGCTGCCATGCTCGTCAAACCAGCGGGCACAGGCAACGTTGACGGTCATGTCGGAAGCTTCGTCCGGTCCGAGGCCAGCCTCAACCTTGGCCCTCTCCGCTCGCTCCACCCGCTCGGCTGCGCTTTTGCTGGTTTGGCCCGTTGGCCCCGTGTAGCGCCTTCCGCGGAACTGGAAGTCGTAGAAATAGAGCTTCGTGTTTCGCCCGAGGTAGACTGACATTCCGGATTTCTCCCCAGATAAAGCCGGACGTGGTTGGCGGTAAACTCTATGCGTTTTCCGAAGGTTACGCCCTGCAGGCGACCCTCATCGATGTCCTGAAGGACGCGAGCATAGTCGATCCCGAGAATCCGCGCGACTTCGCGAGCCGAAACCACGCAACGGGCGGCAAAGGCATCCTGGAGCCGGGCTTCTGTGAGGGGATCGAGCGTGCTCATCCAGCGCCCCCAAGGGCAGCGCGTGCGCGACGGAAGTGGCCAACACAGAGAAGGGGCGCACGGGCATTTCGTTCGCTCATAACGCGGTATCTGTCGTGATCGGCTTCGTCGTCGCCAATGTCACGTTCGGCAACCGCAGCAAACGGCTCCAGCGCCTCCCTTAGCTTCGCCTCTCGCGCCTTCACCGCATCCAGTTCACGAAGGGCTGCGATGATGGTGGGGAGTTCGCGCGATAGAACATTGTTGAGCAACGCCGTTGCTTCGACCTTGCGCCGCACAGCAAGCGCAACGTCACCGTCCGTCTCGCTTGTGAGCGACAACAGATTGCGGCGAGCGTCTTTTTCGCGAGAGTGCAGCGCCTCGATCTCGTCCGCAAGCTTGGCGGTGTCGGTGGGGGCGGAGTTGACGAGGGCGACGATCAGGGCGGCGGCGGCGCGAACAGACGCGTCTAGGCCATTGAGCAACTCAAGCGCGCTGTTGATGCCGTCGCAAAACACGCTGTCTTCGTCAGT
>JAJFTE010000006.1 GCA_021373175.1 Actinomycetes bacterium
GGTCTCGGTTCTACGAAGAACGGCCGTGATTCCAAGGCAAAGCGCCTTGGCGTGAAGCGGTTCGCGGGTCAGACGGTCACGGCTGGCTCCATCCTGGTACGTCAGCGCGGCACGCACCTCAAGCCTGGCGTGAACGTGGGCATCGGACGTGATGACACGCTGTTCGCGAAGCTGGACGGGGTCGTCGAGTTCTCGCACGGCAAAGACCGCCGGGTCCACATTCGACCGCTCGTCGGCTAGCAGGCCGCTTCGGGCAATCACGATCGTTCGGAGGCCCTCCACCACCGGGTGGAGGGCCTCCTGTCACTACCAAGCGGCGGAATCGAGTACCATCGCCGTTAGAGGCACGCTGAGGAGCGCAGATGTTCATCGACGAAGCCAAGATCCACGCGTATGGCGGCAACGGAGGCGCAGGCAGTGCCTCGTTCCGACGCGAGGCGCACGTCCCCAAGGGCGGTCCGGACGGTGGCGATGGCGGTCGCGGTGGTAGCGTCATTCTTCAAGCCGATCAAGCGGTCTCTACGCTCATCGACTTCCACTACAAGCGGCACTTCAAGGCCGAGCGTGGCACGCATGGCAAGGGTGGCGGGCGCGACGGCGCCACGGGAGCGGATCTCATGCTGAAGGTGCCGGTGGGCACGGTTGTGCGCATCGATGAGACGGGTGAGCTTGTCGCGGACCTGTCCCGGCACGGACAGCGCGTGGTCGTGGCCCGTGGCGGGCGTGGTGGTCTCGGCAATACCCACTTCGTGACGCCGACGCGGCGCGCGCCGTCGTTCGCGCAGCTGGGCGAGCCTGCCGAGGATCGCTGGATCGCGCTCGAACTGAAACTGCTGGCCGATGCAGCGCTCGTGGGGCTGCCGAGTGTGGGCAAGTCGTCGCTCATCGCGCGCATGAGCGCGGCCCGGCCGAAGATCGCCGACTACCCGTTCACAACGCTCGTGCCGAACCTCGGTGTGGTGAAGGCGGGGGAGTACTCGTTCGTTGTGGCGGACGTCCCCGGGCTTATCGAGGGCGCAAGCGAGGGCGCGGGTCTTGGCCATGCGTTCTTGCGGCATATCGAGCGCACGGCGCTCATCCTGCACGTCGTCGACCTATCCGGTGGCTACGAGGGCCGCGACCCGGTGGCAGACATCGGCGTCATCGACCGCGAGCTGGCCGCACATGCCGCCGAACTTGCGTCGCTGCCGCAGATCGTCATCGGCAATAAGTGCGACATCGAGGGCGCCGCGGAGAACTCGGCGCGTGTCGAGGCGTGGTGCGAGGACGCCGGACGGGCGTACTTCGAGGTCTCGGCAGTCACCGGCCAGGGTGTTGACGGCATGATCCGGGCGGTCGCGGAGGCCGTGCGCGAGCTTCGCTCGGCGGCGGTCGTGCCTGAGGAGGCGAGCTTCGAGGCGACGTACGTGTACGAGCCTCCGAAGGAGCGCATCATCGAAGTCGAGCGCGTGGCTTCGGGGGAGTATCGCGTTCGCGGCGGCTTCATCGAGCGGATGGTCATCATGACCGATATGGCGAACGAGGAAGCGGTCGCGTACCTGCAGCGCAGGCTGCAGCGGGCGGGCGTGGAGCGCGCGCTTGCGGAGGCCGGCGCCGTGGATGGCGACACCGTGACCATCGGGCCGATCTCGTTCGATTTCGAGGGACAGGCGGCTCCTGTTCCCGAGAAGGACGCAGCCGAAGACACGGCCATGGAAACTGAAGCGTTGGAAGACGGGGATGAGTAAGCGGACGATCGTCGTTAAGGTTGGAAGCTCTACGGTCACGGGAGCCGACGGACGGGTCGATCGTGCTTTTCTCGGCACGCTCGTGGATCAGCTGGCGGCGTTGCGTGCCGAGGGGTACGCGACCGTGCTCGTGACCTCCGGCGCCGTGGCGGCCGGGTTGGAGGCGCTCGGTTTGGACGCGCGTCCGCACGATATGCCCACGCTGCAGGCGGCCGCCGCGATCGGGCAGGTGCGGCTCGTCGAAACGTACGCGGAACTAGGCTCTGAGCGTGGCATGGCCGTCGGGCAGGTGCTGCTCACCAGGCATGACGTCGGTGACCGGCATCAATATGTGAACGCGTGTCACACGCTCGAGCGCTTGCTCGACCTGGGCGCGGTGCCTGTCGTGAACGAGAACGACACCACCGCCGTCGACGAGATCCGCTTCGGGGACAACGACTACCTTGCCGCGCTCGTCGGCGTGATGGTCCACGCCGAGCTGGTGGTCTTGCTCACCGATATCGAGGGCCTGTACTCGGCCGACCCGAAGAGCGACACCTCCGCCAGACTGGTACAACGCGTGGAGGAACTCACCGACGAGGTGCTCGCCTCGGCGGGTGGGCCTGGCTCGGCGGTCGGCTCCGGCGGCATGGCGACCAAGGTCGAGGCCGCACGGCTCCTGATGGACGCCGGTATCCCGCTCGTGGTGTGCGACGGCCGACGCGCGCGGGTGGTCGTCGATGCGGTCGCCGGCAAACCGGTGGGAACGCTCTTTGCGGGCGGGAAGGCGGCGCTCCGCGGGAGGAAGCTCTGGCTGGCGTATGCGGGCCGCACGGCAGGTTCCGTGGTGATTGACGATGGCGCGAAGGTCGCCCTATGCTTGCGGGGCGGAAGCCTGCTCCCGGCCGGGGTTATCGACGTGTCCGGGAGCTTTGTCGTCGGTGACGCCATAACGCTTGCCGATGCGAGCGGGGCCGTCGTCGCGCGAGGCATCGCAGGGATGTCGGCCGAGGCGCTGCGCAAAGTCAAGGGCATGCGCTCGTCGCAGATCGCCACGGTGTTGCCTGGTTGGGACGGGGCCGAGGTCGTTCACCGCGACCACCTTGTCATCGTGTGAGACGCAGGCCGCATAAGCGGCGATGAAGGCGCTACCGGAAGGGGCCACGCATGTCGGACGTGACGGCACTCGCAGACCGGGCTCGCGAAGCGGCGAACGCGCTCGCCGCGACATCCACCGACCAGCGCAATCGCGCGCTTCTGGCGATGTCGCACGGCCTCGTGGCGCGACAGGAAGAGATCCTGGCCGCCAATGCGCGCGATATAGAGGCCGCCCGGGCGAAGAACACGGCCGCGCCGCTCCTTGACCGGCTGGAGCTCACGCCGGTGCGCGTCAAGTCGATCTCCGAGGCGCTCAGGAGCCTGGCGCTTCTGCCGGACCCCATCGGCGAGGTCATGAGCGGCTCGCGGCTGGCAAATGGCATCTGGTTGCAGCAGATCCGCGTGCCGATGGGCGTCGTGGCGATGATCTACGAAGCACGGCCCAATGTGACGGCCGATGCCGCCGGGTTGTGCATTAAGACCGCGAACGCTGTGATCTTGCGTGGCGGCTCACTCGCACAGGAGTCGAATCGTGCGCTCACGAAGGTGCTTGCCTCGGCAGCTGTGGGGTCGGGAATGCCCGAAGGATGCATCCAGATGGTCGAGTCGACCGATCATGCCGCAGCCGAGGAACTCATGAGCCTTCATGGCAAGATCGACGTGCTCATCCCTCGGGGCGGCGCGAAGTTGATCCAGAGCGTCGTTCAAAACGCGAAGGTGCCGGTGATTGAGACCGGCGTGGGCAACTGCCATGTGTACGTCCACGCCGCCGCGATCCCGAAGATGGCCGAGCGGATCGTCGTGAATGCGAAGTGCAGCCGGCCCGGCGTGTGCAACGCAGCCGAGTCGCTTCTCGTGGACGCCGCAGTGTATGAGACCGTGCTGCCGCCAATCTTGAAGGCGCTCGAGGACGCGGGAGTGACCGTCTATGGCGACGAGAAGACCCGCTCGCTCGGCGCGATCATGCGCATCCAGCCCGCGAGCGAGGACGACTGGGGCACCGAGTACCTCGACATGAAGATCTCGTGCAAGGTCGTAAGCGGCCTCGACGAGGCGATCCGGCATATCAATACCTACGGGACGAAGCACAGCGAGGCGATCGTGACCGAAGACTACGCAGCCGCGCTTCGCTTCTTGAACGAGGTGGACGCGGCGGCCGTGTACGTCAACGCATCGACCCGTTTCACCGACGGTGGCGAATTCGGCCTTGGTGCCGAGATAGGCATCTCCACACAGAAACTGCACGCGCGTGGCCCTATGGGGCTTACAGCGCTCACAACGACGAAGTTCATTGCGATGGGGAGCGGTCAGATACGCGAGTGAGAAAGAAGCTCAGACTCGGGATAATGGGCGGCACGTTTGACCCGATCCACTATGGGCATCTCGTGACCGCCGAAGAGGCGCTTGTCCAATTCAACCTGGACAAGGTCGTCTTCATGCCCACCGGCGTCCCCGTCCGCAAGACGCACCGCTCGGTGTCATCTGCCGAGCACCGCTACCTCATGACGGTCATCGCAACGGCGAGCAACCCCGACTTCGAGGTCTCGCGCCTTGAGATCGACCGCCCCGGGCCGACCTACACCGTCGACACCATCCACGCGCTGCGCGATCTGTACGGCACCGAAGCCGAGCTGTACTTCATCACCGGCGCCGACGCCGTTTGGGACATCCTCACCTGGAAGGACTCCGACGCGATCGCCGACGCGTGCGCATTCATCGCCGCAACACGTCCGGGCTACGACCTTGGCCGATTCGCCGAGGAGCGGCAGCGCGGCATCCGCATTGAGACGATGGAAGTCCCGGCGTTGGCGATCTCCTCGAGTGACATTCGCGCGCGGTTCGGCGAGCGCCGTCCCGTGCGATACCTGCTCCCCGAGTCCGTCTCGGCGTACGTGGAGAAGTACGCGCTGTATTCCCCGGACGGTGCGCTGTGAGCTCGCTGTGGGACGAAGCGCTCGCCGCGATCTCGCAGCGTCTGGGCCCGGCGGGTGTGCGGCATTCGCTCGGCGTCGCCGAGACCGCTGCGCGCCTTGCCGAGACGTACGGAACCGATGTGGACGAAGCGCGGCTTGCCGGGCTCTTGCACGACTGGTCAAAGGAGACGAGCGCCGGGGAGCTCCTTCAGTCGGCACGTACGCTCGGGATCCCGGTGACCGACGTCGATCGTGCGGTACCGTACCTGCTGCACGCGCCTGTTGCCGCTGCCGAGATTCGCTCGGCGCTCCCGCAGGTAAGCGACGCTGTGGCTCGGGCCGTGGCAGTGCACACGTATGGTGCCGAGGCGATGGGGCCGCTCGATATGATCGTCTATGTGGCCGACACCATCGAGCCGGGTCGCACGCACGCCGGTGTGGACACGCTGCGTGACGCCGTCGGCACGGTCTCGCTTGAAGAGCTCTTCACGGAAGCGTATGCGAGTTCTCTCAGGCATCTTGTGGACTCACGGCGCCGCATCCATCCGGCGACTGTGGGCATGTGGAACCGGCTCGTTTCGAAGGAACGGGCATGAGCCTGATCAAACGGAAGCACGCGGCCGCCCCGGCCGATCTCGATGACGCCGTGCTGCACGACAGCGCGCCTTTGGATGCTGATTATCCGCGGCGAAGGACGCATGTCGAGAAGCCGGCCCCGGCTCGCGTGGGTTACCGCGCGACGAAGCGCAGCTCGAAGGGCGGCAAGAGGCTGCGCCGCGCAGCGGCCACCACACGCATGCGATCCAAGGTATCCGAGCGTGCCGGCGACGTGGGCCGCGGGGTGGGTACCGGGTTCAAGTACGCGGGGATGGGTCTTGGCGCTCTTGTGGTGCTGGCACTCGTCTTCGTTCTGGTGGCGTCAGGCATCAACGGCGTAGCGCGTCTGCTGGCGAAGCGGAAGGCGACGCAAGAGAACTCGCCTGCCGCTGTGAAGGAGCGGGCCAAAGACAATCTGCTGATAATCGGAGCCAACGGTGCGAGCGGTGCGGACTTTCTTGCGGTCCGCCTTGATGAGAAGAACGGGCAGATCTTCGGCGTGGCGATTCCCGACGGCGCGTTCATGGAAGTGCCCGGGCAGGGATTCGAGCGCATCGGCGACTCGTACAAGGCCGGGCCGGATGTGTCGATGGCCGCGATCTCGAACTACCTCACGGTGCCCTTCGAGCGCTACGTCGTGGTGAGCAAGGACGTCTATCAGGGTGCGTTGACGGACCAGACCATGAAGGGGCTCATGGGCCAGGTGACAGCCACCGATCTCTCGGCGGCGGAACGCGCGCGGTTGGGGACGTTCATGGACAAGGTGGGCATCGAGCAGGTCGCGCTTGTTCCGTTGCCCGTGAAACCGATCAACCTCGGGCAGCAAACGTACTTCGAGCCGCAACGCGACCAGGTCGCCGATCTGCTGCTGCAGTGGTGGGGCGTCAAGCTCGGCTCGGATGAGGGTGTGATCCGGGCGATCGTTTATAACGGCGCGGGAAAGCCCGGAAT
>JAJFTE010000008.1 GCA_021373175.1 Actinomycetes bacterium
TTCGCGATGCCGCTGGCGTCATGCAGGAGATCCGCGACTGCCGGGCCCAGAAGCCCGGGTACTACATCCGCGTGAACGCGTTCGACGCAACGCACGGCGTGGAATCGATGGCGCTCTCGTTCATCGTCAATCGTCCTGACAGCGAGCCTGGCTTCCACCTGACGCGCACCGAGGGTGCCGGCCGCATGCAGCGCTACTCGATCGAGTCGTACGCTGTGCGCAACGCGCCGGAAGGCCAACGCTACGAGTCCACGACCTGAACCGACGGCGAAGACCGTCACTGAGACGAGGAATGGGACATGGACGGTTCACTACCCGGGACCGGAACACCCATAGATCTTTCACGAGAGTTTGAAGAGGCCGGCATCGGAGAAGTGCTCGACTCGCTCGACCGCGACCTCGTGGGCCTTGTGCCGGTCAAGCGTCGTGTCCGCGAGATCGCCGCGCTGCTCCTTGTTGAACGCGTTCGCCAACGCGAAGGACTGGCTGCCGAGCCGCCCTCGCTCCACATGTCGTTCACAGGCAATCCCGGCACAGGCAAGACCACCGTCGCCATGCGCATGGCCGAGATGCTGCACCGCCTCGGCTACGTGCGCAAGGGACACGTGGTCGCCGTCACGCGCGACGACCTCGTGGGACAGTACATCGGACACACCGCTCCGAAGACCAAGGAGGTCCTGAAGCGAGCGATGGGCGGCGTCCTGTTCATCGACGAGGCGTACTACCTCTTCCGGCCCGAGAATGAGAAAGACTACGGCCAGGAGGCCATCGAGATCCTGCTGCAGGTCATGGAGAACCAGCGCGACGATCTGGTGGTGATACTCGCCGGCTACCCGGATCGCATGCAGCGCTTCTTCGAGAGCAATCCCGGTATGGCTTCCAGGATCGCCCATCACGTCGAATTCCCCGACTACACCAACGATGAGCTGATGCAGATCGCGGACTCGATGCTGAAGAGCTGGAACTACCACTTCGACAACGAGGCCCGCGCAGCGTTCGCCGAGTACCTGAGCATCCGCAGAGGCCGTCCGAACTTCGCCAATGCACGTTCGGTGCGCAACTCGCTCGACCGGATGCGCCTACGACAGGCGCTGCGGCTGTTCGAGTCCCGCGACCAGGCGTTGACCACCGACGACCTCGCGATCATTCGCGAGCCCGAGGTGCGCGCCAGCAGGCTCTTCGAGGAGGAAGAAGGCGGCGCATCATGAGCATCCTCATCGCACCGAGCCTGCTTTCGGCGGACTTTTCCCGCCTGGCCGAGGAGGTCCATGCCGTCCAGGACGCTGGCGCGGATGTCCTGCACCTTGACGTCATGGACAACCACTACGTGCCAAACCTCACGGTCGGACCGTTGGTGTGCCAGGCCCTCAAGCCGCACGCCCGGGTTCCCATCGACGTCCACCTCATGGTATCGCCGGTCGACGCGCTCGTCGGCGCTTTCGCGGACGCCGGCGCCGCGTGGATCAGCTTCCACCCGGAGGCGACCGGCCACGTCGACCGCTCGCTCACGCTCGTGCGCGACGCGGGGTGCCGTGCCGGTCTGGCGCTCAATCCCGCGAGCCCGCTGTGTCTCCTCGACCACGTGCTCGACCGCCTTGACTTCGTGCTCCTGATGTCGGTCAACCCGGGGTTCGGCGGCCAGGGCTTCATCCCCTCGGCCATTGAGAAGGCCCGGACGTGCCGAGCGACGCTCGATCGCTACGAAGCCGAGACCGGACGCCACATCGACCTGGAGATTGACGGCGGGATCAAGCCGGAGACCATCGGCGATGTCGTGCGCGCGGGTGTAGAGGTGTTCGTGGCCGGAAGCGCGGTCTTCGGAGCACCCGACTACGCGCAGGCGATAGCCGCGCTCCGCGTAGGCGCCGACGAAACAACGCATGGGGCCGCGGCGGAACACGCCGGAACCCGGCACCGCACCAATGGCAGGAGGTCATGATGATGCCCACGAACACCGGGACGCTCACGCAGTACCTGATCGAGCTCAGGCGCCATAAGCCGCAAGCCACCGGCGACTTCAACGAACTCATCCTCCAGGTCGCGCTCGCTTGCAGGAGCATCGCGAAGCGGGTGGCGCACGGAACGCTGCGCGAATCGCTTGGCGGCGTCATCGGCACCAACGTGCAAGGCGAGGACCAGAAGGCTATCGACGCACTGTCTAACGAGATCTTCCTGGCCACCACCGAGTGGACCGGAGTCGTGTCCGGCATGGTTTCCGAGGAGATGGAGGACGTCTACCGGATACCCGCCGAGCTCCCGCGCGGCAAGTACCTGCTGCTTTTCGACCCGCTCGATGGATCGAGCAACATCGACGTGAACGTCGCGGTTGGCTCGATCTTCTCGATTCTGCGCGCGCCCAGGCCCGGCGAGGATCCCTCGGTCGAGGACTTCCTGCAGCCCGGGACCGAGCAGGTCGCCGCGGGCTATGCGATCTACGGTCCCGCCACCATGCTGGTCCTCACTGTGGGCGAGGGCGTGGTGGGCTTCACGCTCGACCCCGAAACCGGCGACTTCTTCATGACGCACCCGGACATCCGGGTGCCGGAAAACGCTTGCGAGTTCGCGATCAACGCGTCCAACAGCCGGTTCTGGGAGGCTCCGATCAAGCGCTATGTGGAGGAGTGCCTCGCCGGAAAGACGGGACCGCGCTCGAAAGACTTCAACATGCGATGGATCGCCTCGCTGGTGGCCGAGACTCACCGCATCCTCATGCGCGGCGGCGTCTTCATGTACCCACGCGACACGAAGGACCCCATCAAGCCGGGACGATTGAGGCTGCTGTACGAATGCAACCCCGTCGGCATGATTATCGAGCAGGCCGGAGGCAGGGCCAGCACGGGCGAGATTCCGGTGCTCGAGGCGCAACCCTCCTCTCTGCACCAACGCATCGGCTTCGTGTTCGGCTCGCGCAATGAAGTCGAGCTCATCGAGCACTATCACGCGCATCCGCAGGCCCGGTCCCCCGAACCTGAATACGACACCCAGCTCTTTGGCGAACGCGGCCTGTTCCGCGAATGGGCCAGCCACTAGGAAGGAGGCCCACCATGTCCGAGAAGTACCCGATCATCGCCGTCACCGGTTCGTCGGGGGCGGGCACGACAACGGTACAGCGTGCGTTCGAGCCCATATTCCGCAGGGAAGGCGTCAACGCGGCGGTCATCGAAGGCGACAGCTACCATCGCTATGACCGCGAAGAGATGAAGACGCTCATGGCCGAGGACGACGCCAAGGGCGGCCACCTGTCGCACTTCGGGCCCGAAGCGAACCTGTTCGACGAACTCGAGACTACCTTCCGCACCTATAGCGAGACTGGGTGCGGACGCACCCGCAAGTACCTTCACAACGCCGAGGAGGCCAAGCCCTACGGTCAGGCGCCCGGCACGTTCACGCCGTGGGAGCCGATTCCCGAGGGCACGGACCTCCTGTTCTACGAAGGGCTGCATGGCGCGGTCGTCCACGACGGGCTGGACGTCGCCCGGTATCCCGACCTGCTCATAGGCGTGGTGCCTGTCGTGAACCTTGAATGGATACAGAAGATCAACCGGGACTGCCGCTACCGCGGCTACTCGGAAGAAGCGGTCACGAACGTGATCCTCAAGCGGATGCACGACTACACGCACTTCATCTGCCCGCAGTTCAGCCGGACGCATGTGAACTTCCAGCGTGTGCCAATCGTCGACACCTCGAACCCGTTCATCTCGCGCGACATCCCCACGCCCGACGAGAGCATGCTCGTCATACGCTTCTCCAACCCGAAGGGCATCGACTTCCCCTATCTGCTTTCGATGCTCCACGACTCGTTCATGTCTCGGCCGAACACGATCGTAGCGCCAGGCGGAAAGATGGATCTTGCGATGCAGCTCATCTTCACCCCGTTCATCTGGCGGATGGCCGAACGTCGGCAGGTCGCGTTGTCCCGACCGAGTTCCAAGGCCGCTGCCACCGTGAAGCCCTAACAAGGAAGGCGGTACCGCTATGGCACTGATATCCGTCCGCCAACTGCTCGATCACGCCGCCGAGAACGGCTACGGGCTTCCCGCGTTCAATGTGAACAACATGGAGCAGATCCAGGCGATCATGGAGGCCGCCGAGGAGACGAGCAGTCCGGTCATCCTGCAGAGCTCGGCTGGAGCGCGCGCGTACGCGGGCGAGGCGTTCCTGCGCAAGCTCGTGGAGGCTGCCGTCGAGACGTGGCCCGACATCCCGGTCGCGATGCACCTGGACCACGGATCGAGCCCCGCAGTCTGTCAGAAGGCCATCCGCTCAGGCTTCTGCAGCGTGATGATGGATGGCTCGCTGCTCGCCGACGCCAAGACGCCCGCCAACTTCGAGTACAACGTCGAGGTCACGAGCACCGTCGTCGAGCTGGCGCACGCGGTGGGTGTCTCGGTGGAAGGCGAGCTTGGCGTGCTCGGGTCGATTGAGACCGGAGAGGCCGGCGAGGAGGATGGCGTGGGCGCCAAGGGTGCGCTTTCGCGCGAGCAGATGCTCACGGACCCCGATCAGGCAGCCGACTTCGTGGCGGCCACGGGCGTGGATGCGCTTGCGATCGCGATCGGCACAAGCCACGGCGCGTACAAGTTCACACGCCAACCTACCGGCGAGATCCTGGCCATCGACCGCATACGCGAGATCCACGAGAGAATCCCAAATACGCACCTGGTCATGCACGGCTCGTCCAGCGTTCCGCAAGAGTGGCTCAAGATCATCCGCGAGTTTGGGGGCGAGATACGTGAGACGTACGGCGTGCCGGTCGACGAGATCCAGGAGGGCATCCGTAACGGGGTACGCAAGGTCAACATCGACACCGACATCCGGCTCTCGATGACCGGCGCGATGCGCCGTTCCATGGCCGAGGACCCATCGCAGTTCGATCCACGAGCATTCCTGAAGGCGGCGAGGGCGGGCGCGCGGCAAATCTGCGTGGACCGCTTCATCGCCTTCGGGGCCGCCGGGATGGCGAGCGGCATCAAGAGCGTGAGCTTCGATGAGATGGCCGAACGCTACGCCACAGCCGGACGGCCGGCTTAACGCGTTTCGCTCTCCCCGCCTCCGGGTCGCGCGTGGTCTGGAGCGTACGTCACCCACTCCTCGTGCGAAGGGATGTCGCGATCAAGCCATAGCCGCCGCCAAACGACCTGCCACCGCTCACGACCCTGCGGAAGCGGCAGGCGGTTGGCTTCGATCCGCTTCACCGCGGTCATGAGCGCCATCCCCATGCAGCCAAGGGTCACGGGAGCCGGTTCCCCGAGAGCCAGGCTCGCAACCGGCAGGGAGAGCAGCCCAAGCCAGGCGGCAAACGCTTCGGCGTGCAGCGCAAGTCCGAGGATCATCAGCGATGACTCCAGCAGAAGTCCCACCGGGAAGACGATGAGAAGCGTGCCGAGAATGCACGAGAGCGCCCTGCCGCCGGTGAAGCCCAGATAGACGGACCAGGCGTGGCCAAGCGCTGCGCAAAGACCGGCGGCAACGGCCACCGCGTAGCCCATGTGCATCGGACCGAGTGCGATCCACGCCGGGACCGCCGCCTTGCCGATATCGAAGAGCCCTACCGGGACCACAGCCCAATGGCCCACGGTGTGCCACACGTTCGAGCCGCCAACGTTGTGGGTGCCGTACTGGCGGACGTCGACACCACGCATCCAACGGCCGGCCAGGTAAGCCGTCGGGATGGATCCGAGCAGGTATGCCCCGGCAAGGAGAGCTATCACACGGCCCGGCATGGCTACGCCTCCGTATAGAACGAGATGCTGAGCACCGGGCCGACATGAGCGCCAAGAACAGGCGTGAACCAGGTGGTGTACAGCTCGCGTACATCGAACCGGCGGCGCAGCTCCTCGGCTAGCTCCGTCGCGTCCTGTTCGCGGTCCCCATGGCTCACCGCCATGTGCACGGGTCGCCCACCCACCTCCCTGTCTACGAGCGTGAGCATCCGATCGACCGCCGTGTGCCATGTGTGTGGACGTGCTAAGCCCACGACCGAGCCGTGCCCGGGCGGTATGCTTACGATGGGCTTTATCTGAAGCATCGATCCCATGAGGGCGGAAGCCGAGCCGATGCGACCGCCTCGGCGCAAGTACTCCAGCGTCTCTAGAACAGCCATGATCTGCACTCGGCCAGCCATCTGTTGCGCGCGTGCCACAACTTCGTCGACTGTCGCGCCCGCGTGCGCTGCCCGCGCGGCCTCGAGTGCCACGAAACCCTGCGCCATGGAGGCATTACGGGTGTCCACGATGTGAACGGGCACGCGCGACATCGACGTCCGAGCGACCTCGGCCGCCTGCATGGAGCTGCTCAGCTCACGAGGAAGGAGCACCGCCACGATCTCGTCGGCGTCTTGCGCTATCCGCTCGAACGCCTCCAGCATCTGAGCGGGCGTTGAGGCGGATGTCGTCGGCATGTAGCTGTCGCCTCGAAGGCGCGTGTAGAACTGCTGGGGGGTGATGTCCACGCCATCAGCAAGCGCCTCGTCCTGCCAAACGATGCTCAGCGGAATCACGTTGATGCCGTTTTGCTCGGCGACTTCTGGCGGCAGATTCGCCGATGACTCCGTTGCGATCGCGATGCGCTTCATCAGCGGCCTTCTTCGCCCTTGCTTGTCTTGTGCTCGTAACGCTGTGCGGCACCTTCTCCCGCACCGCCGCACAGAAGATCCCCTTCCGGCGGTGCCTTTCAGGAGATCAGTGCGTTGGAGTGTAAGATTCCCAACTGAGTTCAGGGATAACCCGCAGTGGATTCGCATCGGGCCTGCGACGCGGGCCGTGCAGAGCCAAAGCAGGCCTCTGCGATCGAATGTGTTTGGACACTCCGTTCGCGTGGTAGGCACTGAAGAATCCACCGAACACACGCGCTTCGGACACATCGCAGCCCGGTGTCCGGCGCGTGCGCGAACTCGATTATTGCGAAGGGAGAAAGACAGTGCATGAACCCGATGTGGACGGCCAGCATGAGCGCGCGGGTGGGCAAACAACCGACATCCTAGCGTTCATCGAGCACTTCCTGGGCCCGGTGCAGCCCCGCGATTTCGCCGTCCGACTCTGGGACGGCACCACATGGGGACCGGGCAAGGGCTCGCAGGCGCGGGTGACCGTGGTCTTGAAACACCCCGGGGCTCTGCGACGGGCGCTCGTCCCACCGTCAGACCTGACGGCCGGAGAAGCGTACGTCTTCGACGACATCGATATCGAGGGCGATCTTGAAGCGATAGCCGATGTGGGAGAACGGCTTGCCGGTTCGACTGGCGGCATGGACGGCCTGCTCCCAGCAGCAGCCCGGGCGCTCAGGCTCCCGACGGCAGGCCGACGCAAGAACGACCGCGCGGTGGCACTGAGCGGGCGGCCGCACAGCAGGGAGCGCGACAGCGCCGCGATCCGATACCACTACGACGTCTCCAACGACTTCTTCAGGCTGTGGCTCGACCGCCACATGATTTACTCGTGCGCGTACTTCGGGAGTCTCGACGATGACCTGGACGTCGCGCAAGAGCAGAAGCTCGACTACATCTGTCGCAAGCTTCGCCTCGAGCCGGGCGATCGGCTGCTCGATGTCGGTTGCGGATGGGGCGGACTCGTCATGTGGGCCGCCAGCCGGTATGGGGCCGATGCCACCGGGATCACGCTGAGTAGGAATCAGGCCTCATTCGCCCAGGAGCAGATTGAGCTAACCGGCCTGGGCGACCGTTGCCGAGTAGAACTCGTAGATTACCGTGACGTGGACGAGTCCAGACCATTCGACAAGCTCGTGAGTGTTGGCATGTTCGAGCATGTTGGCAAGGCGCTGCTCCCGACGTACTTCCAGAAGGCGTGGCGGCTCCTCGCCCCAAAGGGTGTCTTCCTCAACCATGGCATCTCGGCCAACGCGCTCACGAAACCGTCGCGCAGGAAAGGCTTCTCGGACGTCTACGTGTTCCCGGATGGTGAGCTCGTCCCGATAAGCACTACGCTTCAGATGGCCGAGAGGGCCGGCTTTGAGATCCGCGATGTCGAAAGTCTCCGGGAACACTACGCTATGACGTTGCGGCAGTGGGTCGACAGACTCGAAGCGCACGCGGAAGCCGCGCGTGCGGCAACCGACGACGTGACGTATCGCATCTGGCGTCTGTTCATGTCGTTCTCCGCGTACAATTTCGACCGCAACGGCATCGGCGTGTATCAGACGCTCCTCGCGAAACCGCAGAATGGATCGACCGACTTGCCGCTCACGCGAAGCGACTGGTACGCATAGATGAAACACCTACTGGCCGGCTGCGGTGCGCGGACGCTCACGCGAAACGCGCGATCAGATAGCCAAGAGCGAGCAGCGCGTTGGTCGACAGCACAGCGAAGACGTTCGCGCCCTGGACAGGAATCATCTCCTCAAAACTGTCGTAGTGACGAAGCGTCCCGCGTATCGCCTGGAAGGCGAAGAATCCGGCGCCAAGCGACAGTAGCGCCCAGGGCGTAAGCGTGCCAAACACCACGCCGAACACGACCACCAGATAGACGGCGACTTCCACCACAGCATACAGCCACCGCGCCCAGCGCTTGCCAAGCAGCGTGACCATGTGCCGGCGTCCGCCAGCCGCATCAGCCTCGGCGTCGGGGAACTCGTTGAGCAGAAGAAGATTGTATGTGAGCAGCCCGGCGGGCACGCCTGAAAGCCACGCAACGGCGTCGATGCGGCCCGTGAGCACGAAGTACGTGCCCACCACGGGCAGCGTCCCGAGGGCGAGGCCGGCGAAGAACTCCCCCAAACCGGCCCGGTTCAGAACTGGCGTGTACGTCACCACCGCGATGACACCGACGGTGCCTATCGCCAGAAGCGGCCATCCAGACACCGACACCAGGTAGACGCCGATGGCGCAGCCCAGTACGAGCGTCCCGATGCCGAGCACAAGCGCGCCCCGCGGCGATATCGCACCTGAGGGAAGAAAGCCGCTGCCTCCCGAGAAGGGTGTGCTGTTCGTGGCCTTATCGATGCCGGTCTTCGCATAATCGTGCCAGTCGTTAAGCACGTTGACGCTTGCATGCAGCGAGACAAGCGCCACTGCGGCAAGAAGCACGCGCGGCCAGTCGAACGACCCCTGCCACAACGCGAGCATCGCGCCGTGGGCCACGAGAAGGACCGAAAGGATCAGGAACTGCGGCCTTGTCTCAAGCAACCACTTTGCTCGTTCCATTGGCGCCTCCGTCAATCGACCGTGTCGACAACCGGCACACAGACCGCACCTAGCCTAGGCGCTGCGACCTGCGGCTGAGCATACCCCAAACAAGCACGAAGACCCAGACGGCGGGGGATGCAAGTACCCACTTCGCCATAGACGCGCCAAGCTTGCTGTTGCCTTTCGCGACGGCCTCATTGCCAGGGACCGCGGCGGCACTGGCTATCGCCGAGGCAGACCGGGCCTGGTTGTCGACGCGGTTCAGACCGACATGCTGCTCACGCGCGATGGGCTACCGGGCTCCGGGGCGAGAGCATGCTCGAGTCAGCGCTCGCCCTGCCCCGAGAGTGCTTCTGCTGCCAGGCGGGCGTTAGGATGTTGCATGGGAACCCCTCTCTCTTCGGCTGTGCCTTCGACAACCAACAACCGACAGGAAGGGGTCCCTTTCTGTCAACAACCTCTATGGACCGTTCAGCTAGACGGCGTGATGCGCAAACAGAGAGCGCGAGTAACCGGCCTCAGCGACCTGTGACGCGGTGAAGTAGCCGGCGCTCGCATCCGCAAGGAGGTAGAGCACGTCCTCATCGTGACTCGGTGGCACGTATTTGTGTGCATGTTGTCGTGTTTTCTTTGACATCTTGCACACGATGCTGCACCTGGGCCGAGGCCGCTGGAACCAGCCGCCAGACCTCACCAGCGCTGGACGCACAGAGATACCATAGTCACAGTGGGATGTCAGTCTGGACTGGAGGGTGTAGCTTCCGGCGCAGCCTCAACGGCCAGGAGGACGGCGTTCCATAGCTCCGCGATCTCGGAGACGAGCTGCGGTGAGACATCGAACGGGGCGCGCCCCTGCCTCAGCGCCGTGCGTACGTCCTCGGAGTACCCGACGTAGCCGAGAACGGTGCTCCCCTCCAGCTCGCGAGCGATGAAGTCGCGGTCGTCAGCGTCGCGCACCATGTTGCCGATGTAGAACACGTGGCGCAGCCCGATCTTGTCGGCGAGCGCATGGATGCGCTTCGCGGTCATGATGCTCTGCGGACTCGGCTCTACCACGATGAGCATCGCGTCGAAGGCCTTGGCGGTTCCCCGCGTGAGGTGCTCGAACCCAGCCTCCATGTCGAGGATGACGGTCTCGTCCCGCTGGAGCACGAGATGCATGAGCAGGTTCTTCAGAAGCGCGTTCTCCGGGCAGTAGCAGCCGGCCGACGGCTCCTTGATGGCCCCGACCTGCAGGAACATCACACCCTCATGCTCGAGCTTGAAGCGGTCCGGCAGGTCGTCGACTCGCGGGTTCACCGTGAAGTACGCGCCCACACTACCCGGCTCGACGCCGGTGCGCTCCGCGATGAGCTCCCGCATCTCGCTGATCGGCACGATGCGCTCGGCCTGCTCACGGGAGAGCCCGAGCGAGAGCGCGAGGTTCGCGTTGGGATCGGCGTCGATGGCGAAGACGTGCTCGCCACGCTCGCCGAGGTACCGCGCGATCGTGGCGCTGATCGTGGTCTTGCCGACGCCGCCCTTGCCCGCCAGCGCGACCTTCATCGGCACGGAGCGGAGGCGGCCCGGGGCCGACGCATGGCCTGGCCCGAGGTCTCCGCGTAGTTGAAGTCCGGCGAGAGCAGCCCGGGTACCTCGGCGACGTGGATGCCCCGCGCGGCAAGCGAGGCGTACAGGCCGCCGCGCGTCACGTCGCCTACGAGCTCGACGCCCTTGACGAGCCCGTCGGCGTCGGCAAAGACCTTCACCAAGTCCCCGGACGCCTCCGTGCGGCGCAACACGGTCTGGCCTTCGAGCGCTCCCACGGCGAGGAACGAGCGGCCGAAGAGCGTGAGCACGTTCATGTCGGGCAGGTGCGCGGCCATCGTCCGGTTGCCGCCGGCCATATTGGCGCCCGCCACGCGTCCGGTCGCGACCGCGTTGGGGTGGATGAGATTCACCTTGCACACCCCGCCGATGTCGGCCTGCGCCACATCGCCGGCGGCGTAGACGTCCGGCACGCTCGTGCGCATGGCGGCGTCGGTCAGGATCCCTCGGTCGCACGCGACGGCGGTCCCCGCGACGATGTCGATGTTCGGCTGCATGCCCACGCCGACGACGAGCATCCCGCACGGGACGCGCTCGCCGCTGCTCAGGACAGCGGCGCTCAGCCGTCCACCCGCGTCGCGCTCCAGGTCGACCAGATTGCAGCACTTGAAGAAGTGCACCCCATGGCGCGTCAGGTGCGCCTCCACCATGTCGGCGACCTCAGGGTCGAACACCCTGCGAAGTATGTGTTCCGTCCTCGCGACGAGGCTTGCTGTGACGCCCGCCTCGGTGAGTGCCTCGGCGATCTCCATCGCCACGAAGCCGGAGCCGAGCACCACGGCGTCGCGGACGCCGTCCGCCCGGTCGCGGATGGCAGTCGCGTCAGCAAGGGTCCTGAAGTAGAAGACGTCCTCACCGGACAAGTCAGGCTTCTCGGGCACGACCGGACGGGCACCGCACGCGAGCAGGAGCCGGTCGTAGTCGACGGTCGTGCCATCTGCAAGCACGACGCGGTGCTCACTGGGCTCCACTGAGGCGACCGCGCTTCCGGCGAACACTTCGACGCGGTTGACCTCATAGAAGTCGTCGCACTTCAGAGCCAGCTTCGCGACGTCAGCCGTGCCCGCGACGAACTTGGCCAAGAAACACGGCGTGTAGGCGCACCCGCCCTCACCCGAGATGACGGTGATGTCTGAGACCGGGTCCGTCTCGCGGACCGCCTCGACCGCGGCCGTCGCCGCGGGTCCGTTGCCGACAATGACGATGCGCATGGTCAGATGCCCAGGGCAGCACGTTTGGTGGCGATGTCCGCGAGCAGGCCCGCCGCGGCCTTCTTCGGATCGTACTCCACGTACGCGCGCCCGCCAGTGATGCCGACGAGGTCCTCCGTGAGGACCTTGGTGGCCACAGGGCTGCCCAGAACGTGCAGGACGGGAGCGGTGTGCACGGTGAGGCCGAGCGCGAGCAGCCACGAGCCGATCGAGACCGCCTTCTCCTGGACAAGCTCGGGAGCCGAGCCCGCGACGGGCAGCTGGCTGAGCTTGACGCCAAGCGTGCCGGCGAGCGCGGCCAAGAGGTTCACGATGCGCGAGTTGTCGACGCACGAACCCATGTGCCACACCGGGGGAAGCGGGCCGTCGAGCCCGGCGGCCCCGCCGAGCGCGGTAAGCACGGCCTTGAGGCCGTCGCCCGCGTACTTCTCAGTGGCCTCGGGGCTCATGAGCCCGGCCTGTGCGAGGATGTGGGCGGTGCAGCCCGTCGTCACGACGAGCACGTTGTTGGCCAGAAGTTCCTTGGCCATGATCTCCGTCATCTCGCTCGCGCGGATCTTCGGGTTCGGGCACCCGGCGAACGCCACGACACCGTAGATGTTGCCGGCGACGATGTTGTCGATGACGGGCTTGAGCGGGTTGTCGGGGTCGACCTTGGCAAGCACGTCCACGATGGCCTCGACGGAGAAGCCCGCCAGGCCGGACGCCTTGACCTGTGGGATGGAGACTTCCTTGCCCTTGCGTGCGACGAATGCCTCGATGGCCGTGCGAACGATCTTCTCGGCGGCTTCGTCGGCGTTGGCGGCCTCGAACGGGATGTGCATGGCGCCGGGGATCTTCACGTTGGCCTCGGTGGTGATGATCTTGGTATCGAAGCACTCGGCGACTTTCACGGTTCCGGGCCAGATGCACTGGACATCAACGGCCATGGCGTCCACCGCGCCCGTCACGAGCAGCAGCTCCGACTGCAGGTTATGACCGGCCATCGGCACGCCATGCCGCATGGTGAGCTCGTTGCCGGTGCAGCACACGCCCACGACGTTCATGCCCTCTGCGCCTGCAGCGCGGGCCTCGTCGTCGAGCCTGATCGACCACTCGACGATCTTTTCGGACAGCACGGGGTTGTGACCGTGCATGGCGAGGTTCACCTTGTTGGCGTCCAAGACGCCGACGTTGGCCTCGATGCCGCGGACCTGTGGCGTGCCGAACATGATGTCCTGCAGGTCGGTCGCCATGGCCAGCCCGACGCCGTCGGCGATCCCCATGCGCAGCGTGCCGAGCAGCAGGTTCACCGGGTCGGCGTCATTCCCGCCAGAGGTGCGGTGCATCGCCTCTTCGATCTCGTTGTGGACGTTGGAGACGACGAGGCCAAGCTCCTTCCACATCTCGAGCTCTTTGGGTGGGGTGCGGAAGGCGACCCAGTTCGCGGGCTCGCCGTCCTGGCGACCGTAGTCCTCGAGCGCCTTGTCCACGACCTCTTTGGCGATGTCGGTGTCGGCCTTGCCCTCGACGGCGATGCCGAGACCGGTCGCCACGGAAAGCAACTTGGCGCGGTCGACGATTGCGTACGGGGCCCTCCCGTTCATGGCGTCGCGCAGGGTCAGCGCGACATGGCGCGCGTGCCCCACGTGTGACGCTGCACCGCCGGTGGCCTCGCGCAGCAGGTTGCGGGTGACTATCACATTCGCATCCGCACCACAGACCCCGCGCGAGCTGCCGTCCGTAGCGAACGGATCGATGCGGCATGGGCCCATGTAGCAGATCCGGCAGCACGTGCCGAGCTGACCGAATCCACACTGCGGTTGCTGCGCCTCAAGGCGATCGAGGCCGGTCTCGATCCCGCAGTCACACGCGCGCTCATAGAGAGCTTCTGTCGCGACGTCCATGGTCTCGCGGGTCATGTCAGTATCCTCTCAGGCTTCTCAGGGTATCGAGCGGGGTGGCGGAGGAGGGGTGGACGGCAGCGCCGCTCACGGCCTGCGCAACGCGCGCGGCCGCGCTCAGCCGCTTCTCGCTTGCCAGGTCCTCTTCCTCGCCGAAGACGAGCGCGCGCGTGGGACACGCCTCCACACATGCGGGGGGAAGACCGACCGCAAGGCGGTCCGGGCAGCGGTCGCACTTGAGGGCTGTGCGCGTTTGCGCGCTCACGGAGATGGCGCCGAATTGGCAGACCATAGCGCACATGAAGCACCCCTGGCATCGGTCCTCGTCAACGATGACCGAGCCGGTCACCGAATCGCGGGTCATCGCGCCGTTCGGGCACGCCGCGATGCACGGGGCATCGGTACAGTGCAGGCAGCGCACGGGGTAGCTGTACACGAGAGCCGGCTCCACATGAACGCGCTTCTGCGGCGCGGGGCTCTCGAACACCGCGCCGAACAGCGTCTTCGTGGCCGAGTGCTCCACCGCGCAGGCAATCTCACACGCCTTGCACGCTGTACAGCGTTCGATGTCGACGAAGATCTCCTTCATCCAGCCATTCGCCTCCTGAGTTTTTCGATGTTCGGCCTGAGAACGAAGCGAGCACCAGATGCGACTGCGCACAACAACGAACACACTCATTGTAACTCCTGACACAAGTGCGCAACCCGCCGAGTCGCCTCGCCAGAAATGCCGAGATGCCAAAGTCAGTGCAAATCCTGTTGCACTGAGTCTGGCAGACGCTCCACTACGCGCACTCTGCCGCCGTCGTGTCCTATCCTGTGTGCCTCACGTCCGTCTCAGGCGGCCGGGAAGCGATCAGGAAGAGCACACATGCCGGAGAACGACACCAGCTACAGCCGCTTCACGTTCGACGAGCGTTGCGAGATCCAGCGCCTGCTGGACCACAGGACCTCGATGGGCGGGATCGCTCGCGAACTCGGCGTGCCTGGGGGCCGGTCCCGCGAAGCGAACGCTGCCGACTATGCCGTGCCAGCTCGCCGAGAAGATCTGAGCGGACTGGGCTTCCTGCGGGAGCGCGTTACGACCGCGAGCGAATACCCGAGCATAGATGCAGAGCGAACGGCATGGAGCTGACCGCTACACGAACACACACGAATCGTTCTGAGTCGAGTTGGAGGGGGAGCGCCATTGACAGTGCACGGGGTGGCCCCCCAACCGAGGAGCCACCCCGAAGGTGTGCCCGGTCCGTGTCATGAGACGAGGACCGGGACAGTCATGTCCTACCTGTTATGGCCCGGCGTCAGCCCGATACCACGGCGCACTACGAAGTCGCCTTCGTGGTTGACGACGGCCCACGCGGTCTTCCTGCTCGGATCGACACCATAGGTGCCCAGAGCATAGCCTTCACGCCAGGGCCCCTGGACGTAACGCTTCTCGCCACCGTGATTCCTGTCGACAGCGTTCACCCAGTTGCCGCCGTCATCGAGTGTCGCGATACCGAAACGACCGTTGCCGAGCGACTGCTGCCGCCGCTGGTCGTAGCTCATCGCCAGCACGTACGTGTCCGCCTCATCGGTGCGATCGGTATCCGGAAGCGAACCGGTAAGGTTCTCGTTCCACAGCGACAGACTCCTGGCGATACCCCAGATGCTGAGGATCGCACTCGCTGCTTCATCGTCCTGGCGGTCAGC
>JAJFTE010000015.1 GCA_021373175.1 Actinomycetes bacterium
TTGGGAGACGTCATGGCGGCTGATCGGGTCACACTGCTCGCCCCCGCGAAGATCAACCTCTTCTTGGCCGTCGGCGCACGCCGCCCCGATGATTACCACGATGTCGTCACCATCCTGCAGACGCTCGATGAGCGTGTCGCCGACATCGTTGAACTGCAAGCTGCCGACTCCCTGCTTGTCACGTGCGAGCCTGGCGTTGGCATACCCGCCGATAAGAACCTCGTCCACCGGGCGTTGGTGTGTCTGGGCGAGATGGCCGGGCTTGATCCGGCGTTCTTGGTGAGGATCCGCAAGCGCGTGCCGGCTGCCGGCGGGCTCGGCGGCGCGAGTTCGGATGCCGCTGCCGCGCTCGTGGGCGCGTGCAGGCTGTGGGGGCTCGACGTGACCGCGCCCGAGGTCATGAGCCTTGCCGCGTCGCTTGGCGCCGACGTGCCGTTCTTCATCGGCGGCGGGACCGCGCTGTACACCGGTCGAGGCGACGCCCTCGCGCGCCGGCTACCGACTCCGGTGCTTGAGCTGGTGGTCGTGAACCCCGGCGTCCCAGTGCCGACGCCTGCCGCCTACGCTGCGTTCGACCGCCTCCCACGTCATGATGCAGTCGATCCGGACGCCATGATCGACGCGATAGGCGCCGGCAGCGCATCCGCGATATCGGCGGCGCTGTTCAACGATCTTTCTGAAGCCGCGTTTGTGGTGGCACCGGAAGTGCGCGATGCGCTGCGCTGGGTTGGGGACTCCGCAGGCGTGTTGGGCGCGATCGTCTCCGGGAGCGGTTCGTCGGTCTTCGGCATATGCGAGAACGCTTTGGCGGCGTGCGGCATAGCGGATGCGGCGGCACGGCGTGAGGGCTGGTGGGCAAGCGCGACGTCGGCCTCACGTCGGGGGGTTGCTGACATCGCGTAGCGGCTGCACGCCTTTGTAACACCTTTTCGCAGGGAACTGCTGCGCCGTGTCGAAGATTAGCAGCAAGGTCGCATCTTCCTGGGGGAGACGAAATGGAAATCACAAAAGTCACACTGCGCCCCGTCGCTATGAACAAGGTGTGCGCGATTGCCAGCATCGTCATCGACGATGAGTTCGTGATCCACGATCTTCGCGTCGTCAACGGCGACAAGGGCCTGTTCGTAGCTATGCCATCCCGCAAGCTGCCGAGCGGCGAGTTTCGGGACATCTGTCACCCAATCAACACCGATGCGCGACACATCATACAAGAAGCCGTGCTCCAGCAGTTCGAAGCCGAGGGCGGCCTGGCGGCCTTCTCGGCCGCCGCGGAGGCGCTGGAGCAGGTCTGAGCCCCGCCCGATCAAGCGCGCTGTGCTATACTTCCTGCGCCCGCTTCGCGACGCGTTGCGGCTTGGAAGCATGCACATGACACAACGTTGGGGCGTAGCCAAGCGGCAAGGCAGGGGCCTTTGGAGCCTCCATTCGTAGGTTCGAATCCTACCGCCCCAGCCAGGAAACGACCGGGGAGATGCCCCGTATGACGCGAAAGGTGCCGATGGGCGCGGCCGCACTGATCCTCGCTGCGGGCGAGGGTACCCGCATGAGATCAAGCCTTCCCAAGGTCGCGCACCGTATCCTTGGCGTCCCACTCGTGCGCTATGTCCTTGATGCCGCGTACGATGCCGGCTGCGGGCGCGTGGTCGTGGTCACAGGCCACGGTGCCGAGCTGGTCGAATCCCTCCTCGGCGGCGAGACGTGTGTGCGCCAGGAGCGCCAGCGCGGTACCGGTCATGCGGTGATGTGCGCCGAGGCCGCGCTTGCGGGCGTCACCGGCTCGCTTGTCGTCCTGTCCGGCGACGCTCCACTGCTGCAGGCGTCCACCATCGCGCGGCTCGTCGAGGCGCGCGAGACGTCGGGAGCCGCAGCGGTCGTCCTCACCACCTCGCTCCATGACCCGACGGGGTATGGCCGCATCGTCCGCGACGACGCCGGCGCGCTCTCGGCGATCGTGGAGCACAGGGACCTCGGGCCGGCGCAGCTGGGAATCGCCGAGGTGAACACCGGCACGTACTGTTTCGATGCCGAGGTGCTTTTCGAGCACCTGCATCGGCTCGGCACCGCCAACGCCCAGGGCGAGTACTACCTCACGGACATGATCGCGCTCCTGCGCGCCGAAGGACTGACGATCGCCGGGATTGCGACCGGCGAGCCCGAAGAGACGCTCGGTGTGAACACTCGCGTGCAGCTTGCCGAGGCGGCGAAGGTCCTGCAGCGCAGGATCAACCGCGAGCACATGCTGGGCGGCGTGACGATGACCGACCCCGACCTCGTGTGGATCGCGCCGAGCGTCGGGCTGGGACGTGATGTGGTGCTGGAGCCGATGACGACGCTTATGGGCGCGACGTCCGTGGGCGACGGATGCGTTCTGGGCCCGGACACCCGCGTGACAGACTCCACTATCGCGCCGCGCGCAACGATCGACTCGTCGATCGTCGTCGGTGCCGTCGTCGGAGAAGACGCGTGTGTGGGGCCGCGGGCGTACCTGCGCCCCGGGACTGTTCTGGAAGCGCACGCCAAGGCCGGCACGAGCGTCGAGATCAAGAATAGCGTCATCGGCGAAGGCTCGAAGGTCCCGCATCTGTCGTATATCGGTGATGCCGCGGTTGGAAAGGGCGTCAACATCGGGGCGGGTACGATAACCTGTAACTACGACGGTCAGCGCAAGCACCGTACCCAGATCGGCGACGGAGCGTTCATCGGCTCGGACACCATGCTCGTGGCACCGGTGAGCATCGGGGAGGGCGCGATGACGGGCGCCGGGAGTGCGATAGCGCAGGACGTGCCGGCTGGCGCGCTCGGCATCGAGCGATGCGATCAGAAGAACGTGGACGGATGGGTGGCCTTCAAGAAGGCCGGACAGGGCAGCGACGACCAGTAAGGGAGCGACCGCGATCATGACCGGAAGCGGGAAGCGTTTGATGGTGTTCGCCGGCTCGCACAACCGTGAGCTGTCCGAAGGCATCGTCAAGCACCTCGGAATCGAGCTCGGCAACATCAAACTGAGCCACTTCGCTAATGGCGAGATCTATGTCCGGTATCTGGAGAGCGTTCGAGGCGCGGACGTGTTCATCGTTCAGTCGATGACCCAGCCGGTCAATGCGTCGATCATGGAGCTCCTCATCATGATTGACGCCGCCAAGCGTGCGAGCGCCCGCACGATAACCGCCGTCATCCCGCACTACGCCTACGCCCGGCAGGACAAGAAGTCGGCTGCGCGCGAGCCGATCACGGCGAAGCTGCTTGCGGACCTCCTCGCCACGGCTGGTGTCGATCGCGTGATCGCGATGGACCTTCACCAGGGGCAGATCCAGGGCTTCTTCAATCAGCCGGTCAACCATCTCACCGCACTGCCGATCCTCGCCGACTACTTCGAGAGCCTGCATCTTGAGAACCTCGCGGTGGTCTCCCCCGACGTCGGCCGCGTGAAAGCCGCGAAGAAGCTCGCCGACATGCTCGGCGCGAGCCTCGCGATCATGCACAAGGGCCGCCCCGAGCACAATGTGGCCGAGATCACTCACGTCATCGGTGAGGTGGAAGGCAAGACGTGTATCGTGGCTGACGACATGATCGACACCGCCGGCTCGATCACGGAAGGCGCCAAGGCCCTCGTGAACAACGGTGCGAAGGACATCTACGTGGCGGCGACCCACGGCATCTTCTCGCCGCCGGCGTTCGACAGGATCGACTCGGCACCCATCAAAGAGGTCGTAGTCACCAATACGCTGGAGGTCCCGGAGGACCGCCGGCATGGCAAGATCCATGTGCTGTCGGTCGCGCCGCTGTTCGCGCACGCGATCTCGAACGTCTACAACGACGATTCGGTCTCAGAACTGTTCGATCCGGATTTCCAGCTGTGACGCATCGCGCGTGCGGACGACCGCATAGCGCACGAGTGAAGGGACGCACGACATGACCGAGACAATCCAGATCGCCGCTGAACGTCGGACGTTGGTAGGCAAGGGCAGCCGGGTCCTTGGTGCTCAAGGCAAGCTGCGCGCCGTCGTCTACGGCACCGCTGTGGAATCCACGCCGCTCACCATCGATCGGCACGGCTTCGAGCAAATCCTCACGCACACCGGCGTCGGGTCGACGATCTTCAAGTTGTCCATCGATGGCGGCAAGCCTGTCAACGTGATGGTGAAAAACATGAGCCATGACGTGCTGCGTGGCACCGTCGAGCATGTGGACTTCTGGGCGATCAACATGAAAGAGATGGTCACCACGTCGGTGCCGGTAAACTTCATCGGTTCTTCGGAAGGCGAGAAGACCGGCGGTGTGCTCGTTCACGAACTCCGCGATGTGAGCGTCGAGGCCTTGCCGAACGACCTGCCCGAGCACATCGACGTCGATGTGAGCGCGCTTGAGGTCGGACAGTCGCTGCACGTTCGCGACCTCGTTGCGCCGGCCGGTGTCACGATCCACGACGATCCCGACCTTATCGTGTGTGCTGTCATGGCACCTGCGAAGGAGGAAGAAGAAGCTGTCGTGGAAGGCGCCGTCGAGCCGGAGCTCGTGGGCAAAGAGACCGGGGAAGAGGCGTAGATCTCGCGGATGGCGATGCTTGTCGTTGGACTCGGCAATCCTGGGGCCGAATACGCGCAGACGCGGCAC
>JAJFTE010000020.1 GCA_021373175.1 Actinomycetes bacterium
CGAACGCCCCGCGGAGAAGTACGACCTCGTCTTCTCGCATGCCGTTGTCGACCACGTCTACGACATCGAGGCATTCGTCGCGGCCTGCGCCGGACAGAGCCGTGGGTGGTTGTACCTGACGTCCTATCGCGGGTGGTTCCCGACGCTTCGGGATCACGTGTACGCATGGGACGACTGGACCACGGCGTTCTACAACTCGCTCGCGCCAGCACAGCTCCTTGTCCAGCTTCATCAGCTCGGCTGCACCGACATTCAGGTCAAGCCACAGGCCACGGGCAAGCAGGACATCTCGCAAGAGACGATCGTCATCGCGCGGGCGCCGGCGGCTCCAACGCTGCCTCGATGATCTCGAGCACAAGCTCGGACGTGGTCTTCCGCCGGCCGTCGGGCCGAACGAACTCGTCCGGATGAACGTCCGGCACCACCTTGTCGTAGACAGCGCGATAGCCCGCTTCCGGGACCTCTTTCGTGGGGAGGTACGGAATCTCGGCCCCTCGTCGCTTGAACAAACGGTTCTTCATCTGGGTGGCGGGCGCACCGTCGACACCAGCGCCGTGATCGCGGACGCAAGCGCTTCGTGCGACGTGTAGTCGCTTACCTGCCTGCTGACGGCATCGTGGAGCATCAAAAACCCCCGGGTGCCCAGCGTGCTCCCTAGCTGGTCTGGAGAGCGCGCTGCGAACCATAGGCCTCGCGCGTCGCGAGCGAGCACCATGAGCGGGACGCGCCGAGGGCCTTCCGCTGGGTCTTTCCAGTCGAGCACGACGGCGTAGTAGTCGCCGCAGCGCACGACGTCGAGCAGGCCGCTGGCGATGACGTCCTCTGGCGAGGTTGCCGGCACGATCGCGACGCTCATGGCTCACGTCGTCCAAGTGTACTCGACGCGCTTCCCGACGGGAGTGCGCGTGACCAGCCCGGCCGCGAGCAGCGTTCGCAGCGCGGGGCCGACCATCGCGCTCGCGTACACCTTCGCGTAGCCCAGCTTGAGACCGATCTCGGTGGGGCTGAGCCCGCGCTTGCGGCCCTTGAGCGTGGCAACGACCTTGTCCTTGACGGTGACCTTTTTCTTCATGACGACCTCTCTCCTCTCGGTTACGCCGTGTACGGTTCCACCGGCACGACGTGCTTGACGTCGAGCACTTCACGGACGAGCCGCGTTGCGGGGCAGTAGTACGCCTTGCGCGGCCAGAGGGACTCCGAGTCGTAGACGACTTCGATCGCGACCTTGCGCTGCCCGTCCTCGTCCGTGACGACCACGTAGCGGCAGAGCGTAGCGGCCACTTCACGGCGGCGCCCGAACCGCTCCGAGATCGTGACCGTGAGCAGCTCTCGAGGCTGAATGTAAATCTGGGTCTGGTCGGTTTCGATCATTGCGCACAATTCTCGCACAGCGCGGGCCGAAGGCAAGATTTTCGCCATGCTTTCATCATCTCGTCACGGAACCACGTGCGGTCCCATGGCTTCCCGCTCGCGTCCCAGCTCGAAGGCACGGCGAGTCCGCGCTTCGCCTCCTCGCTGATGATCCGCGGGTCCACGCAGAGCCGGCTCGCGGCTCGACGCAAGATCGCTTTCGACTCGACCTTCGTGATCTTGGTGGAGCTAGGGATACGCGCCGCCAGTTCCATGAGGCGATGGTCGAAGAACGGCGAGCGGTTCTCGAGCCCGAAGCATGCGGACATCCGGTCGGCCATGCGGACGAGCACCTGCATCGTCGTGTAGAAGTCCGTTCGCATCATG
>JAJFTE010000024.1 GCA_021373175.1 Actinomycetes bacterium
GAACCGCACCACGGGCTCGGGAAGACTGCTCTCGTCGAGGAAGCGGTAGAAGTCGTCGAGCGCGGCTTCGAGGCCGACTTCGACGTCGTCGGCGTTGGTCGCACCTTCCAGGTAGCGCCCGTAGACGGTGTCAGAGAGGACCCGCTTCTGCTCGGCGAACGTAGGCGCATCGACGAGCCGCTCGTAGGTGCCCGCGCCGAAAATGCGGGTCTCAAGCACGCGGACCTTGCCGATAGCGAATCCGTATCGGACAGAGTCCCGTACCGCCCTGCGAAGAGGGACGCTATGAACGGGAGCGCTCACGCGCCGTCATCCGCCTTATCGAAGAGGCTCGCGGCGAGGCGCATGACGAGCGTCTCACGCCTGGATTCCACCAGCCCGGCAACCGAAAGATCGTTCGCAGAGCGGTCGCCAACGAGCACGACGCCGTGCGCCACATCGGCAGGCACTGAGACGAAGCACAACCCGAGGTCATGACCACGCTCGGCCGACAACGAATCGACGGCCGCCTTCAGGCCCGCGAGCCGCGCGGCATCAGCCGCGGCCACCTTCACCGTCTCGCCACCGGCTGCGGCGTCCACAATCGCGCGGGCGATGAACGCTGTGTACGCGACGTCGGGGAGCGAGACGATGCGCTCTTCGAGCGTCGCGAGGGCGCGCCCCACAAGCTCCCCGCGGGTGGCGACATCAGCATCGCGTGCGCGGAGCCGCGCTCCGGCAAGGATCGTCTCGGCATCGCGCACTGCCTCGCGCGTGCGTTCGCGCTCGAAACGGCGAGCCGCGCCGCTCGCCTCCTCGGCCGCGTTCGCGACGATCTCGTCCGCCTCGGCCCGCGCGGCGTCGATGATCTCCTTCGCCTCGTGCGCCGCATCGCTTGCGATGCGATTGAGAATGTCTGAGAGTGCCACGGAGTCTCCCGGCTACAGCTTCTGAACGGCGGCCTGCAACGACGTGAGCATGAGGATCGTCACGATCAGCGAAAGGACCGCGTACGTCTCGACGAGCGCCGGCAGGATGAGGGCTTTGCCTGAGTCCTCGCTGCGCCGCGCAACGATGCCCGCGGCTGCCGCTCCGCTGAGACCCTGGTAGATGGCGCTCACAAGACACAGGAACGCGACCGGTAGGCAGGCAAGGAAGATCTTGAAGCCGATGGCCGCCGGGATTGCGATGTCGCCCTGCAAGAAGTTGAAGAAGATGATGACAAGCACTGCTGCGATAAAGCCGTAGATGCCTTGCGTGCCCGGCATCGCGGCGATTGGGAGCAGCTTGCCGAACTTCTCGCTGTCCTCCGCAACGATCCCCGAGACTGCTGAGCTTGCGATGGTGATGCCGATCGCGGACCCGATGCCGCCGAGGATCGCGGCCAGTCCACCTCCCAGCAGCGCCCAGTCAGCGCCCGCCATGCCCCAAAAGAGGTCTTTCACGATGCCGTGCCTCCTTCCTGCTGCACGCCCTGTGCATGCAGCACCAAAGCCTTGGTCCGGTAGCCGAACGGCGAGTAATTGCGGCCGCCGCCCTCGTAGAACTTGCTGAAGAACTCGACGAACTGCAGACGCGCGGGGTGCACGAACGCGCCAAGCAGGTTGATGACCACGTTGAAGACGTGGCCCACCACGAAGATCAGGCTCGCCATCACCACGACAAGCACGCCGCCGGCAAGGGCTAATCCACCTTGCGCGAACAACCCTGCCGAACCACTCCACACGAGGCCCGCCAGCAGGTTGAAGACGCCGCCGACAAGCGTGCCTGAAAGGCCCAGAGCCGCAAGTCGCGTGTATGAGAGGATGTCGCCGATGAAAGCGCTCATGCCATAGACAGCGTACGCTCCACCGAGAATCGCCACGACCGAGCGCCGCACGCCTTTGGACGCGACGAGTCCGATCACGGTCGCGCCGAGCAGCACCAAACCGGCGAACGCCGGCCCGTGGAACGCGATCCCAACGAGCCACCCAACGAGCAGCGCGACCCATACGCCGCCGGCCACGCGCTCCCACGCCGGCAGCTCCGCATCGGCAAGGGCAGCCTGGATAGCATGCCCCTTCATGATCATCGGAATACCGATGCCGAGCACGATCGCCCACAATGAGGCACCGGGAACGACGAACGCAACGCCGATCATGATCGCCAGCAGCACGGTCGACAGCTGGTCGTTCACAGCTGAAGCCGCGTCCCCGCGCCGGGCCGCATCATAGGCCGCGACGAGAACGCCGAAGAACACCTGAATCACGCCGAGCGCGACCATGATGAGGAGGAACGTCGTGAGTTGATCCATCGGGTTGATAAGCATGGCTGCATGGAGAAAAGAGGGCAGCGTCTCCGGATCGAGAGCGAAGTACGAGCCCGTAACGATGCCCACAGCGATAGCGCTTCCGCCGCCCAGCATGAGCAGATCCATGAACCGCTTCACGCCGGGTGCCACGTCCAGCCTGGTCTTGATCAAGAAGGCACCGATGATGAGCATGATCCCGTATCCGACGTCGCCGATGCAGATGCCGAAAAAGAGCAGGAAGAACGGCGCAAGCAGCGGCGTCGGATCGAGCTCGACATACTGCGGGCGTCCGTAGAGGTCCGTGAGCGTCTCGAACGGTTGCAGCCACGGTGGGTTCACCAACTGCACGGGTGGCTTATCGTCCGGACCCGGTTCCGTGAGCGTGATGTCGACGAGCCCGTCAAGCGGCTGCAACGCCTGCTCCAGCTGTGCCACAGAGCGTTCCGGGATCCACCCTGTGATGAGCACGGTGCGCTCGGTCGCTCCGAAGAGGTCGCGTACCGCGATCGCGTCTCGTGCCGAGCCGAGCGACTCGACGGACGACACCGACCGGTGGTATGCGTCCTCGGCCAGAGTCTTCGCCCGCTCGAGCAGTCGAACGCGCTCGGCGGCGATGCGGTCGATCTCGGCCTGTGCGAGGGCGATCTCCTCGGCCGGATAACCGGATAGCCCGGGGAACGACACCTCGGCGAAGTTCGTGAGGTTGAGCGTTGAGCGCACGTCGTCGAGCGCCTCGCGATGCGCCATGACCACCCACGCGGAGCGCGAGCCGACCGCGCCAAGCTCCTCGACGCTCACTTCAGCCGTCGCGCCGCGCAGCTGCTGGCGTATCGCAGCGCTCTCGCTCGCCGGAACGGTTCCCGTGAACAGAACGACGTTCTTCGTGCCCTTCCACGCGCGGATCTCCAGGCGCAGTTCGCGCCACGGCTCAAGGTCCACCACCAGCTGCTTGAGCCGAACCCGCTGCCGCTCCATCGAGGCCAGGCGGTCGCTCAGCTCGACGCACTCCGTGTACAGGTCATGGAACGCCGCATCCGGCCGGAGGGCCAGAAACTCGGTCTCGCTTAGGTGGATCTTCTCGCTGATGAACGACGAGAACGGTGCCTCGGACGTGTGGAGCTTGCCAAGAAACCCGACAACGAACTCCGCGTCGGCGATGTACTCATCGAGTTCGGCGAGCCGCCGCTCCTCAACGGGCGTCATCGGAGCCGGGAGATCGTGCTCGTCCGCGACGACATCAAGCACGCCCGCAGCGCGAAGCCGCTCGATGGCGTCCTCGACCCCCGTTCCGTACACGAACGCGGTGACCTTGCGCATCCGAGCGACCGCCACCGTCAGTCCACCAACTCCGGCAAGATGCTCGCCACCGCGCCATCAACCCTGCCGACGGCAGACGTGAGCTCGGCCTCCTGGCGAGCGGCGGCCTCGAGTGTGATCCTCTCAGCTTCGGCTTCTGCCTGCTGAAGCGCGGAGGCTCGCTGCACCTCGACGCGCGCCCTGGCCTCGGCTTCAATGGCCGAGCGACGCTCGGCGGCGGCGACCTTCGCCTCGCCACGTATCCGCTGCGCTTCTTCGCGCGCGGCGGCGACAGTATCCCGCGCCTTGTCCTCGGCGCGAAGTATGCTTTCGAGCTTCTCCACGTGCCCCGCCCTTTGTCCGCGTACCTTCAGTGCTCGTGTGATTCTATCACCAGCGCAAGACATGGACACGAACGGGCCGCGCGTGTAGTAATCTGGTGCGCGTACGCGAACCGCGAGCACGGGTAGGGACCGTATGGACCCCTCAGCACCCGCCACAGGACGAATCGCTGCCCGAGAGGCACGTCATCGTGCCGCCCGAAGGCAGCAAGCGACTGCGGCGATCATCGGCGCGATCGTTCTGCTTGCAGCAGGTGGCGCCGTCGCGGCAGTCGTGCTCAGGCCCGCCAGCGCCAGCCCGCCCATGCTCCGCGCCGACGCTCTCGCGCCCGCGTCAGCGTTCGTTCCGGGCACTCGGGCGATCGCAAGCTCAGCCGTAGCCGGCATCGCCGAGGCGGGCCGCCCCGCAACGATCACGGTCTCGGCCGTGGGCGACATGATCTTCGACCGCCAGGTGAAGACGCTCATCAGCACCGCTGGTGGCGCGGCGCCGCTTTCTGCGGTGGCTGCGCACCTCAGGGCGGCCGATGTCACGATCGGCAACCTGGAGAGCCCGCTTAGCACGGGCGGCGTCAAGAACGCCGCCAAAGACGTGACGTTCCGGGGCGATCCGCGCGGCGTCCAAGGCCTGGCTGCGTCCGGCTTCGACCTGCTGTCGATGGCGAACAACCACGTGCTCGACTACGGGCCTGACGCGCTCGCCGACACGGTCGCCACGCTTGACGCGCACGGCATCGCGCACACGGGCGCGGGCGCGAACCGCGACGCCGCATGGAAGCCTGCGGTCGTCAAGCGAGACGGGGCGACCGTTGCGTACCTCGCGTTCTCGCAGATCCTGCCGCCCGGCTTCGTCGCCACCGCCTCGAAGGCCGGGCTCGCGCAGGGTCGCAATAACGCGGACGCCGTCACAGCGGCGATCCGCTCGGCAAAGAAGCGGTACGACTACGTGATCGTGTCGTTCCACTGGGGGGTCGAGTACCAGGACGACGCCAACGCGGCTCAGGTCCGAGACGCACACGCCGCTATAGACGCTGGCGCCGACATGGTGCTGGCGCACCATCCCCACGTGATCCAGGCGGTCGAGTACTACAAGAACCGCCTCATCGCCTACTCGCTCGGCGACTTCGTGTTCGACCACTACTCGCGCAAGACCGGCGAGGCGTTCGTACTTGACGCGCAGCTTGGGCCTGACGGCGTGGCTGGCGTGAAGGTGACGCCAGTCTACCTGAACCGCTACGGCAAGCCGTCGTTCGTCACCGGCAAAGACGCCAGCGCCATTCTCGGGCGACTCAAGAGCATCTCGGCCAAGCGCGGCACGCTCGTGTCGATAGACGCCAGCAGCGCGACGGTGACGCCGTGACGCCAGCGGAGCAGCGTCCTTGTTCCCGGCTGGCGCCCGCGCGCGACACCGGGCTCACGGTGGGTGGCGGTCTGCGCGGGGGACGCCGTCGGCGCCGGAGCCTCGCGCCGGTCTTCGCGATCGTCGCCGCGCTCGCTGTCGGCGCCGCGATGCTCGCCTCGGCTGCAGGGAACCGTTCCGCCACGCGTGCGGTCGTGCCTGCCGAGACAACGGCCAGTGTGCCGGTCGCGGCGACGAACACAGCGGAGGCGTTGCGCGAACCCACCCCCGCCTTCGCGGCGTATCGCAGCCTCAGCCTCCGGCTGCCGGTGGACCCGGGCGACGTGACCGCGCTCGCCTACCATCAGGCGTCCGGCAACGAAGCACTGCATCTGTGCTCGCTCGTGCCGGATGCTGACATGGCGGCCGCAGCCAAGGTGAAGGCTGTTGCCGCGAGCGATTCGGCCAGCGTATCGGCCGAGACGACCGCCGTGGAGACCGTCTGGCGCGGCACGGTCCTTCGCCTGTGGCGCAGCAACCGTTCGGGGAAGCCCGACACCGCGGCGGACGTGGGCGCAGACCCCGGTTCGATCGTGTACTCGCCCGTGACCGGGACCGTCCTGCAGGTCAGGGCATACAAGCTCTACAACAAGTACCCCGACTACGAGATCCACATCAGACCCGACGGCTGGCCGGAGGTCGACGTCGTGCTCATCCACGTCGACGATATCGCGGTCACGGCGGGCGATTGGGTGATTGGCGGCGCGTCCCATGTCGCCTGCGTTCGCAAGATGTCCGACAAGATCGACATCCAGCTGGGCGGCTACACCCAAAACGGCGGGGACCACGTGCACGTGCAGCTCAACCGCGTCGCCGTGCCAGGCAAGCTCGAGCCGCTGAGCGGCTCCTAGCCGTCCCGCGGCGGTTCGTGGCTGTCCTCGGCGCGCCGCTCGAAGCCGCGAAAGCGGCGGTCGAAATCGTACCGCTTAAGGCGGACCTTGCGCCCGCAGCCCAGGCACGTGAGCCCGATGTCCATGCCGAGTTTGTTCACTTTCCATTCGTTCGCTCCGCACGGGTGCGGCTTCTTGAGCCGAATCACGTCGCCGAGACGCACGGGAACGATCGGTACCGTCACAGCATCCTCCGGGTTGATGGCGCCCCGCTTTGTGGCGCCCACGCTCACAGTATATCCTTGGGAGACTCCCTGACCGCGCGTACGGAGGTGCCTGATGAAGACCAAAGCGATCCTCTCGGTGTTGGGTGAAGACCGGGTCGGCATCGTGGCCGCGATCTCCAACGCGCTCGCCGAGGCGGGCGCAAACATCGAAGACATCCGGCAGACGATCCTCTCGGGGGTCTTCTCGATGACGATGCTCGTCACAATCGACGAAGATGCCGAGAGCTTCGAGGCGGTGCAGGCGCGTCTCGCCACGGTGGCCGAGGAGATCGGCCTCCAGATCACGCTTCAGCGCGAAGACGTGTTCCGCTTCATGCACCGCGTGTAGGCCGGAGGCCCCGAGATGCTCGACATCAGTCCCGAGGAGATCGCCGAGACCGTCACCATGGTGACGCAGCAGCACCTCGACATCCGCACGGTCACGCTCGGCGTCTCGCTCACCGATTGCGCGGCTGGCGACGCTGCGAGCATCGGCAAGCGCGTCTACGACCGCCTCATGCAGGCCGCCGAGCGGCTCGTCCCCACCTGCGAGAGCATCGAGCGCGAGTTCGGCATCCCGATCGTGAACAAGCGCATCTCGGTCACGCCGATCGCGGAGATCGCCACCTGCGCAGGCCCAGACCTGACTCCGATCGCGCTCGCCATGGACCGCGCGGCGCACGAGATCGGCGTCGACTTCATCGGCGGCTTCTCGGCGCTCGTGCAAAAGGGCATCGGCCGAGGCGACCAACTGATCATCGACTCGCTTCCCTCGGCACTGGCCGCCACCGAACGCGTCTGCGGGTCCGTGAACGTGGCGTCCACGCGCGCCGGCATCAACATGGACGCGGTCATGCTCATGGCCGAGACCATCAAAGCGACCGCCGAGGCCACCGCCGACCGCGACGGCATCGGCTGCGCAAAGCTCGTCGTGTTCTGCAACATGGTGGAGGACAACCCCTTCATGGCCGGCGCCGTGCACGGATCCGGCGAAGCCGACATCGTCGTGAACGTGGGCATCTCCGGACCCGGCGTCGTGAACGCGGTCGTTCGCTCGCTTCCCGATGACGCCGACCTCACGGCCGTTGCCGAGGCGATCAAAGCCACCTCCTTCAAGATCACGCGCGCAGGTGAGCTCGTCGCGCGCGAAGCCGCCCGCCGTCTCGGCGTGACGATGGGCATCGTCGACCTCTCGCTCGCGCCCACGCCTGCCGAGGGCGACTCGGTCGCCGAGATCCTCGAAGCGATCGGCGTCGGCCGCTGCGGCGGCCCGGGGACCACAACCGCGCTCGCGCTCCTGAACGACGCCGTCAAGAAGGGCGGCGCCATGGGCACAAGCTCGATCGGCGGGCTCTCCGGCGCGTTCATCCCGGTCTCCGAAGACATGGGCATGCTCCGCGCCGTGGAATGCGGTGCGCTCACGCTCGAGAAGCTCGAAGCGATGACGGCCGTCTGCTCGGTGGGTCTCGACATGATCGCCATCCCAGGCGACACCCCTGCCGAGACGATCGCCGCCGTCATCTCCGATGCCTGCGCGATCGGGGTCATCAACTCGAAGACGACGGCCGCGCGGCTCATACCGGTGCCCGGGAAGACCGTGGGGGACCACGTGTCGTTCGGTGGCCTCCTCGGCCACACCCCGATCATGGCGGTCAACGGGTGGGCCGGAACCCGCCTTGTGCGGCGCGGCGGGCGCGTTCCCGCACCGCTCGGGAGCCTCCGGAACTAGGAATCCCACGCTCGGACAAGCGTTGACGAACGGTACGAGGGAGTCATTATGTGCCTTTCGTCACACTATTGCGCCGCACGGCACATGAGGGTTCATTCATGTTCGCCCATGCCCGATACATTGCACGAGGCCAAAGAGCGCCTCATCAGACACCAGGATGAAATGCCCTCGGCCAATGCCAGGGGCCAAGGACTAGGAAGAGGAGATAGCAATGAAGAGAACGATTCTGATTGCGATCACGGTCATGGCGCTCGTGTTCGGCCTCGTGGCGTATGCAAGTGGGCTAGACGACAAGAAGACCGTCACCGTGACGGCAAACGTTCCAAATGTCTTCTCGCTCACGCTTAGTAACCCGGCTTCGGTAGGTTTCACGGTCATCGACCCTGACGCTGATACCTCCGGAAGCAACCTGATCACCGTCATACTGAAGTCGAACAAGAAGGTCAACCTGACCTACACGATGACCGACTTCGCCGGCGGCCCCACGAACACCCCCACGATTCCCATGGACAAGATGAGCTTCAAGTTCAGCACCAGTACGACTGCGACCGCGCTCCCCGCAGGAACGCTGAACGGTAGCGTTGATCGCGGGAACAACAGCTACGACACCAGCTTCTCCTTCAAGCCTGGCCTTGAGTACGAAGAGGGCACGTACACGGGGTCCATGATCTACACCGCGACCCAGCTGTAGCACTCACCTTCACCTGAATCAGATACCCCCGACGGGCAACCGTCGGGGGTATCTCTTTGCGTCACCTCTGCGTGCTGGGTATATGTTCTCTGCGACCTACCTCTAGATACCGCTCATCTCCTCAATCGCCTCGCTAGGTCACTGCAACGTGCCTTATATCACCGACTATCCGACGTTCGGCTATCAACTAGAGCCGATAAGCGGACGATATTGGAGATGAAAGGCAACAGCGACCGAGCGGGGTGAGGAAGATGCGGCAGACAACGAGGAACCTGGTCCTCACAGGAGTTCTCTGCGCAGCCCTCCTCGGCGGCACCGCAGCCTTCGCTGACACGATGCCTGGAAACGTGACCTTCACCGCTACCATCCCCCCGATCGTTTCGGTCACACCGACAGACGCCGACACGCTGAGCGTCCGGTCAAACTGCGGTTGGACAGCAGAGGTCGTGACCCCCGAGGGGTCAGTCACCCTAAATGGCGGCAAGACCTCAGGAACCACGATCGAGCTGCCATCCAACACGGTCGCCTATAGCGTGGTTGTGAGCCGCTAGACCATTCTTGATACACGCGAGAACGGGGGACTCATGAGGGTCCCCGTTCTATTTGCGCACAAGCGTCAGAACATCCGGCCTACTCGGGGTCGTTCTTCTCCGGCGCATCTGCAGGCGTCCAGTACCCGGGGTCTTCGGTCAGCCCGGGTTGAGGAGTCGGTGTCGCGTCACGCCTTACACGCACGTGCCGCTCGGCAGTTTTGACCGCTTGCCTCCACGACGCATAGATGAGCAGCATCCCCAGAATCGCCACAGCCGAGATCGCCAACCACCACGGGAAGATCCAGACGGTCCGGTCCTTCACGATCTGGTCGGTGAGCGTAGACGTGCCGCCCTCACGGGGGTACTCGCCGGTCAAACGCAGTGTGTACTTGCCAATGAGACCCTCCACGCCAAGAACACCCTGCCGCTCTATCGTGGTTCCCGCATACACACTCGTATCGGTGACGACCTCGCTCTTCAGCTTGTCGTTCTCGCTGCTGTCCAAGAGGGCAGCCGTCACGTTGATGAGCTTGTCGATATTGCCGTCGTTCCGCACGACGAACGTGTATCTGAGCGCGTCGCCTATCACCAGACCGTCGGCAACGAACGGCTTGATGTCCATCCGCTCAACCAAGTCGCCCTTGACGCGCACCCGGAGCCTGGCTCCGATTCGCCCACCGATCGTCGAGCCGGTGCCCTCAAGCGCCTGCTTCAGGTCGAACATCTCGAAGAAGAGTAGCGCCTGATGGTCGCCCGGGGGCGACTGTGCGGGGACATTCACCTCGAAGTTGAGCTTCACCCGGTCCCCTGGCTCAAGCACCAGGTACGGCGTGTTATTGATCGCTTTGGTCGACGCTGGCAGCTGAAACTGTACCCAACTGGCGGCACCTGTCTCGGTGCCCGGCTTATCGCGGTTGGGCACGCTGTAGGTGATATCGCCCTTCGAATCAACAACCTGATCGGCGGCGTACACCATGACCGTGAGTGTCTCGTCGCCGTCGTTAAGAACGTACAGTTCGCCTTTGCCGGACTGCCCGGCGGCAAGCGACAGGTCGAAAGACGCCTTCGACAACCCAATTGTGCGTATCGCACTCGCAGTCGCGGGAACAAGGAGTGCAACCAGCAGCGTCGCTACGAGCAGAACCGAGACCCTTCGAGCATTCCGATGCATCAGATTCCCACCGATCCCCTGAAGTCACGAACTTGTCTGCGGGCCACCGGGATCTGCGTCTCGTCCCGGTCGGTCACGACCACGACGTAGGCACCGTCGACGCGCAAGATCTCCTTCACCTTGTTCAGGTTGATCATGTACGACCTGTGTACTCGCTCGAAACTCTCCTTGGAGAGCTTGCCCTCGAGTTCCGTGAGCGTGAGATCCACGAGGTACTGGTTCTCATAGGTGTGCACGTACGTGGATTTGTTCTTTGCCGAGATGTACACGATGTCGTCGATGTTGAGCAAAACCGTGCGCCCACCCTTGCGGAC
>JAJFTE010000039.1 GCA_021373175.1 Actinomycetes bacterium
GACCCGGTGGGGATGAGCGGCCCGTCAGGCGCGGTCGCTGACCTGGACGGGGACGGCAAGGCGTCGTCCGACGAGGTGGCGATACACGACGAAGTGGTCACACAGGAACGGGCGGGCCGCTCTGGGTTCCAGACGAGCTACCGGCGAGCATGGATGGTCACGAGAGAGCGTAGGATGGTGGCGCACTCCGTGGCGGACGCGCAGCTCAACTGCGACGCAATGATGGGGATGGCGATGGGGCGGGTACTGTTCACTCGCGGTGAGGGTCTGGCGGGCGGCCTTTACGTCCCCGGACTCGGGGTGAGCGGCTCCGTACTGTTTGTGTCCGATGCGGTTGGGCACTTTGGACTTGCGCTATCCGGTGGATGGTATGGCAGCACGTGCTGGGGGTTGGGCGTACAACGACAACTCCAGTATACGACGGCAGCGAGTGTTGCGAATCTGCGCGGGCGCTCCTGGGCCGCAGGAGCAAGCGGGGGCGAGGTCATACAGGTGGGGGCTGAGGTCACAGCACCGATGAACAAGAGCTACGCAGGGTTCAACGTGTTCGCGGGTGCCGGGTTGGGTGCACCATTCGAATCGCATATAAGCATCGAGGACACTGCAGTGTTCTACACATCGTGCTTCGATGCCTGGCAAGCAACTGTGGATGAGGCTGCGATTGAAGGTGCCATCTTGATGGGAGGGATGGAATGACCATCACGCTTGGTCTGATAGGAGTCGGGGCCGGAGCTGCTGCTGGTGCCCTAATCGCCCTTGCGCCTCAGGCACTTCTCGGAATCGCGCGAGCCAACCTGCGGGCATTCATGCGGAACCCCCCGGATGACGCCGCCATTCTGCTGCTGCTTCGCCTTGTGGGCGCAGGACTTGCCGTGGTACTCGGGAGTGTGTTCTCCGTGTTGTTGGTTGCACGATGAGAGCACGACGACCACCATCACGTACGACGCGGCCGGCCCAGGACCGGCGCGACCACGGCTTCGGGCATCCGCACCAAGACGCTCTACGACGCGCTCGGGCGCACGTGTACTGCGTCGAGAAACTAAGAGTGGTCTCTGCCTCCATGTGCATGAAGATGGGAGGAGACACAGACCATGCCGAGCAACAACTGGCGGACTGGGGTTGGTCGTGGGGGTCGGCGTATTCCGGGCAACCATGTCCTTTGCGGGAGTATCCATCAGCGAATACTCGTATCAGCAGGGACAAATATCGCGAGAAGTGCATGACGTGAGCGTCGGGCCGGCTGCGGTCGGCGCAATCGCATCCGTGGCCATCGGAAGCGGCCCCATCGCCACCGCTATCGCAATGCAGGCGTTGTGTGCCGGGACCGTTGGACTTACAGTGACGTGCGTCGATTCCATCCCGAGATAGTGCGTGTCGATGTGACAGCGAACCGAGCAAGGGGGGGCGCTTCGATGATCGAGGGGCCGACCGGTACGGAGTCGCGTGACGCTGCCTTGCGAGACCAACGTGCTGTGCTCAGTGCAGTCGGATCACGGCAGACGGCCATCATGGGATGGATGTTCCGTCTGGCCGGGATTCTGGCGGCAGTCGGGCTCCTGACAGGCTACGCGAGAACAGCGGTGGGGGTTGTACTGCTCGTGGGAGCGATAGTATGCAGCGCCGTCGCGGCGGTTTCGGCTGCGGTGATGGTTCGTGTGCAGACGAAATGGGTGGCAGTGAACCGCGAGCTGCAGCGCCAGTCTGATGAGGAGGAGTTCTCGGAACCATCCGCGATGGCGCACACGAATGCGGCCTGGGGAGCCGCCGCATGGATGCTTGCGGACCTGGTCGGCATCATGCTTTGGACGGCTTGTCTTGTCTTGACCGACAGCCCGCCGAGTCCGTGGTTTCTCGCAGGAGGAGTAGTCCTTGTCGGCACGGGAGTTGTGCTTCTGGTGATCGTCATCGTCCAGGCGACGCGAGGCGCGCGTGAAGAGGCATGACTGGCGGGTCACTCCACCCGCCGTTGGTCGGCCTGGTTCCCGCTCACGTCCCGCGCTACCGCCTTCGGCGAGAGCGCGACGACCACGATGACGCACGCACGCACGAACGAGCCTTCCAAGGTCACCTCGGAGGGCCGTGACTGGCACGTCGCCTATGCGGGCGCGGGCGGGCTTTCGAGCACCTGGTCGGATCTCTCGATCCACACGCGCTCCTTCGACATCCACGGACGCCTCGAGGCCGTCAGGCCCGGCTCGATCTCACGAACTCGACGGTCGGGCAGTGCCGCGACCACCACGTACGCCTGAGGCGTCTCAGGGGTCCGGGAGCGCAAGAGCATCGAGACCTCGTCTGGCACCACCTGGACGAAGTCGGCGCGTGAGGGGTCCCATCTCGCCGGCGAGCTCGACAGCGACGGCACGCGCTACGCCTACCTCTGGGTTCCGGACCGCACGCTGCTCTCCGTGACGGTCAAGACCGGCGCGGACGCGGCGGAGACCCTCGCCTACCACACCGACGCGCTCGGGAGCGTCGTGGCGATCACCGGTGAGGACGGCGCGGTCGTGGCGCGCTACGCCTACAGCCCCTACGGCGCGTGCACGGTCCTCACCTCCGCCGGCCCCATCGCCGCGAGCGACCCGAGCGGGGCGGTCACCGACATCGAAGAGGAGGCGTGGAGCTACTACTACAACAAGTACGAGGGGTGGAGCAGCCCTGAGGCCCGCGCCGCAGTCGAGGCGGCGAACCGCTCGT
>JAJFTE010000080.1 GCA_021373175.1 Actinomycetes bacterium
CGTCGGCCTCGTCGAGCACCGCGTGCCACACGTCGGCGTCGTGGCCGAGCCACCCGTCGAAGCCCCAGCGCTGCCGCAGGAGGCCCGGCGCGCGGTCGGCGGCCATGAGTGCGCCCTCGATCACGAGCGTGCCCGAGCCGCACATCGGGTCGAAGAGCGAGCCACCAGCACGTGCGATCGCGGGCCAGCCAGCGCGAACGAGCAGCGCGGCGGCGAGGTTCTCCTTGAGCGGCGCCTCGGCCTGCTCGCCGGGCGCGCGGTAGCCGCGGCGGTGCAGCGGCTCGCCCGAGAGGTCAATCGAGAGCGACCCCGCACCCTTGTGAAGCCGCAGGTTGAGCCGCACGTCCGGCGCTTCCAGGTCGACCGACGGCCGCTCGCCGGTGCGCTCGCGCAGCTGGTCGACAACGGCGTCCTTTACCTTGAGCGCGGCGAACCCCGAGTGCGTGATCCCCGGCGTGCGACCCACCGCGTCGACCGCGATCGTCGTTTCCGCCGAGAGGTGCCGCTCCCACTCAACCGCCGCGACCCCGGTGTAGAGGTCCTCGGCGGTCATGGCGGGGAAGGTCGCAACCGTGAGCAGGATGCGGCTGGCGAGCCGCGACCACAGGCACGCGCGGTATGCGGTCTCGAGCGTGCCCGAGAACGACACGGCCGAGCGCGATTCGCGAACGTCGGAAGCGCCAAGGGCGCGCAGCTCCCCGGCAAGAAGCGGTTCGATACCGGTGGCGCAGGTAGCGATAAAGGTGTGAGTGGTCATGGGCACACGGTACCACGCTCGGCACGCGGCGGACGGGCAAGCTACTCGTCGCGCTTGCCCGCCTGATACAGGCCGAGGCTGAAGCGGTGCGGACCGGGCGTGCCGTACGGCACGAACGCCACACGGTCACCGGGGTGCACGACATGCGAGAGCGGGTAGACGGTCCCGTTGCAAAAGACGCCCTCGATCTTCTCGTGCGGAAGGCCGAGCCCGGTCGCCAGATCGCCGGCGGTGACGCCAGCCTCGGGCACCTCCCGCACGACGGTGGGCGGCAGGCCGCGGTCGCAGCGCAGATCGCGGAGACACCCGAAGGTGCGGATCGTGATCTCGCGTGAATCGCCCATGCTTCTCCTTCCGCACGTCGCCGCCATCGTACAGGTACGCGGCTCTGTCCGCCATGCGTTACCATTGACGTGACGTTTCAAGCGAAGACCGGAGCACCGGTGATGACCGAGCACGATGACGCATTCCACAGCGTGTACGAGGAGTTCCTCGGCACCCACCCGGGCTACGGCGCCGCCGCCATCGACGCATTGCGTGCGGATGGCTACGAGCGACTCGATCGGCACGGGCACGTCTACCTGGACTACACGGGCGCAGGCCTCTACGCGGCGTCGCAGGTAGAGCAGCACCGGAAGCTGTTGCTGGACGGCATCTTCGGCAACCCGCACTCGCACAATCCGAGCGCGATGGCGGCTACACGGCTGGTCGAGCGCGCGCGTGAGGCGGTCCTGGAGTACTTCAACGCGCCGCCCGAGGAGTACGAGGTGATCTTCACCCCGAACGCGAGCGGTGCGCTCAAGCTTGTTGGCGAGGCGTATCCGTTCACGCCCGCAAGCTGCTACCTGGTGAGTTACGACAATCACAACTCGGTGAACGGGATACGCGAATTCGCGCGGCGGGCGGGCGCGCAGGTCACGTACGTGCCGGTCCGCAACCCGGAGCTGCGGCTTGACGCGGCACTCATCGAACGGGGCCTTGCCTGCGCGAAGCAGGGCAGCCATAACCTGTTCGCGTATCCGGCTCAAAGCAACTTCAGCGGCGTTCAGCACCCGCTCGGGTGGATCGAACGCGCGCAAGCCCTCGGCTGGGACGTGCTATTGGACTGCGCCGCCTTCGTGCCCACCAACCGGCTCGACCTCTCGGCGATCAAGCCCGACTTCGTGCCGCTATCGTTCTACAAGATGTTCGGCTACCCCACCGGCGTAGGCGCGCTCATCGCAAGGCGCGAGGCGCTGGCGAAGCTGCGACGCCCCTGGTTCGCGGGAGGCACGATCACGCTCGCAAGCGTGCAGAGCGAGGATTGGCACCACCTCGCTTCCGGTGCGACCGGCTTTGAAGACGGCACGGTCGACTACCTCGGTCTGCCCGCCGTGACGATCGGCCTGACGCACCTCTCGGCCATTGGCGTGGATGCCGTACACGAGCGAGTCCTGGCGCTCACGGACTGGCTGCTCCGCCGGATGACGTCGATGCGGCATACCAACGGCGCACCGATGGTGCAGATCTTCGGGCCGGACACCCTGGACCGCCGAGGTGCCACGATCGCGTTCTATCTGCTCGACCCCACAGGCGCGCCCTATGACGTCTACGGCGTGGAGCGCGAAGCCGGAGCGCAGTCCATTTCAGTGCGCACGGGCTGCTTCTGCAATCCCGGCGACGGCGAGGTCGCGCACAACATCTCGCGCGAAGAAATGGCCGAGTGCTTCGAGACGCCCGATATCCCCGTCACCCTGTTGCACTGCCAGAGCATCGTAGGGGACGCGACCGGCAAGGTGCCGAACACGATCCGCGCCTCGCTTGGGCTGGCGTCGAACTTCGCGGACGCCTACCACTTCATCACGTTCGCCGAGACGTTCCGCGACCGCCCGCGCTAGCGGCGCTCGCCCGCCCACGGCGGCACGAGGCGTTCCGCGTCTCGCAGCGCGCGGCGATGGAGCTCGAAGCCGGGGTCGTGCTGGCCAACGAGCGCCCAGAAGCGTGCCGAGTGGTCCATGACGCGCGTGTGGCAGAGCTCGTGCAGCATGACGTAGCGCACAAGCTCCGGCGGCAGGAAGAGCAGCTTCGCATTGAGGCTCACGGTGCCGTGCGCCGAACAGCTTCCCCACCTCGATCGCTGAAGCCCCACGCGCAGGCGCGCCACTGTGAAGCCGTGCGTGATCGCAAGCTCGGTCAGCGTCGCGTCGAGCGAGGCACGCGCGCTTCGCACGAGCCAGCGCCCGAGCGCGGCCGCGCAAGCAGCTTCGTCGTTCACCGTGCCAGTGAGCGCAAGCACCCCTCCGCTCTGCCGAGCGGTCACGCCTGACGCCGCCGAGGCGCGGTACTCGATCGCAAGCGTCTCGCCGGTCGCCGGGAGCACGACGGTCGCCGGAAGCACGTCGCCATGCTCGGCGCGAACGGCCTCGCGACGCGCGCGAGCACGCTCGAGCGCGCGCAGGATCCACGCGCGACGAGCTTCCACGACTGCGGGCACGGATCGCCGCGGGAACCGGCGGGGTACGGTGACGACCACGTCCGCGTCACGCGTGACCGTGATGCGAACGTGCTTCGCCTTCGGGCTCACGCGGACGGTGTATGCAATGGCGCGGTGCGACTCCGGGGTCACGCGGGTCCTCTCGGCCAGGTGTCGTCGCTCATCGTACCCGAAGCCGACGTCCGCTACCGGGCCGGCCGAAAGACCGCGACGTCCACCGACAGCGTCACCGGCACGCTTGCCGGTAGCACGTCCACGCGCTCATCCAGGTCCACCGCCGCGTGCCACGCGCTCGGGCCCATGCCCGCGAGCTCCCGGATGTCATCGTGCGCGAGCGTCAGCGTGCGCGTCACGCGTGACCTCGCGACC
>JAJFTE010000081.1 GCA_021373175.1 Actinomycetes bacterium
TTCGGCGAGATTGGTCTCACCGGTGAAGTCCGGGGCGTTCGGCAGACCGGGCCGAGGTTGGCCGAGGCGGCACGAATGGGACTCGACCGGGTCTTCCTTGCAGCGCCGTCGGGAGGTGCCAGCACGCCCCCGGGTGCCCACCAGATCTCCTCTGTTCGCGAGATTGGGGCGATCGTGGCCACCTGAGCGCCGGGTAGCGGGTAGCTAAGCGACGTGACACAATCCGTGGAGAGCACGTGACGCGATCGCCGGATGTGAGGCGGGTTCGATGGACGTCAAAGGTGATGACCTGCTGCTTGCCGCACTCTCGTCCGTTGCGCCGGGGACGATGCTGAGAGAGGGCCTGGAGCACGTTATATCGGCACGCACCGGAGCGCTCATCGTCATCGGGGACGAGGACGGCGTCGAGCAGATTTGCAACGACGGTTTCATCGTCGGGGTGCCCTATACTCCCCAGCGTCTATTCGAACTCGCCAAGATGGACGGTGCGATCATCCTCGACGAGGGCGCGAACCACATTCTAAAGGCGAACGTCCACCTGGTGCCCGATTCCACGATCCCCACGGCCGAGACGGGGATGCGGCACCGTACCGCCGAGCGTGTCAGCTGTCAGACGAGCGCGCTTGTGATCTCTATCTCGCAGCGCCGCGACGTCGTCAGCCTCTACAGGGGCGGCTCGAAGCTCATCTTAGAGGACATCGAGGTGGTGCTCGCCAAGGCGAACCAAGCGTTGCAGACCCTGCAACGGTATCGCAGCAGCCTCGACGACGTGGCCGCTCGTCTCACGATGCTGGAGTTCGAAGGGGTTGCCACGCTCAGCGATGTGGCCAACGTGATTCGGCGCTCTGAGATGCTCGTGCGCGTGGCTCACGATGTCAGTCGACTCATCATCGAACTTGGGTCCGATGGGCGCCTCGTCCGGATGCAGGCAGAGGAACTTGTGGCAGGCGTGGACGACGACTACGCTATGCTGCTGCGTGACTACGTCAAGGAAGGCTCGGCCCGTAAGGGTGTCGCGGTCCGTCATAGGCTGGCGGCGCTCTCGCCCGAGCAGCTGCTCGACACACCGCTCATCGCACGCACCCTCGGATATCCCGCGGAACCGGACGCGACCGAGCTGCATGTGGAGCCGGCGGGCTTTCGGATGCTCCGGCATATCCCCATGCTCCCGGGCACGGTCATCAACCGGCTCGTTGAGCGTTTTGGGACGCTTATGGCGCTGCTTTCGGCATCCGAGTCACAACTGGACGATGTCGACGGGGTCGGCGAACGACGCGCACGCGCGGTCCGAGAGGGCCTTCGCCGCATGCAGGAGCACGCCACCATCTAGTCAGGCTGTGGTAGAATCCGCCCAGAGCGCGAGCAGATGCGCGCGGAATCCGGTCGCTTTCATGTCGGCCGCGAGCAAGTCGAGGAGGTGAAGGCGCTCGGACGGGCTTCCGTCACTCAAGCGTCGAACACCATGATTGTCCAGCTCGCACGGATGGTGCTGCTGACAGCGGGTGCGCTCGGCGGTTTCTCGGTGTCACGACTCGCCGATTGGTCGGCCCAGTCAGGCCTTTCGCCCCAACTCGTCATCTTCGTCTTCATCATCCTCGGGGCCTCGATGGGATACCTTCTCGGCAGCATCATCGGTCGTGAACTCACCGAGCAGTACCGTCGCATCGAGCAGCAGATCCAAGACTTCGACACCACCGATCTTCTCTTGGCAGCCGTTGGTCTGGTGATCGGTCTTGTGATCGCTTTTCTTATATCGACCCCCCTCAAGCTGCTGCGGCCTACGTGGCTGGGTTTTCTCGCGATCGTCCTCGTCTACGGCCTCACCGGCTACGGCAGCACCCAGTTGTTCATGACGAAACGCAGCGACGTTCATCGGCGTTTCGGGGGCATGCTCGACGGTCCGCCAGGGCAACCGCCCGATTCTCTCAAGTTCCTCGACACGAGCGCTGTTATCGACGGTCGCTTCCAGCAGCTGGTGGAGGCGGGGTTGCTCGAAGGCAAGGTCGCTGTGCCCCGCTTCGTGTTGGTGGAACTGCAGACGCTCGCCGATTCTGCGGATGAGCTTCGCAGAGCACGCGGGCGTCGTGGCCTCGATCTGCTCACCACACTCTCAACAGGGCCCGATGCGCTCCAGGTCTTCGAGGCCGATTACCCCGAGATCCCCGGCGTCGACGCCAAGCTCGTCCGGCTCGCGTCGGCCAGCGGCGGCGCGATCGTCACGGTAGACCACAACCTCACGCAGGTCGCTCGGGTTGAAGGCGTGCGCGTGCTCAACGTGAACGAGGTCGCCTCGGCGGTTCGACCGCTCTTCATCCCGGGAGACACGATCAGGATTTCCATCGTGAAGGATGGCAAAGAGCCCACACAAGGCGTTGGGTATCTGGAGGACGGAACGATGGTGGTGGTAGCTGACGGCAAGCAAGCGGTTGGGTCTGAGCGCAGCGTCGGTGTCACGTCGGTCCTGCAGACGTCCGCCGGCCGGATGATCTTCGCGAAGCTGGCCGAGTCGTGAGCGTCTCGGCGATCATCGTCGCTGGAGGCGTTGGAGAGCGATTCGGCCGAGCGGGGGGCAAGCAGCTCGCCATGGCCGTCGGCGCGCCGGTGTTGTCGCACACGCTTGCGGCATTCGAGAGGGCCTCGGCTATCGACGACGTTGTCGTGGTCGTGCACCCCGATCGTGTGGGCGAGTACGCTGCCGAGATCGCCGGCTTTGAGAAGGTGACGGCCGTCGTCGCCGGCGGCGACACCCGTCAGGCGTCCGTCGCGTGCGGACTTGAGGCGCTCTGTGGCGAGCCGGACATCGTCGTCGTTCACGACGGCGCCCGACCGCTCGTGACAGCCGAGACCATCGATGCCGCCGTTGAGGCACTCCGCTCCGGCGAGGCAGATGGCATTGTCGTGGGGCATCCGTCATACGACACCATCAAACGCGTGCGGCCAGACGGCGCGGTCGTCTGCACCGAGGACCGCTCGTCGCTGTGGGTCGCGCAGACGCCGCAGGTGTTTCGCACTTCCACGCTGTGCTCGGCGTATGCCGCCGCCGCGCAAGACGGTTTCGCCGGCACGGACGACTCATCCCTCGTCGAACGAAGGGGGGGCCGCGTCATGATGCTTCTCGGGCCTCGCGACAACCTGAAGGTGACCGTGCCCGAGGATCTGCTCGTGATCGAGCGCGCTTTAGAAGCGAGAGCGGGCCGATCATGAACGATCTAAGGGTCGGCATCGGCTACGATGTCCACGCGCTTACACCCGGGCGTCGACTCGTCCTCGGAGGAGTAGAGATCGTCTCGGCGCTCGGGCTGCTCGGTCACTCGGACGCCGATGTGCTCGTGCATGCGGTGATGGACGCGATCATCGGAGCGATGCGTGAGGGCGACATCGGAGCGCTCTTTCCCGATGATGACGCCACGTACAAGGGAGCAAGCAGCATCGAGCTGCTGGGGCAGGTCGGTGCGCGTGCGGCTTCCCGCGGGCTTCGCATCGTGGACGTCGACAGCACACTCGTTCTACAGTCGCCGAAGGTGTCACCGTATCGCGACCAGATGCGAGAGAACATCGCCCGGGCGCTGGGGTTGCCCGTAAGCGCGGTCGGCGTGAAGGCGACCACCACAGAAGGCCTGGGATTCGCCGGGCGTGAAGAGGGAGCAGCCGCATATGCGGTGGCGCTTCTGGAACGGGCCGAGACGTGAACGAGCGCTTTCGCTTCTCGCCGGCCCCCACCGGGGACCTCCACGTTGGCGGTGCCAGGACCGCGCTCGTCAACTATCTGCTCTCGCGAGACGGTGGGACGCTGGTCTTGAGGATCGAGGACACCGACCCTGTCCGGACCGTCATCGGTGCCGAGGAATCCATACTCGAAGACTTGCGCTGGCTCGGGATCCATTGGGAAGAAGGCCCTGATGTTGGGGGGCCGCACGCCCCGTATCGTCAGTCCGCTCGCGGCGGGATGCATGACGAGCGCTTGCGGGAACTCGTCGTGGCCGGTGCGGCGTACCGGTGCTTCTGCGACGAGTCCGCACTCGTGCACAAGCGAGCCGGTGATGAGGCGGCCGGGAGGGCTCCTCGGTATGACGGGACGTGCCGTGGTATCGCGCCTGAGGAATCAGATGCCAGGGCGGCCGCAGGTGAACCACACGTGTGGCGGTTCGCTGTCCCCGGTGCTCAGACGGTTGGCTGGGACGACGCGGTTCACGGCGCCATCTCGATCGGCTCGGACGACATCGGTGACTTCGTGCTCGTTCGCTCGGACGGTACGCCCACGTGGACGTTCGCCTCATGGGCGGATGATATCGACATGGGCATCACGCTGGTGCTCCGGGGTGACGATCACATCCCCAACACGCCGAGGCAGATCCTGCTCTCGCGCGCGCTGGGGCTGGTTGCGCCTCGCTACGGGCATCTGCCGCTCGTGACCGGTGCCGATGGCGCGCCGCTCTCGAAGTCCGCGGGCGACCCGGGGATAGCAGCGTTTCGAGAAGCCGGCTATCCGGCCGCGGCTGTGGTGAACCACCTCGCGCTGCTCGGCTGGTCTGATCCCGAGGGGCGCGACGTTCTTTCGATGGACGAGCTTGCCGAAGCATTCTCGCTCAGGCGCGTCGCCAAGGCGCCGTCGGTGCACGATCCCGATCGGCTCAAGTCCTTGAGCGCGCGGCATCTGCGAGCGCTCTCGCACGATGGGCTCGTCGAGGTGCTGCGTCCGTTCATGCCCCCGCTGCCGGCGTGGCTGGACGCTGACGCGCTCGTCGAAGCCGCGCGCGACGAACTCGTGACCGCGCGAGACATCGCGAAGATCGCCGAGGCGGGCGTGCTCGTTCCCGCCCCCGCGGACATCGACGCCGCGGGCCGCTCGGCTCTCGCCATCGCGGCCTCGGCCATCGCGGCCGGTTCGCGGAACCCACGCGACGGCGCGGCGTTGCTCGGCGAGGTCCGCTCGGCGCTCAAGGCCGCCGCTGTGCCGCCTCGTGTGGGGCTGCACGCGCTCAGGCTTGCGCTCACCGGCCGGGAGTCGGGTTTGCCGCTTGCCGCGCTTCTTAACATCATAGGAGCCGAGGAAGCGCTTGGCCGCGTGCGTGCGGCGCACGTTGACATCTCTGAGCCCGGAACGAGATAGTATTCGAGCTTCACAACGCCCATGAGCACCGCCGAGGAGGTTAGGAACACGATGTTCGCCCGTATGCGAGCGGACATAGCCGCTATCAAGGAGCGGGACCCCGCGTGCCCGTCGACGTTCTCGGCGCTCACGAACTATCCCGGCCTGTGGGCCGTGTGGTGGCATCGGATCACGCACGCGCTGCACACGGCCGGCTTCGTGTGGTTGGCGCGGGCCATCAGTCAGTCCGTGCGGCATCACACCGGCATCGAGATCCATCCCGGGGCTTCGATCGGCGAGGACTTCTTCATCGACCATGGCATGGGTGTGGTCATCGGCGAGACCAGCGTTATCGGCCGCCGTGTGACGATCTACCAGGGAGTCACGCTCGGCGGCACGGGCAAAGAGCGCGGGAAGCGGCATCCGACCATTGAAGACAACGTGGTGATCGGCGTTGGCGCCACCATTCTCGGCAACATCGTGATAGGCCATGGCTCGAAGGTCGGGGCCGGCGCGGTCGTGGTCCAGGCGGTCCCGGCAAGCTGTACGGTCGTCGGTATCCCTGGTCGCGTGGCCGTTCGTGAGGGGCAACGCATCGAGACGGTCGACCTGCACCACGAAGACCTGCCCGACCCGGTAGTCGAGATGTTCCGGGCGTTGCAGCATCGCATCGACCGGCTTGAGAACCGTCTCGCGCATGATGAAGACATCGCCCAGGAGGACGGGCGCCCGGCATTTCCGGGGAGCGTTGCCGACACGGAATCGAAAGGGTGAACGCATGGCCATTCGCGTCTACAACACCATGACGCGTACGAAAGAAGCGTTCGTGCCCCGCGAGCCTGATACGGTCGCGATGTACGTGTGCGGTCCGACGGTGTACAACCACATCCACATCGGCAACGCGCGCACGTTTCTGACTTTCGACGTCATCCGCCGCTACCTTGAGTGGCGCGGTTTCGACGTCACTTTCGTGCAGAACATCACCGACGTCGACGACAAGATCATCCGGCGCGCCGCCGAGGAGGGCGTCTCGACCGCGGAACTCGCGCAGACGTATACCGTCGCATTCCGCTCGGCAATGGACGCGCTCGGCATCGAGAAGCCATCGCGCCAACCGCTCGCTACGCAGACGGTCCCGCGGATGATCGCCATGGTCGAGCGTCTCATCACAAGCGGGCATGCGTACGAGGTGGACGGCGACGTGTACTTCTCGGTACGCTCCTTCCCCGGCTACGGCAAGCTTTCCGGCCGTGATATCAACGAGCTGGAGTCGGGTGCGCGGATCGAGGTCGACGAGCGCAAGGAAGACCCGCTCGACTTCGCTCTGTGGAAGGCCGCCAAGCCGGGCGAGCCGCGCTGGCCGAGCCCGTGGGGCGAGGGACGCCCCGGATGGCACCTCGAATGTTCGGTCATGTCCGAGCAGGAGTTGGGCTTGCCACTCGACATCCACGGCGGCGCGAGCGACCTCATCTTCCCGCACCACGAGAACGAGCGCGCACAATCCGAGGCCGCAAGCGGCACCACGTTCGTGAAGTACTGGCTGCATGGCGGTCTTCTGCAGGTGAACGCCGAGAAGATGAGCAAGTCGCTTGGTAACTTCATGTTCCTGAAGGATGTGCTCGCGGTCTACCCGGCTTCCGTCGTGCGCCTCTTCATGATGCAGACGCACTATCGCAGTCCGCTCGAGTTTTCGACCGACCGCCTCGAGGAGGCCCGCACGGCCTACGAGCGCATCGCCGGGCCGCTGCGCGACCTTGAAGTCGCCAAGCGCAGCCGCGCCCGCGAGCGTGCCGAGGGGAGCTGGACGGCAGGCGCGTGGGTCTCAAGGCTCACGAAGGGGATCGAAGACGCGAAGGCGCGCTTCATCGAAGAGATGGATGACGACTTCAACACTGCTGGTGCGCTGGCGGCGGTCTTCGGCCTGGTTCGCGAGATGAACGCGTTCATGTGGGAGGGGCCGGGCATCGGGGCACACGGCGAGAACCTCCCGGTGCTTGAACGTGCCGCCGCAGGCATCAAAGAGCCGCTGGATGTTCTCGGCATCGAGATCGAGGCAAAGGCCACGCCGGCCTCGGAGTACCCGCCGGAGATCATCGAGCTTGCCGTCGACTATGCCGGATACGATGGCACCGACGGGGCCGAGGCCGTAGACGCCTTGCGTAAGGCGCGAGATGTGGCCCGCAGCCAGAAGAACTGGGTCGTCGCCGACGCGATGCGCGACCGCCTGCAGGAACTCGGGCTGCTCGTCGAGGACCGGCCCGACGGCACGCACATCACCTACGGGAGGTAGCGCGTGTCCGAGACCATCGAGGGTCGCAACGTGGTTGCCGAGGCGCTGCGGTCGGGCCGATCGATCAGCGCGCTGAAGATCGCCAAGGGGATGCGTCCGGACCCGCTCGTGGACGAGATCGTCGCGCTGGCGCGTGAGGCCGGCGCAACCGTTACGTATGTCGATCGCGGGGAGCTCGATAAAGACAGCGAACGCGGCCGGCACCAAGGCGTGGTGGCGTCCGCCGCCGAGTTCCACTACACACCACTCAACGCGATGCTCGCGCGCGCCGCCGGGCAGGAGCGCAGTCTCGTGATCGTGCTCGACCACGTCACGGATCCTGGCAACTTCGGCGCTGTGATCCGCTCGGCCGAGGTGGCCGGTGCCGACGGCGTGATCGTTGCGGACCGGCGCTCGGCGCCCGTGACCGCTGTCGTTCACAAGGCGGCGGCGGGCGCGACATCGCATCTGCCAATCATCAGAGTGACGAACCTGGCCCAGACGCTCGGACTGCTCAAAGACGCCGGCTT
>JAJFTE010000083.1 GCA_021373175.1 Actinomycetes bacterium
CGCCGCGCGCCGCCCGTCGGCCGGCGTCGTCGTGTTCTCTGGGCTTCGCAATGGCCGAGAAGCGAACCACGCGCCCGTACTCCGGTGCCGTGGTTCCCGCTGGAAGCCACACCGAAAGCACCGTGCCGGCGAACGAGCCGCCCAACACGCGCACCCGCATTCCGGGGCCGAACGCGCCCTCCCGAGAATCCGCGGTGACCACGGCGGTCCACTCGCGCGCCCCCGCATCCGCGAGCGCGCTTACCCGAGCGCGCCACGCGAGGCCGTGGGCCGTCGAGCAACCGCAACCCAGGACAAGACCCGCCACCACAAGCACAAGCGTGGTCGCCGCGGGTCCAAACCGGCCGGTGCGCTGCCTGAAGATTCCCGCGAGCACGAGCGCACCCAGCACCAGCGCCGCGGCCCCGGCGGCTCGCGCGACCACGCTCTCGCCGCCCGCGAAGCGCCACACGAGGTCCTCGCCGAGCGCCGCGCCAGCCCAGGCAGCCGCGGCGAGCCATGCGACCGGCGGAACCGTGGGACGCTCGCTGTGCCTCGTGCCGAGTTCGGGGCGGCCCTGCATCGCTACCCGACCGTCACAAGGTCTTTGAGCGCGTCGAACTTCTTTTGCCCAATGCCCGAGACGCGCATAAGGTCCTCGATCTTGCGAAACGGCCCGTTCGTGGTCCGATCGTCCACGATCTTCTGCGCCGTGGACGGGCCGACACCGGGCAACGCGTCGAGTTCCGCGGCGGTGGCCCGGTTCAGGTCGACCTTGCCGGTCGCCGGTCCTGCCGCTGCTGCAGCGGCGCCAATGCCTGCGGCGCCGGTCCCGGCCTGCACACCGGCCGCGACCTCGTCTTTCGTGAGCATGCGCACCTGCTCGCCGTCCGAGAGGATCCGCGCGAGGTTTATGCCCTCCTCGGCAGCGTTCCCCGTTGGGCCGCCTGCGGCCGCCACGGCATCGCTCACCCGGCTGCCGGAGGCGAGCGTGTAGACGCCGGGACGGGCCACGGCACCCACGACGTGCACCACCACGGTCGCGCCGCCTGCGGTCCCGGTGGCCTCTGTGGCGTCCGCGGGCACGGGCGCATCGTGCGCGGCAACCTCTGCCGACGTTGCGACGTCAACGCCACCGGGTGCCGGCCAGAACCGCCACGCCGCAAACAGGACGACGCCTGCCACCAGGCCGGCAAGCAGCAACACCGCGCGGTCGCTCAGACCGCCGAGGCCGGCGCGCGCAAGCAGGTCGCGTGCTCGATCAGGAATCTCCATGCAAACGGACGCCCCCTCTTCTCCGGGACTGAAGGGGCGTCCGCACTCTGCACTTTACCCGGCGAGTCTGACCCACCGGTTGCCGATTCCTAACCAGAACCTTGCATGGGCGCTGGCCAGCCTAACCTACGCGATGACGATGCTCACAAGCTTGCCCGGGACGACGAGCACCGTGCGTACGGTCTTGCCGGCTATCTGTTCGGCGACCTTGTCGAGCGCGAGCGCGGCGTCGCGCACGAGATCCTCGGAGGCGTCCGCCGGCACCGTCAGCCGCGCGCGCACCTTGCCGTTCACCTGCACCGCGTATTCCACCGCATCGGACGCGGCAGCCGCAGGATCCCAGGTCGGCCACGCCTCGGTGTGTACCGAGGTCTCGTGGCCGAGCGCCTCGCGCCACAGCTCCTCGGTCATATGCGGCACGTACGGAGCGAGCAGCAGCGTTAGCGTCTCGGCCACCTCACGCTCGAGCGCGGCGTCGCGCTCGGCTGCGGGTATCGTACGACGATAGTCGCTGGCGGCGTTCAGAAGCTCCATCATCGCCGAGAGCGCGGTGTTGAACCCGAAGCGCTCGATGTCGTCGGCGACCTTGCCCACCACGCGATGCCGCTCGCGACGCAGCGCCGCACCGGCGGGATCGACCGCGGCCGCGCCACGTGCGCCAGCGGCGGTCTCCTCGGCCACCTCCGTGATGTGACGCCACGCCCGGCCAAGGAACCGCCACATGCCGTCGAGGCCCTCGTTGCTCCACTCGAGGTCCTTGTCGGGCGGCGCCATGAACAGGATGTAGGCGCGCAGCGTGTCCGCGCCGTACTTGGCGATGATCTCCTCGGGCGCGACCACATTGCCGCGCGACTTGCTCATCGTAGCGCCGTCAAGCTTCACCATGCCTTGGGTGAGCAGGTTCGTGAACGGCTCGGCGAAATCCACAAGGCCCATGTCGCGGTAGACCTTCGTGAAGAAGCGCGAGTAGAGCAGGTGCAGGATGGCATGCTCGATGCCGCCGATGTACTGATCGACCGGCATCCAGTAGCCGGTCTTCTCCGGATCGAAGATGGCCACGTCGTTGCGCGCGTCGCAGTAGCGCAGGTAGTACCAGCTGGAGCACGTGAACGTGTCCATCGTATCGGTCTCGCGCCTGGCCGGCCCGCCACACTTCGGGCACGTGGTCTCATAGAAGTCGGGGTGGTCGGCAAGCGTCTCGCCCTTGGTGACATCAACGTCCATGGGCAGCAGCACCGGCAGTTGCTCCTCGGGCACGGGCACAAGTCCGCAGACCGGGCAGTGGATCGCCGGGATGGGGTTGCCCCAGTAGCGCTGGCGGCTGATGAGCCAGTCGCGCAGCCGGAAGTTGATGCTGAAGCGGCCCTGTCCGCGCTCGGCGAGCCACCCGGTGACCGCTTTCATGCCCTCGCTCGCCTTGCCGCCGCGCATGCCGGTGAACTCACCCGACTGCACCATCACGCCCGGGCCAGCGTAGGCGACCTCCCACGGGACGTCGGCGAGCACGCGCTCGCGCACGCCCGAAAGCTCCCCCAGGATCGCGTCGTCCTCGGCCACCACCACCGGCGGGATCGGCAGGTCATACTTCCGGGCGAAGTCGAAGTCGCGCTGGTCGCCGCTCGGCACTGCCATGACCGCACCGGTGCCGTACTCCATGAGCACGTAGTCGCTCACCCAGACCGGCACCTTCTCGCCGTTCACGGGGTTCATCACGTAGCGACCGGTGAAGGCGCCGCGCTTCTCTTCCTCTGCCGAGGAACGATCGATCGCCGATTCCTTCTCGGCGGCGCGAACCACGTTCATGACGGCGGCTTCGTACTCGGTGCCCGCGACGAACTCCTTCACGAGCGGGTGCTCCGGCGCGAGCAGGAAGAAGCTGCAGCCGAAGAGCGTGTCGGGGCGCGTCGTGAAGACGGTGATGGTCGTCTCCGTGGGCTCGCCGGCGATGTCGCACAGCGTGAAGTCCACCTCGGCGCCTTCACTGCGGCCGATCCAGTTCGCCTGCATCGCTTTGACGCGCTCGGGCCAGCCGGACAGCTCGTCGAGGTCGTCGAGCAGCTCCTGGGCATAGTCGGTGATCTTGAGGAACCACTGCTCGAGCTCGCGCTTCTCCACCACGCTCTTGCAGCGCCAGCACGTGCCGTCGGAGAGCACCTGCTCGTTGGCGAGCACGGTCTTGCAGCCCGGGCACCAGTTCACGGGCGAGTTCTTGCGCTCCACAAGCCCGCGCTCCCAGAACTTGAGGAAGCTCCACTGGCCCCAGCGGTAGTACTCGGGGTCGCACGTCCTAAGCGACCGGTCCCAGTCGTAGCTGAAGCCCATGCGCCTGAAGCTCGCGGCCTGCTTCTCGATGTTCGCGTGCGTCCACGCCGCGGGGTGTGAGTTGCTCTTGATCGCGGCGTTCTCGGCGGGCAGGCCGAAGGCGTCCCATCCGATCGGGTGAAGCACGCTCATGCCGCGCATGGTGAAGTAGCGCGCCACCACGTCGCCGATGGAGTAGTGGCGCACGTGTCCCATGTGGATGTCACCCGAAGGGTACGGGAACATCTCGAGCACGTACTTCTTCGGCTTAGAAGCGTCTTCAGTCACCGAGTACAGGCGCGCCGAGTGCCACTCGGCCTGCCACTTCTTCTCGATCGCATGCGGGTCATAATTCGAGGCCAACACGTACCTCCGTCAGAAAGGATTCGCTGTGGAGGTATTGTAGCCGAGAGAACCCCCGCGCGTCGCCGCTAGAACGTCTGGTACGGCCCCGGCACGCCGCAGTGGCAGCCGTTCTGCTCGAAGTACGTGGGATCATTGGCCTGGTGGTCCCACGTGCCGCTGTGGCGGTGGCACGACACGCAGTCGGAGCCCCCGAACGTCCACGGGCCGTGGCCCTCGGACCGGTGGCATCCCAGGCACGACGCGTGGTAGGTGTCCGCGCCGCCCGTGTGGCATGCACTGCACAGGCTTTCTGACTGCGTACCCGTCGTCACGCTGATGCCCGTTCTGTCGCGGACGGTCAGCGGGAAGTGATAGACGCTTGCCGAGCCGTGTGGGTCGTGGCAGGTGGCGCACGCGATGTCAGGCGCCACGCCACGGGTGTAGCCGGCGACAAGCCCTCCGCCGAACCCGCCCGACGTCTTGTACGCGCCGTGGTATGACGGCGTTCCGCTCGCACCCCAGCTTGCCGCGACGTTCGTCACGCCCGCTGGCATCGTCACCCCTGCGGGTGCCGAGCCGTCGTGGCACGCAAGGCACTGCGCGTTGGGGACCGCGGCCTTCGACCACTCGAGCATGCCTTGGGTGCCCATGGCGACCTTCGTCGCCGTGCCTTCCCACGAGCCGCTCACGGCGTTCCAGATCGCGATCTTCGTCGTGTAGCCGGCGGTCGGCTCGCCGTAGCCGGCGAACGAGACGCGCAGCTCGCTCACGGCAGCGCGCTCGGCGGCGCTCTGCGTGAATTTCAGCACCTGCCAGTTCCAGGAGCGGTCGACCGATGTGAGATTCGTGCGCCAGTACGCGCCATCGCTCGTGGACGCCGATGCGAGCGTCGCGCCCGAGACCGACGACCCCGGCGCGCCGGGTGTCGGCAGCGAGGCGCTCGCGCTCTCGTAGCCGCTCGAGGCGGTCATCGTCGTGAGCGTCCCGCCGAGTCCGAGCGACCGTAGAACGAGCTTGTCCGTGTTCGCCGAGAAGTGCGTGCCCGGCTCGGCCACCACGCGTGTCGTCCCGGCGATCGCGATGCCGGGCTTGCCGACCGCAGGTGAGACCACGCCGCGTGCGGCGTCGGCGATCAGCCGCGCGCCGTTCGCGATGCCGGCCGCCTGGCCGTGCACGCGGGTGTTCCACGTCGTGAGGTAGTCCTTGTGGAGCGCGTCTGTGGGATAGCTCTCGCCCTCACCGTACGGGTAGTTCGTCATCGCGTGGAACGGCAGCGGGTCGACCTTGCCGGTGAGCTCCTGGAAGTAACCGTCGGTGTGGATCACGTACGTGCGCTCCATGCCCGCGGGCACCGGCTGCTCGTCGAAGGAGAGCGCGACCTCGTCGCCGGTGTCCATGATCACGTAGCGGTCATCCGCCGAGCCGAGAAGCTTGCGGACGTCACCGAACTTGGTAAACGCGCCCTGGTGGAAGTGGCCGGGCGTGTGGACGTCGTTGTAGTCGTAAGACGGGTACGCGGTCTTCTCGGCACGCGCCTGGCCCACGTAGGACAGGTCGGCCACCGTCGGGGCGAGTTCGGTCACGGTGGTCTTCACCGGCGCGCTCGTGTCCACACCGACCCAGTCGATGTGCGTGCGGGTGAGGCCGCGCATGCGGACCTTGAAGTCGCTCCCGGCCGGGAACTTCTTAGAGAGGTCGAAGACGACCGTCTTGTCGTAGCCCGGGATGAACGCGAGGTCCGTGTCGATGGTCTTCCATCCGCCTCGGCCGTCGGAGACCTCGAGCACCATCCCAGGCCACTTCGAGCCGGACTTGAGCCACTCGGTCCGCTCGGCAGGCGTCGCGAACTCGCTCCAGCCGCGCATGACGAGCTTCACGTTCGCGTCGCTCTTAAGGTCACCGAGATCGAACGTGTAGCGGTTGTCGTCAAAGAGCGACGCGGGCGCGAACGTCCCGTCGGCTTTGGCCAGCTGCTTGGTGATGTCCATCCCGGTGACCGGCTTGCCGCGGTAGTAGACGATGTTGTCGTACGTCGCCTTCACCGGCTTCGGGTCCTTCACGGTGTAGACGCGTGCGTCGCCCATGCCGCGCGTGTTGAACGTGCGCGTCACGTCGTCGAGGTAGACCTGCGAGCCTTTCGGGTGGTCGATGGCCCTAAGCGTCACGTTGTCGACGTACTCGATCTCGTCCTTCTCGTTCTTGAGGCGCAGGAGGTACTTCCCGTCTTTCGCTACGAGCTGTTCGGAGTCGATCCGGCTGTCTTCGATCGACGGCGGGTAGCGGTACTCGCCCGGCGCGACCATGATGCCGAGGACTCCCCTACCCATGACGTCGGTGACGAAGCCGAACTTCTGCCCGTCCCACGTGTAGAGGATGGGGCACGAGTAGTCCGAGTTATCGGTGATGCTGAGCGTGCCGCTCACAGACGGCCCCGAGACGATGTACGTGTGCACCGCGTCACGCGCGCGGACGTACCAGCTGTGCACGTGCGTGCCGGCGCTGCCGGAGTACACGTTCGCGGTCGTCGACAGGCCGCTCACCCAGCCGGATGCCGCAACGCCGTCCACAAACACCTGGTACTGCAGAGCGTCGGCATCGCCCGGCGTACCAGCCGCCCACGACACGGCGATCGGCACGTTCGTGGGACCGTTCGTGATCGTGGTCGTGCCAGCCATCGGGCTGATCGTTGCGGGCGGCAATGGAGACGGGAGCGCGGTGTACGTAGCGTCCGCCGAGACGAACTCGTTGCCGAGCGCGTCCGTCGACCGGACGCGGTAGTGATACTGGGTGTTGGTGGGGATCGTCGGGCCGGAGACCCGGTGGCTCATCGCGAGCGTGTTCGACCCATACGAGCCGATCTCGTACGACGTCGTCAGGCCCCAGTCGAGCCACGTCGTCGCGTTCTCGTCGGTCGTCCAGGTGAATGCGGGAACCGTCGGTGTCGTGTAGTCGATCTGCTGGTTCGATACGACCGGAGCCGCACCGTCGTGCTCGGCACCGACGAGCACGTAGACGCTGCCGCTCGGGTCGAAGTACTTCGATATCGCCGGCGTGAGCGTCGTGGCGACGGAGTCCGGGTCCGAGTAGCGATCGGTCACTGATTCCTTGTGCGGGTTATGGCAGCTCGTGCATACGATCTTGGAGCCCGAGGACGTCTGCTGGCTCTGGAAGACATCGTGACGCATGAGGTTGTTCGAGCCCGAGAACGCCGCGCTCACGTTCACACCGCCGGCCGATGCCGCGGTCGAGCTGTGACAGTTGCCCGTGCCGGACGCGCCGCACGTGGAGGCTTCCTCGGCAGGAAGGAGCGAGGGCACCTCGACGCCGTTGCCGTCGACCGCACCGTGGACGGCGTGACACTGGCCGCACGAGCCGGAGTTGCTGGCGTTGCCGTAGAGCGCTTCGATCATCACCAGGTCGGTGTTGAGCGAGCGATGAACGATATCGCTCGCACCATCGGCGTGCATCGTGAGCCAACCCGAGCTGTCGGCCGCCCTTGCCGAGAAAAGCGACTTCGCGAACTCGACGATCGTATCGAGCAGCGACGGCTCGCGGGCATCAACCGCAGCAGCAGCGGTCGGCTTCGCCCCAGCCGCGCTCGTCTCGGCAGCGACGGTCGCGTACCCGTCCCAGCCCGCCGGCATCTCGTAGGGCGCGTACTCCTGACGGGTGTTCCACTCGGCACGGTACTGCGCGTGCTCGACGTCGTTGGGGTAGCTCTCGGCGGCCGGGTACGGATAGGTGCTCATTGCCGAGAACGGCAGTGGCTCGACGGTCTTGGGCACGTCTGACTTGTGATCCTTGTAGTAGCCGTTCGCGTAGACGAGGTAGCTGCGCGTGCGACCAGCGGCCACGGGCGCGGCGGGCGTCGCATACGAGAGCGCGATCTCATCGCCGCCGCCGTAGATGACGAACCTGTCATCGGTCGCGGTCAGAAGCGGCGAGACGTTGCCGAACTTCGTGTACGTGCCGGTGAAGTACTGCTTCCTGCCGGTGGCCTCGCCGTACGTGTACTCGTAGAACTCCTCGACCGCGCTCGTGGCGTCGAAGCCGCGCAGCCGCAGATCCGCCGAGACGAGCGGAAGCTTCGTCATCGTCACAGGTTCATCCGCCGTGGTGTCCACGCCGATGCGGTCAATGAAGGTGTTGAAGAGGAAGGTGAGCCGGACCTTGCGGCTTGCGCTCTGCCAGACGTTCGTGAGGTCCATGACGTAGGGCCGATAGAACTCGGCAGACTTCGGCATCGGACACACGGCGCTCGGGACTTCCACCCACGCACCGTCGGAGTCTTGCACTTCGAGCTTCGTGCGGCCGCCGAGGGAGCGCACAAGCGCGAGGCCCGCCTCGGAGTCCGGGAACTTCGTGCGGCCGTCGATGTAGAGCTTTACGCCCGGCGCGGCCTGCACGTTGCCCAGGTCGAGTTCGAGCGTCTGGTAGGTGAGTCCCGCGTTCCGGTCCTCGTTGAGCTCGAGGAACGTGCCGTCGCTTGCCGAGACCAGGTTCGTCACGTCTTTGCCGTCGTTCACGTGGACGGTCTTCGGCGTCGCGAGCGTCTTGGCGAGCGTGTGCACCACGGAATCGAGGCCGCCGTACGCGCCGCCGCCCATGAGCGGCATCTCGGTCACCACGTCGCGATCCGAGGGGGCGTCGACCGTGTAAAGGTCCATCTGGTCGAGGTAGTTGACCTCGGTACGCTCCTCCACGAGCCGGAGCTCGAGGGCGCCTGCCTTCTCGGCAGGCGGCTCACGCAAGAGGTAATACTCGTTCGGGTCTGGCTTGAGGTAGCCGGCGGCGATCTTCACCGCGAGCTTGCCCTGGCCGTAGAGGTCCGACTCGAAGGAGAACTTGGTGCCGTTCCATGTGAACAGGTACGGGCATGTGCCCGGAGGCGTGTACGTGACCGTGAACGTGTCGCTCACCACGGGCGTGAGAACGCCCGAGGCGTCTTTGGCGGTGACGCTCCACGTCCACAGCCGGTCCTTGTTGAGCGTCGCCAGCGTCTGCATGATCGTCGTGGCACTCTGCCAGGCCGAGGTGTACGAGAACCCGTCGGTGCCTTTCAGCGTGAACTGGTACGTGTAGGGCGCGCGCGCCGCGTCGCTCATCGACCAGTTGAACGTCTGGCTAATGGCACCCGAAGAACTGTAGTCAGGGACGTCTTGGAGCACCGGCGCCGGGACGCCGAAGCGCGCCTCGGCGGTGGAGCGCGTCACGCCGTTTTGGTCGGTCGATCTGAGGCGATAGTAGTAGGCGCCATCGGCCGGCGCGGTGAACGTCGCGACATGGGACGTGGTAAGCGTGTCGGAGCCCGCGCTCTGGGTGTACGAACCCGACGAGGTCCCGAAGTCGAACCACCCGGACGATGGTCCGTACGTCGTCCAGCTCACGGTCACGACCGTGCCGCTCAACGTGATGCTCGGACCGGTCGCGACGTCGGCAAGGACGACCTTCTTCGCCTCGGCACGAAGCCAGACGAAGCCGTCGGCGTCCACGTAGGTCGCCGGCGAGACCGGGCTCGTCGTGACGGTCGTGCGGGCCGCCATCACCTGCGACCGGTACGGCACCCAGGTGCCCGAACTCGCGTTCCAGATGCTGAGCGTCACCGGGAACCCGGAGACGGCCTCGCCGTACCCGACCCACGTGGCCTTGAGCGCGGTCAGGTCGGTCGCGTCGCCCGGCAGCTTGAAGCGGTACAGCTGATAATCCGACTCGCCGGTGAGCGTCGCTACGGCGGTCCGCGCATAGTTCGCGTCCATCGCCCAGAGCGCCGTATTCGCGTCCGCGCCGAGGGTCGTCCCGCGCGATGACGGCGTCGGCGCGAACGTACTCTCCCATGCCGAGAAGCCCTGGCTATCCGAGTGCATGATCTCCCAGCTCGACGCGCCGGTGCTCGACGCGTGCGGCGTGCCCGCGTACGCGCTGCCGCCACGGTACGAGTACGCGGCCGGATAGCTCACGCCGCTCGCGTCGTGACACTCTTCGCAGAGCGCCGCGCCCTCCTTGCGGGTATAGCTGGTGCCCGATCCGGTGCCGTGGGGCTCGTGGCAGCCGGTGCAGTTGGATTCGTTGGTCCCCGGGTAGGTCACCGAGGCCTTGGTGGAGGTCGTGACCTTCGCATGCTGCGTGCCCATCGCCGTCTGCACGCCCGAGTACGTCCCGGACGACAGCCGGTGGCAGCCGACGCACAGGCCAACGGTACTTGTCACCGTGGCGCTCTCACCGTTGATCGACACCACGCGCGACGTCACGAGCGATTCATTTGCCGAGGCATGCGCAGCGTGACACGCCAGACACGCGATCTGCGCCGGGCTCGACGAGGCCTGCAGCGATTCGTGCGGCGTGCCGACGATCGGAACGGCGACGTTGCCACCCGCCAGCTCGGACGCGGCGCCATGGCAGCTATCGCACACCGCAATCCCACTCGTCGCTTCCGCCGAGCCGGTCTTAAGCGAGCTCAGGTTCCCCTGGGCAGGACCTTCGTGAGGTGTGTGGCAGTCGGCGCACTTGAGCACGCCTGTGGGGACCGGATGGAAGCTCTTCGCCGTGGTCGTCCCGAGGGTGGACTCCCCGAACCCGGCTTTCGTGTTGTATGCGCTTCCGGTGCCGTCGTGACAGCTGTAACAGAGCACCTTCTCGCTCGAGCCCTTGAGCACCGGCTGCGAAGGAGCGGCATGCAGGTCGTGACACGATTGGCATGCCTTTGTGGAGGATGAGTACGAGCCGTGAGGGTTGTCGGCATACGCGGACTGTGTAAGCGCCGCCATGCTGAACGACACAGCAAGCAGCGCGACACACACAAGCGCTCGCAGGCGTATCACGCCTGCGCGGCATCCCTGAAACGGGCGAGTACTCGCCCCGTCCTCAGCCACAGCCGATTACCCTCCAGAATGCTGCATAAGTCCTGCTAAGGCCCAGACTAGCATGCGGGGCCAGGCCGTGACGAGTGGTGGTGCAGCGCAAATAGATGGCGGTTGCCGAGTGGCGCTTCGTTACCGTCTAACCGGCTGCCGTTGCTACACCCTGTCGAGCAGTCCTGCAGCGATCGAGAACGCATCCCCGAAGCTGAGGTCATCCACGACCAAGTACTCCAGCGTCCTGTCCCAGCTCGCCGCGTACTCGTTCTCCCGAGCTCGAAAGCTGGCCGCTGCGTCCGACAGATCGACTCCCTTGCACGCCGCTTTCTTCGGCAACGCGAACAAAGCTGCGTCCGTGTCGGCACCCCTGCGCGCGACGCTTGCGATGTCGTAGATATCTCGAGCGGCCGCGTGAAGACGCTGCCCCGCTGCTGCGCGCAACTTCTCGGCTAGGATCTCCTCCAAGGCGTAAGCGCGGATCTGGCACGCGAGACCAGCGCCGTCGTCGTAGGGATGAACCAGCGCTCGGCTCACGGGTTAGAAGGCGAGTTCCTCGTCGGCGCTGAGATGGAACTGAACGTTCTGTGCGCTCCCCATCCGGAGCGCTCCGCGATACGGCACTTTGATCTCGGCCGACTCTCGGCCGTAGTCGTCGTTCATGACTTCGATGCGCATCTCGGTGAGCACCAGCTGGATGCCTTGACTGGCTGCAGCGGGCTCACAAGAGGTAATCGCGCCACGAGCCTCTGCGACGTTCAACCTCCCTTTGACGGTGAAGTCGAGATCGTCAGAGAAGCGGCAGTCCGCGAAGTGGCACTTGCGAAGGCACGTCCCGCCCTTGAAGATCCAGCCCTGCAGCCTGCCCTGTGACGCCATCGCCCACAGGACAATCCCGAGCGCGTGGTCTCTATCGACCACTGCGGGGTCGATCCTCTGCCTGCGTGCGAGTGCTTTGATGGTCGCCTCTGGAATCATCGCTCAGCCCCGTTCTCACCAGCGTTGATCTTGAGTCCCCAGCGCCTGGTGATGCGACCCGTCGGCGATCCGCCACGCTCGAGTAGCGTGATTCCCGTCCCCATCATGGAGCGCCAGCGATCAATCCAATCGCCGAGCCCGTCGAGACCAAGTTCCTCGGCAAGATAGCCGAGACGCTTCGGCACCGTCCCGCTGCCAAATCGCTCGATGTACTGAGTCAGCAACGCAGGGTCGATTTCGCTCCAACCGGCCTTCATCGCCTCACTGACCTCCGCGATTCCACCCGCGAGGTCCGGGCGATCAAGGATGTCGAGTAGCGTGCGCTCGCGATTCGTGACGCGAATCGCCAGACCATTGGCCCATTCCTCGCTGATGCCGAAGACACGATCCGGTTTGAGTGCGATGAATCTGTAGGGCACGCCGAGAATCGTCCCGCGCGCCGCACGGCGCTGGGTGGTGATGAAGAACTGCGTCCCGGGAAGCTGGGTGGTCCACCCCCAGTGCCGGACGGCCGTCCAATATGCCGCGCCTCCAGAGGGGGCCAGGAAGCTGCCGATCGCGAGCGGATCCTCACTCCATTCGCGATCGACTCCCGCCGCAAGCGGGACAAGCATGTACTTGCCACGCTCGAGCCGTTCGAGCCAACCCTTAGACTCAAGCCGAGACAGCACGTTCGCCGTCGTTGAGCTGGTGCCCCAGAAGTTCTCAGCGGCACTGAAAGTGAAGATGTCCTTGGAAGAACCGGCCATCATGGCGAGAAACTCAGCTTCGCGCGGACCCAACTCTGTTATAGTCCGCGACACGTTAATCACCTCCAGGATAGTAGTATCTCTACGCGCACTATACCACTATCAACGATTGGTGCGGATTCCGCGTCCTCGGGGCCAACATCGCCGATCAGTTCGACTGCCATCGCACAACTGTCAGCGATCTGCTGAAGTCACGAGGAGTCACCATGCGACGGACGTCACTCAATCCAGCCGAGGTCGATCAAGCCGGGCTATACGAGTCGGGACGTTCGCCAGTCAAGATCGGCAACGTGATAGGGCTAATGCTGAGACTGTACGTCTGCACACTCGAGAGCGCCGCGTGCGAATGCGAAGTCCGCACGACCAGTCACACGGGCGGAGAAATCCAGATCGACTACTATTCTTCTTGCTCATCAGAATCTACGAGTTCCGCTTGGGCATTCACCCCTCTTAGCCTTCTCAGCCACCTGGCACGAATGGCCATACAACAGCGAAGGAGCGGACAATGTCCGCTCCTTCGGTCAATTCTATTGGTGGAGCCAAGGGGGATCGAACCCCTGACCTCATGGCTGCCAGCCATGCGCTCTCCCAGCTGAGCTATGGCCCCACATCTGGGTACCGCAAAACGGCAAGCGCTAGTATAGCAGCCAGCGTCGAGCGGTCAACCGACCTCACTCATCCGCCATGTCCGCGCCATCAGTCTCTGTCACGGCGACAGCAGGGCCCTCAAGACCAGACTCAAGCACGATATGCTCGCCACGCCTGCCAACACCGCCCAGAAACTCGGCGACGATCATGCCCGAGAAGATGAGCGCGCTTCCGGCAATGCCTCGTACACCCAGTGTCTCCCCCGCCATCCACCCGAAGATCCCGCCGAAGACCGGCTCCATGATGAGCACGAGCGCGGTCTTCGCCGGCGAGAGGATGCGCTGCGCGTACGTCTGCACGGCGAAGGCCACGGCACTCGCCAGCACGCCGGTGACGGCAAGTGCGACCCAGACGTCCGCAGAGGGCCACATGTACGGACGCTCGATCGCAAGCGAGACGGCTCCGCACGCAACAGCTGTCACCGCCAGCTGCACGAGCGTAAGCGCCCTAGCGTCATGCCTGCGCCCCGGGCCGCCGAGCACGATCATGTGCCCGGAGTACGCGAACGCGCACAGGAGCACGCGCGCGTCGCCCGCGCTCCACCCGCCCGCGCTCGCTCCGGAGAGCAGCCACAGGCCGACCATGGCGAGCGCCACGCCCGCGATCGTCGTCGCGCGCGGTGGCCGGCGCAACAGTATCGCCTGCATGGCGGGTGTGATCACCACGAACATCCCGGTGATGAACGCCGCTTTCGATGCCGTTGTGCCCTGCAATCCCCAGGTCTGAAAGATGTACCCGGCGATCAGGAACACCCCCGCGAGCATGCCAACGCGAACGGTTCCCGGGGCGAAGCGCCTGAAGGTTCCCGGGAACAGCAAGAGGAATGCGACCACCGCAATAGCGAATCGCCAACCGAGGAAGCCGTACAGCGGGTACTCGGCGACCGCGTTCTTCACCATCACGAAGGTGCCGCCCCACACCACGCACACGCCCACGAGCGACAGCGTCACGAGGAGGCGCCGCGTTCTCTCACTCACGACGCGTTGTTCTCCCGGTGAGGTTCTGGTGAGGCGTTAACGACCGCATCGGGCAACGCGAGGCGGTCCGCCTCGCTCCAGAGCTTGTCAAGCCGATAGAACTCGCGCTCATCAGGCTGGAACACGTGCACGACGATGTCCGAGAAGTCGAGCAGTATCCACGTCGCCTCTCGCTCGCCCTCTCGACCGATGGCGCGCAGCCCCGCTTCCTTGAGCACTCTTTCGATCTCGTCGGCGATCGCTCGCACCTGTCGATCGGTCGACCCCGACGCGATAACGAAGTAATCCGTGATCACGAGTATTGGACCGACATCGAGCACCACCACGTCGGTCGCCTTCTTTTCGGCGGCCGCATGTGCGGCAAGCAACGCATACTCCCTGGTCTCCGGCACGCTCACGCTCCTTACGGTTTCCAGTCCTGGCCAACGATAACGATGATATCAGCCACATCCTGGTCTGACGGCTGATCGATGATCTTTCCTGTGCCAAGCACTTGCTTGACCGTGGCCCCACCCTCAAGGTCGCCGTTTTGGACGACGATGAGCGTCTCTTTGTAGTCGAAGCGATCGGCGTTCTTGGTGTCG
>JAJFTE010000087.1 GCA_021373175.1 Actinomycetes bacterium
CCCCTCTCGGCCACCCCCGGCGGCACCGCGCGAATAGACTGGAACGAATTCCTGCACGAAAGTCGAGGTGCGGTAAAGGGACACCTTAGGTAATTGTGGTAATTGTGGTAGGCCGTGCGATTTCCGGCGAGCGGGTGCCAGAAGGGCTCGACTGCGCCACTCTCAGACGATTGACGCAGCGTGCAGGCACGCACAATCAGGTATAATCGCTGGATAGTCGGCGACCGCGCCAACGGTACCGCATCAAGGAAATCCCCTGGAGGGGGACATGTGCCCTCCAGACGACCGTGACTTGGAGTCCCTCGTGCAAGCGCAAACACTGGTCCCCGTCAGTGACCCCGCACGCCCCTTGAAACCACTGTCTGACGACTCGGCCGGGATGCTCACTCACGTATGGCCCTCACCCAGGGACCGCGCGTGAAGCGAACCATAGACATTACGGCGGCGCTCCTCGGAATCGTGCTGCTTTCACCTCTGATGCTTGTGGTCGGGCTTGTTGTGCTCTTCACAATGGGCAAACCCGTTCTCTTCGTGCAGGAGCGCGCGGGCTGGCACGGGCGTACCTTCCGGCTCTACAAGTTCCGCACGATGACGATCGATCGCGATGCGTCAGGCGAGCTGCTCCCGGATGCGGACAGGCTGACGCGTGCAGGTGCCGTCATCCGCCGCACCAGCCTTGATGAACTCCCACAGCTCATAAACGTGCTCCGCGGCGAGATGAGCATCGTCGGCCCCCGGCCGCTTCTGCCTGAGTACCTGCCGCTCTATACTGAGCGCCAGGCGCGGCGACATGACGTTCGGCCCGGCATCACCGGGTTGTCACAAGTGGCGGGCCGAAACGCCCTTTCGTGGGAGGATCGCCTGAGCCTTGACGTCGAATACGTGGAAAGACGCTCTCTGTGGCTGGATGCGAGCATTGTCCTCCAGACAGTTGCTGTCGTATCGCAGCAAAGTGACGTGGCACATCCCGGATCGGCGACCATGCCCAAGTTCTCGGGGTCCAAGAACGGAGACTCGTAGCATCTCATGCGATTCGTAGTGATAGGCGCAGGTGGCTTCTCGTGTGAAGTTGCCGACATGCTCGACATGTTGGGTCATGAGATCGTGGCGTTTCTAGATGCCCGGGTCACGGAATCCATGCACAGCACTACAGGGCGGCCAGTCGTTCGCTCGCTTGAGAATCTCGCCTTCGATGCAGCTGTTATCGCAATCGGCGACGTCAACATTCGAGAGAAGTACCTCTCGCTCCAGGATACGGGGGTGGCCTTCCCGCCTCTGATCCACCCTACCGCGTTTGTGAGCCCTGGTGCCCTACTCGGTCCAGGGGTAGTTGTGATGAACAACGCGGTCATCAGCGCCCGGGCCAATGTCGGATCTGGAACACTGATAAACGTCGCAGCGTATGTCGCTCACGACTGCGTGCTGGGCGCATGCACTCATTTGGCCTCGGGGGTCCGCCTGGGAGGAGCGACGCGCGTCGGAGATCGCTGCCTGTGCGGGACCAACGCCGTGGTTCTTCCTGGTGTGGTCGTCGGTGACGACGTGACGTGTGGTGCGGGCGCCGTTGTCACCTCCGACGTCGCTTCCGGGCTCACCGTTGCGGGCGTGCCCGCACGCCCACTCGTGACCGGGAAGGCATCCGATGAGTGACGGCGTCCTCGCGCTCGACGGCGGTACGCCCGTCCGAAGCACACCGCTGCCCCCGTGGCCGTACTTCGCTCCCGATGAGGTGGCGGCAGTCGTGGAAGTCTTGCACTCGGGGCGTGTGAACTACTGGACCGGGGACGCTGGGCGTCGGTTCGAGACCGCTTTCGCGGAATACCTCGGCGCCCCGTACGCAATTGCGCTCGCCAACGGCACCGTGGCACTAGAGGCGGCGCTTCTCGCCCTCAACCTCCGCCCCGGTGACGAGGTCATCGTCCCGTCCCGGACGTTCGTGGCAACGGCCAATGCGGTGGCCCTTCATGGTGGTCGCCCCGTGTTCGCCGACGTCGATCGCGACAGCCAGAACGTAACACCCGCCACTATCTCGGCTGCCCTGTCGCCACGTACGAAGGGTGTGATCGTGGTTCACCTCGGCGGCTGGCCCTGCGAGATGGACCCGATCATGACCCTCGCCCGCGAGAACGACCTCTTCGTCATCGAGGACTGCGCGCAGGCCCTCGGGGCCAAATACAAGCATCGACCTGTTGGCACAATCGGCGACATTGGCACGTTCTCGTTCTGCCAGGACAAGATCATGACCACTGGCGGCGAGGGCGGCATGCTCGTCACCTCATCTGAGGCGCTACGAGACCGAGCGTGGGCCATGAGGGACCACGGGAAGTCGTTCGCCAAGGTGCACAACGCGACTCCACATGACGGCACGAGTTTCCGCTGGTTGCACGACACGATCGGCAGCAACTGGCGCATGACCGAGATGCAAGCGGCCATCGGGCTGACAGCGCTGCCTAAGGTCCACGGATGGATCTCGCGGCGTTCCGAGAACGCGCGGATGCTCACGGCCTGCCTGTCCGCCTTTACCTCAATCCGCGTTCCCGTGTCGCCTGCGCACGTGCAGCACGCACATTATCGCCAGTACGGCTTCGTTGCTCAGCAAGGTCTCTCCAACGGATGGGACCGTGACCGCATCGCGCGTGCTATCGTTGCCGAGGGAATCCCGTGCGGTGTGGGCTCTTGCTCCGAAATCTACCTGGAGGAGTCCTTCAAGTCCGAAGGGCTCCGCCCGGCGACCCGGGCCTCAGTCGCGCGCGATCTCGGGGACACATCGCTCGCCTGGCTGGTGCATCCCACGCTCGAGGAGAATGACATGCGAGATGTTTGCGAAGCCATCACCCGTGTGCTCACCGAGGCGACTCTATGACGCCCACGGTCGGAGAGTCATACAGACCATATTCCGGTCATCCGGCCTGGCTGCAGCAGTTGCTGTACGCCGTGGTCGATGCCGGTATCGTTTTCATCTCCACCCTGCTCGCATACTGGGCACGGTTCGGCGGCGCCGTGCTGCCCGAGTTTCGGGCGAGCATCGGCGTCGTCTCGGTCGTCGCCACACTGCTCTTCGTCACGGCATTCACTCTGGTCGGCCTGTACCGACATATGTGGCGCTACGCGGGCGTCGACACCTACGTCCGCCTCGTAGCAAGCATCGCGGGGGGCACCGTAGTCCTCGTCGCTCTGACGCTCTCCGTTCGAACGCCCTCCGGCGGACGTTACGCTCCGCTGGGAGTGCTCGCACTGCTCGCGGTCTTCGTGCTCGTGGGTTCTACGGGTCTACGTGCGTTCGGTCGCTTCAGCGCCTACGTGCAAGCGCGGGCTGCGGCCCCGCTAGGAGCGACGCGCATTCTCGCGGTCGGGGCGGGCGACGCGGGCTCGATCATGTTGCGAGATGTGGAGGTGCACCCGGAGTACGGCCTGAAGGTGGTCGGCTTCCTCGATGACGACCCTGCCAAGATCGGTCGCGTTCTTCGTGGCGTGTCGATCTTCGGACCAATCGAGGCGTTGGTCGAGCATGCCAGGCGCCTCGCCGCCGACGAGATCTACGTCGCGATGCCGTCGGCCACGGTCTCACAACGACGCCGCATCCTGGATGTCTGTGCTGCTTCCGATCTCCCAACCCGAATCGCACCGTCGCTTTCGCAAGTCTCAAATGACTTCGACGCCCGCGCATTCCGCCGCGTCGCTGCGGAGGACCTCCTTGGCCGGGATTCGGTCTCACTCGACCTCGGCCAGGTCGCGCACACGATAACCGACCGCGTCGTGCTCATCACTGGCGCTGCCGGCTCGATAGGCTCCGAACTGGCCAGACAGGCCATACGCTTCGGACCGCGCCGACTCATCCTTCTCGATGTCGATGAGTCGCGGCTCTACGAGACGTACCTGGAGCTTCGTGGGGACAAGCCGAACAGGCTCGTCATGGCGATCTGCAACATCCGCAACGCAAACAAGTTGCTGAGCGTGTTCGCCGAGCACCGCCCGGATCTCGTGATTCACGCAGCAGCCTACAAGCACGTGCCTTTGATGGAGATCGCACCCGATGAGGCAGTGCTCACCAACATCCTCGGTACGCTGAACGTGCTTGAGGCCTGTGAGCGGTTCAGACCCGATCGTTTCGTCCTCATTTCAACCGACAAAGCCGTCGAACCCACAAGTGTGATGGGCGTGACGAAGGCCGTCACCGAGCGGCTCGCGTTCGCGGCATGCCGGAAGGGTGTTCCGGCATGCGTGGTTCGCTTCGGGAACGTGCTCGGCAGCCGGGGAAGCGTGGTTCCGATCTTCGAGACGCGGCTCCACAACCGCGAACCTCTTCAGGTCACCCATCCGGATGTGACCCGTTACTTCATGACCATCGCTGAGGCCAGCCTCCTGGTGTTGCAGGCGCAGGCGCTGGACGCCGACGGCCACCTCTTCGTGCTGGACATGGGCGAGCCGGTGAAGACGTCGACCTGGCGTCGAAGATGATCTCGCTCAGCGGAATCAGGGTACCCATCGAGTTCACGGGCTTGCGGCTGGCCGAGAAGATGCACGAGACCCTCACGACGACCGAAGAGGGCTTGCTTCCCACATCGGCCGACAAGGTTATGGCCGTCAATGTGATTCCGTACGATACAAACGTGCCCCTGAGGGCGCTCATCGATCCATTGATTCAAGCGGGCAACGAGCGGTCTTTGGGGGAGATACGGCGTCTGTTGGAGTCAATCATCCCAGACTATCGCCCACAGTAAGGCACCCTTCCGCCTTTGTCGGCGCGCCGATCTGTGCTTGAATGGTCGGAGTAGCCCGCTCCCAACGAGGAGCATCCACATGAGACCACAGCCCGCAGTCACAGCCATCGTCCGGAATGTCATCCGCGTGGCACTCGTTTCCGCCGTAGCGCTGTCGGTCCTTGGTCCCTCCCCCGCGCTCGCCGGTACGGTCTTCCTGGACGCAGGTCACGGCGGCAGGTACCCCGGTGCTGTGTACGTGGGTGTCGAGTAACAGAGGATCAACCTACTCATAGCGCTCGAGACGCGAAAGGTTCTGGAGACCCGCGGACATCGCGTCGGGATGAGCCGCACAGGGGACACGGTCGTCGGCAGCGGTGACATCCAGACCTCGCACTATAGCGAGTCCACTAACTCATTCAGCTTCTACTCGGACACGAAGACCGGCGCCTACCCGATTCCGTACGACGACTTGCAGGCACGCTGCAACAAGGCGAACTTCTTCGGAGCCGACTTGTTCATCTCCATTCACAACAACGCCGGCGGAACGGCAACCGGCACAGAGAGCTACTACAACGACTGGAACACCCAGTCGGATACAAAACTCGCGGCCAACCTCGCCGCGCTGCTGCAAAATGAGGTCACCACGCACGCCGGAACGACGTACCGCAAGGTCGATGACGTTGGCTACTATGTTGTCCGGTGGGCAAACATGCCGGCTGCGCTCGTCGAGGTCGCCTTCTTGTCGAACTCTTCGGACCGCGCGAAACTGCTATCGGCGACATTCCGGCACAAAGTGGCCGTCGGTATCGCGGACGCGGTCGACCGGTTCTTTGCGTCGAAGCCCTTCAAGCCCATCGAGCCCCGTATTGCCGACGCGACTCGCTATGCGACATCCTCCGCCGCCGCACTGGCCGGCTGGCCGACCGGTGCGGACGCCGTCATTGTCGCTTCGGGCGAAGACTGGGCCGATGCGCTGACGGCCTCACCCCTGTCGGTCGCACTTGATGCACCCGTGCTGTTGACGCCCCGCGCGAGCCTCACCGCCTCGACCGCTGCCGCGATCGCCGCGCTTGTGGCAGAGCGAGTCGGATTGAAACCGGGCGCGGGGGTGACCGTCGTTGCCGGCACGGTATTTCCCGATGCCACATCCTCGTCGGCCTTCTCGGGCATGCTCGGCATGCCTATCCTGCTCACGCGAAGCGACTCACTGCCAGGCGCGACCGCTGCATTCCTTGCCGAGCATTCAGAAGATCTCACACGCGTCGTCGTTGTCGGCGGTCCCCCGGTGGTGTCGACTGCACTCGTCGGGAGACTGCGCCAGTCGCGCACGGTCATCTGGCTCTACGGGCCGGACCGCTACCAGACGAACGTCGCCGTTCTCCGCCGCTTCTGGCCGACGGGCCGCATGACGCCGGTGATCGCCACTGCCGTGGACTTCCCTGACGCGCTCACAGCGGGTGCCTAAGCGGCCGGGGACGGACAACCAGTCGTCTTGTGCGGTGCCAAGTACCTTGCACCCAAGACGCGCGAATGGCTGATGGTCAACAACAGCCGCATCTCGGGCTCCGCCATGGTCGGCAGCACCGGCGTGCTCACAAACCTGCTCGAATGGGAACTCAACAAGGCGCGGCGCTTTCCGCCACCGGCCGCACCTTAGACATTCGGACGAGCCGGGGGGAAGCCTCCGGTTCGCGAGCAATCACTCCTCAGACGGGAACTCGCCACGCTGGATAGCCTCTAGCAGTGCCTTCATCTCCTCCGCCTTGGGGATGACGTACGACACACCGCTGATCGTACCGGTGGTGGCAGGAATCGTGTAGCTCGGGATCTCCTTGGACGCGGCTCCGCGATACTCGCCGAACAACGCCACGATGTCCGCCACGCTCATGTCGGTCTTCACGTGATTCGCCCCGGCGTTCATGACACTGGTGAGGCGCGAGAAGTTCCGCTCAGCGGCCGCCTTGCGGGCAACTGCGGAGAGGAACGCTTGCTGGGTCTTGATGCGACCGAAGTCCCCGTTGCTGTAGGCCTGACGGTTCCTCACGACAGAGAGCGCCTTGGCGCCGTTAAGGTGCTGCATTCCCGTGCCCACGATAATACCCTGGCCGTAGTCGACCGGACGGTCGACGTACATGTCGATCCCGCCCAGAGCGTCGACAATCGAGGCGAATCCGACGAAGTCGACCTGGACGTAGTGGTTCACGGGCAACCCCGTGAGCTTCTGCACCGTCTCGATCGTGAGCGGTACTCCTCCGTAGGCTGATGCGTGGTTGACCTTCGTGACCCCGTGTCCCGGGACTTCCGTGCGTGTGTCACGGGGGATCGAGAGAAGCAGCACCGACTTGTCAGCGCTCGATAGCCGAGCGAGCAGAATCGTGTCCGTCCGCGTGTTGCCACTGGTGGAGTCATTGCCGAGCAGCAGGATGTAGGAGTAGCCGCTATTTGGGTCACCGAGAGCCGGCGCGTCGTCAAGAACCGCTTCGATTGCCTTGCGTTCGACCCTCGCTGGCGCTAGCTTCGCACCGACGCTGAAGTACTCGTACGCCAAGAACGCGAGCACTCCCACGACCAGCGTGCCAAGAACAGCGGCGACGGCGATGATCTCTTTCTTCTTCAGCGTGCGTGCCGGTTTCGGCCGCGCACGTCGGGACTTCTGTTGCCGGTGCTTACCCGAACGACCGGAGCCACTCGGGGTACGTTCTCCGGTGTCCGAAACTGTCTGTGAGTAGTCTGACAAGATTCCTCCTCAAGGGACTGCGTACTGTATGGTATGCACAGCGAACCAGTTTGACCACGTTTCGTTTCTCCGCCGACACCCGGGATGCCGAGGCGCCGCCGTTACATGACACCGAGATTGAGTAGCAGCGAGACTCTCCAGAACGTAGGGAGACTCGCCTCAGGCACCGCGATTGCGCAGGCTGCGCCGCTGCTTGCCACACCCATCCTCACTCGCCTGTACACTCCCGTCCAGTTCGGAGAATACGGCGTGTTTGTTGCGCTCCTGATGGGTTTGTCGGTGGTGGTCTCCGGCCGCTACGAAGTCGCGGTACCCCTTCCGAAGTCCGACGATAAAGCATACAGCCTTCTGGCTCTCTCCTTGATCGTTTCTGTAATGCTGAGCGCCGTGCTGGCGGTCACAGGTGTCGTCGCCTCGGTCATCGTCGACCCCAAGGCACTTGCATCGCTCGGCGTCACCTCGCGCACCGTCATCATGCTCCCAGTTGGCATCCTGTTCGCCGCCGTCATGCAGTCGGCCGGCTACTGGTTCACGCGACAGGGTGCATTCCGAATCGTCGCGCTTGCACGCTCGCTGATGGGCATCATCACAGCTCTCGCCGCCATTGCTCTGGGCGCTGTCGGCATCTCCTCGGGACTCATCGTCTCCGTCCTTATGGGCTACGTGGTGACCGGGAGCGTACTGCTGGTCGCACTGATACGCCGTACCCGGGGCATGACCGCCGGCATCTCCGGCGCGTCACTGAAAGCCGTGGCGAGGGAGTACCGGGAGTTCCCGCTGCTCAACTCGCCACACGCACTTCTGGACACGGCGCGAGAAAGCCTCACGCTCATGCTCACCGGGGCGCTGTTCGGCCCGACGGTCCTGGGCTTCCTATCCCAGACGCTTCGCGTGCTCCGAGCTCCGATGAGCCTCATCGGACAGGCTGTTTCGCAGGTGTTCTTCCCGAGGGCGAGCCGGGCTCATGCCGAGGGCACGTCGCTCGCCCCCCTCACACGGCGCACCATGCGCGGCGTCCTGGCGGTCTCCGTGCCGATCTACCTGGCGGTGCTGGTAGCCGGCCCATGGCTGTTCTCCGTTGTATTCGGACCGACGTGGCGTCAGTCGGGTGTCTACGCGCAGATCCTATCGCCCTGGCTCGCGCTGGTACTCGTCGTTTCTTCTCTGAGCACACTCCCGATCATAAAGCGCCAGCAGCCACGAGCCCTGGCCATCAACGTCGTCGAGACCGCAACTCGCCTCATCGCACTACTGGTTGGCGCACGATTTGCGGGTGTACGGGGGGCGATCGCCGGCATCGCCATCGCAGGTCTCCTCGTCGGCATGGGACAGCTCGCGTGGTACCGGCATCTGGCTGCGATGGCGCCACGTGTGGCCGGGATAGGATCCGAGGAATGACTACGCGAAGCGCACGACGAGTGCGGGTCTTGGTCGTCAGCCACATGTACCCCCGGAACGAGACCGACAGCCTCGGCATCTTCGTGAGGGAGCAAGTCGAAGCCCTCGCTTTGGTGGCCGATGTGACCGTCGTTGTCGGACGCTATGGCGAGGCGCGCAAGGCAACAGTCGTCGCACCGGGACGGCCCCGCGTGATCGAAGTTCCCCTGCCACTGCGAAGAGGACTCCCGTCTGCCGTGCGGATCGTCACCGCAATAGGCCCCTACTTTCGTGAGGCACTTCGGGTCGCTCACGAGAGCGGTCCGTACGACGTCGTGCACGCGCACTACGGCGTGCCGGATGGTGTCGTCGGCATCCGGCTGAGCAGTGCGTTGGGTATCCCGGTGGTAGTGACACTCCATGGCAGCGACGCCAACCGCCAGTTCTTGGTTCCGGTCCTGGGCACAGTTTTCGCGCGATGGGTGGCACAGGCAGACGCGATCATCGGCGTGAGCGAGGCTATCGCCACAGGCATGCGGCACGCGCATCCGAAGGCGCGACACCGCGTTCTTCACCTGCCTAACGGCTACAACTGCGCGGATATTCACGTCCACGCGGAGCGCTCTCCCCGATACCTCCTGTTCGTCGGCAGACTCAGCCCGCGCAAGAACCCGGATGTTCTCCTGGATGCCTTCGCCCGTATCGCGGGCAGCACGACGTTGAGTCTGGTGTTCGTCGGAGACGGACCGATGGCCGCCTCACTCGCCAAACAGGCCCGCGACCTGGGCATCGCTGACCGTGTTCGATTCGAGGGTTCTCGCGCTCACCGCGCGCTCGATGCGTATCTCGCGGACGCGGCAGCTCTCGTCCTGCCGAGCAAGTCCGAGGGAATGCCGATGGTCATCAACGAGGCGCTCGCCTCCGGTACGCCGGTCGTCGCGAGCCGCCTGCCCGGCATCGAGCAGCAAGTGCGCTCGGATGAGTGGGGCATCCTGGTGATTCCCGGAGATGTCGACGACCTTGCGAACGCGCTGGGGAAGGCCATCACCCGTCACTGGGACTACGCACGAATCGCCGCTGACTGCGGCGTGCCATCGTGGGATGACTACGCGACGCAGCTGCTTGCCGTGTACTGCTCGGTCATCCGCGACAGCGGCAGCACGTGCCGGACCGTGACGGTCGGCTGAAGCGACGGACCCGGCCTGTCGATACCCTCGATGAAGAACCGGGACAGCCGGCTTCCAGCCCACGAGGAGATACGCCGATGAACTTCAAACGCATGCGCGGAGTCGACACTCGATTCGCATTCGCCCTGGCGATTGCGCTCAGCCTCTGCGTAACGTCCTTGTCGGCGCCGGGCGCGATCAGGACAGCCGACGGGCTGACCCCGCAAGCCGCCGTTTCGGTGCGCGACTTCGGTGCCAAAGGCGACGGCCTCACAAACGACACCTCCGCAGTCCAGGCAGCCATGAACGCAGGATCCGCGCCACGAATCGTGGTCTTTCCGGCCGGCACGTACGTGTTCTCAAACATCACCGTCAAAGCCGACACGACCGTGCGGTTCGAGTCGGGTGCCGCGGCCGCCTCCCCATTAAACTCCTCGATAACCGACGTCTTCTTCGCGGTCATCGGCAGTGCCTCGGTACCGCTGCGGAACGTCACACTCGAGGGAGGGTCGTTCGAAGGTCGCCCTGCCATCGAGGGCGTGGTCTCCGCCACCTTCGCGGAGAGCCTCACGGTCACTAACGTCCACTCACTCAAGGCGCTACGCTGTGTCGGAACCGACCGATCCACCCACGTAACTGTGCGGGACTGTTCCTCGGACACCTCACGTTGGGGCTTTGCATTCGAGGAATCGCAGTACGTCGAGATCACCGGCTGCAGCACGCGGCACAGCGAGCGCGACGGAATCGTCTTCTACGACTACTGTCGCTACACCGTGGCTTCCGACAATATCGTGCGCGACTACATGACCGTGAAAGATCAAGGCGTCGGTGGCATTCAAGTCTACGGGTCCCGGGATGCAACGATCACTGACAACATCATCCTGAATGGTCACAACGACTCCGCAGGGATTAGGTTCCGCGATTCGGAGGGCTTCTGGTGTGAGGGCAACTACGTGAGTTCCCCCGGCTCAAGCGCGTATCAGGTGGCCCGCGTCGGCGACTACCCCGGACTCGATGGCGGCAACGGCACGTTCGTTCGAAACGTCGCCGCAGGCTCCAGGCTCCGCGGGTTCGACATCCCGAACACGCTCAGCAAGTCCGTCAGGATCATCGACAACACCGTCATAGACACCACGAGTTCGAGTCCGGTCAGCGCAGGCATGGGGATCGTCGCCATCCCGGGGGACTCCGTGGTGGTAGGCAACCGCGTCGAGGCAGCAAGCGGGGCGGGCATCCAGGTCGGCGACTCCGGACAACTCGTGGCTTGGAACACTGTTAAAGACGTGGGCAGCGTCAACTTCGGACCTCGCGTTGGCATCTTCGTTTCAGGCACCACCCAAGGTGTGGTCTCAAACGATATCTCCGACCAGTACCGCAGCATCATCAACGGCGTGCGAACGTACGACGGCTCGAGCGTGCTCCTCAAGTCGAATCGCGTGAGCGGGACCACCGGATCGGCCTACGACATCCGCGGCACGCAAGTCTCGGTGCTGAACGGAGACTCCACTCCCCCCTCTCTCACGTGCACGATGACCGGCGATCCGAAGACCGGCGCCGTGATTACCGCCACCGCAACAGATTCACAATCACAGGTCGTGGCCGTGCGAATCTCGGTCGACGGCAGCCGCCCGCGGGTCTTTCCCGGCGGACGTGCGGTCCTGGAGGCGACCGACGTTCACTGGGCCGTCGCGACGGCCATCGACGACGCCGGAAACGAGCGCTCGGTGCGCATCGAAGGTCGGGCGGTCACCGATCGCGCGTTCGAGCGGCTCGCAGGTGACGACCGCTACCGCACGTCGGTCAAGGTGTCAGAAGCGATGTTTCCGAATGGCGCGCCCGTCGTGGTCATCGCCACCGGCCGAGACTACCCGGACGCGCTGACCGGCGGCGTCCTGGCACACGCGGAAGGCGGCCCGGTACTTCTTGTCTCCGACACGATCCCTGCCGCCACGGGTGCCGAAATCGCCAGACTGAAGCCCAGGCGCGCGATCATCCTGGGATCGATGAGCGCCGTCTCCGCGGCGATAGAGTCCTCGCTCAAGAACACGCTTGGCGCGGCAAACGTCACCCGCCTCGCGGGAACCAACCGATACGACACCGCGCGCCTCATAGCAAAGGCGGTGTACGCATGGAACGGGACAAGGCCCGGAGGCACTGCGGTGGTCGCCTCCGGCGGCAACTTCCCGGACGCGCTAGCCGCCGCGCCGCTTGCCGCCGTCAAGGGATGGCCGATCCTGCTCGTCTCGGCGACAAGCGTTCCGCAGCCGACCTCAGCTGCCATCACATCCCTCGAGATTGGTGACGTCATCGTCGTCGGCGGCGCATCGGTGGTTTCGAAAGGTGTCCTCGACGCTCTGCCGGGCGCACGACGTATCGCCGGCAGCAACAGATACTTGACGGCCGTCGCGGTCGCAGACTTCGCCCAGTCCGCCGGGATGCGTTACACGTGCGTCTCTATAGCAACCGGCCTCAACTTCCCCGATGCGCTTTCGGGTGCCGTGCTCGCAGCCAGCCGCAATGGCGTGATGTTTCTTACGCCACCGACCTCACTTGATGCGACCATCTCGTCCCGCCTTACGGCCAACGCCGGCGGGTGTGAGCGTCTTGTGATCTTCGGTGGCCCAAGCGTCGTCGGCACTGCGGTCGAAACAGCAGCTCGCAACGCGCTGGACTAGGTCCGGTCCTGCCCGGACAGTGCCCCGGTGCTTCCCAGCACCGACCAAACGAGCGCGATCGACGGCACATAGGCGACGGCATTCTGGCTGACACCCGCGAGAACCAGCATCCCGACCAATGGGATGACAGCGGTTTGGATCGTCGAATGATTTCGCTTCCGTACGCTGTCGACGAGCGTCCCCACGTACGCGACGATGAGCACGATTCCACCCTGGACCAGGAGCGCGATGGCGTCGTTGTCCATGAAGGTGCCGACCGCCATCTGAGGCGGTCCCAGCGTGCCGAACGGGTGTCCCAACCAGTACCCGATCGCCTGCGCCCACGCATCTAATCGACCGATCGCGTTTGGATCCATCGAGGGGCCTCGGGTCAAGAGCGCCGGAATCGACATCCACCGACCGATGAAACGCGCATAGAGCTCGCCGGACGTAGCACTCATCACGAAATGGAACGTCGCTGCCCCGACGATGATTGCACCGATCGCCACTAGCGACTTGCGCCACCCCAACGCGCGTACACGCACGATCACGTACGGCAGCGCCACTAGCGCGAGTGCAACGATGACTCCTCGCGATGCGCCGAGAAACACGATTCCGGCAGATGGGACCGCTAGCCATATCCGTTCGCGACGGCTGAGCGGGAGGCGCAGGGCCAAGACAAGAAGCAGCCCGCCGAGAAGCGAGTACGGGTTGGGATTCAAGTAGAGCCCGAAGCCCCGGCCGGCATAGTGCTCTACACCGTACGAGTTCATCACAGCGGCATCCCACGCATTCAACCAGCCGAAAGGCACGAACCGCAGGATTCCCGTGTCCCACAACCCCTGCATCACGCCGACCGCGAACTGCACCCACGCTATGATCATCAGGGCCCGAAAGCGTACCGAGGGGGCGACGAGATCGTCTCGCCAGACGATCGAACCCGCGAGACCGAACAGGCCTATCGCCAAGGGGGTCGCCGCTCCAATGATCGTGCGAAACGGGAAACCAAAGAGCGGCGCAGCGAGCGAGATCATCGCCCAGAAGAAGACGAAACCGGCGAACCACGGGAGCCGTCGGATACTCGCGACAACTTCAGCCCGCAGACAGCGGTCGAAGGCTACTCCGCCAAGGAGGATGATCGCGCTCAGCACGTTCGCCAGAGGCGCTGCTTCTCCTGGACCGCGCGGAAGATAGATGCGCCATCCGAGCACACAGTAGATGACGAGCCAGACCAGGAGTAGGCGCGCCCACCCGCGGAGCCGGTCGGTCGCGGCGCCGTCGCCCTTATCAATCGATTCGCTTCGGGGGTTCATACGCTCAGGACTCCATGAGTTCATCGTAGAGCCGACTGTGCGCTTCAAGCACTCGCCGGATGTGATAGTCTCCGGTCATCTTCTCACGACCGCGCTCACCCATTGTGGTCGCATCATCGGGATGCTCGATCACCCAGCACATGGCACGGGCAAGCGCGCCCGCGTCGCCGGGCGCGACAAGCACTCCGCATCCGTCCCGAAGGAGTTCACTGACGCCCCGAATGTCAGCACCGATCACCGGAACGGCCATCGACAGCGACTCCATGGACGAACGGGGGAGCCCCTCGCGAGCGGAGAAGATCACGCTCGCAGCGGATGCCGCGAGCAACGCAGCTATGTCGCTCCTCTGGCCAAGGAACCGGGAGCGCTCGCCCACACCAGCGGCTTCGGCGTACGCTTCGATCCGTTCTCGCAGTGCTCCATCCCCGGCAAACCCGACAACCGCCCGGGCGTCGGCGGCGGCAAGCGCGTCCACGACCAAGCCCTGCTGTTTGTTGGCATTGAACTCGGCGACCATGAGGAACAGCACATCCCCGTCGCGGAGCGAGAGCTCCTCCCGAATCGAGGCGACTGCAGATGCTCCCACACGGGTGCGATCGTAGACGTCCGTGTCAACGCCGATTCCGTGCATTCGCACGAGGCGATCACCTGGCACGACACGGTGCTCACGCGCGGCCAGATAGTCCTCGTCGTTGATCGTGATCAGGCGATCGGTCCACCGTCCGGCGACCTTCTCGAGCGCCAGGTACGCAGCGTTCTTCCACCACGATTGGCCCTTCAGGAAGTGGAAGCCATGGGCCGTATAGACCACGCGCAGGCCCGTGCGTCGCAATGGAGCGGCAGCGATTCGGGTGAGGAACGCCGCCACAGGCGTGTGGACGTGGACGATGTCGTAGGCTTCAGCCCTCAGGAGGCGCCGAATTCGCCGAACGTCTCGCAGCCCACGCACGGAGAACGGCCATCGGCTCCAGGCTGCGTCCCACACGTGGTCGAACGCCTGAACGCACACATCCGAGGAAGCGGCGCGCGCCGCGAGAGCATCGACGCGATGCCCTCTGCCTCGGAAGTACGCCGCGTACGGCAGCAAGAACGCCTCAAGGGTTGCCGATACGGTCGTTACGATAAGCAGCTTCATGATCGCCCACCGCGCGTCAAAACGCCGTCGATGACCCGCAGCGTGGCGGCCGCACGTTCGTCCCAGGAATGCGACGCCACGATGGCGTCTCTCCCGCGCCGACCCATGGCAGCTGCCGCCGACGGATCAGCCGCGATGCGAGCGACCGCGGAGGCCAGGGCGCCTACGTCATCTACAGGGACCACGATGCCACACGATGCCTCTCGTACGAGTTCACGGCTTCCGGGGACATCGCAAACGATAGCGGGCACGCCACAAGCGAGGGTCTCATACGTCTTGAGCGGTGACAGCCCGGTACCAGCCCTGTCCCGGGAGGGCACAAGCCCGACGATGCTGCTGGCAACGAACTTTGGCAGCTCGTGGTACGGACGAATGCCGAGGTAGACGACAGCGGGATTGGCCGCAGCCGCTGCTTCTACCGAGGACCGACCAACGCCGTCGCCCAAGATCACCAGCGACACGCCGTTTGGCCACGATTTGTGATCGATCGCTGCGAGCATGGTGTCTAGTCCCTGCCAGGGCGCGAGAGCGCCGAAGAAGATGGCGTACCGCTCCGGCAGACCCGCCGGCTTCGGGAAACCCGGACGGAACACAACGATGTTGGCTCCGTTCGGTATCACCGCGACAGAACCGACGCCCGTCTCAGCCTCGAGCCAGTCTGCCATCTTGGCAGTGACCGCGATGAGTGCGTCGGCGTCTTGGTACTGGCGCCGCATCAGGCCCGTGAAGAGACCCGCGAACCACCGCGTCAGCGGCCATGCGAGGAAGAGGTCCTCATACGGCCCGTTGATCTCCTGCACGACCGGGATACCACGTCGCTTCGCCCACATCGCCGTGGGGTAGGCGGCGAAGTGGGCCCGAATGTAGAGCGCGTCTTGAGCTTGTGCTGAGGCGCGTAGTCGGCGCTGCACCCGAAGAAACTCCATGGCCCTACCGAGGGGCCCGGGCACCCGGCCCGTCGTGTAGGACGGCTCGTACAACTCGACGCTGCACCCGCGCCGCTTGAGACCGTCCACGATCTCGTGGACATGGGCATAGGACGCCTGACCCTCGCGGGTGGCCTGGAGGCACAGGTAGGAGATGCGGGCAGGGCGAACGGAGTTGGTCATCGCACTCCAGGATGAGAGGAGGCCCAGCCTCCCCGCTAAGTGTCGTGTTGAATCCTTGACAGTATACGCGAAACCCGTGCACCGGGTTACCCGTCCCCCGCCTCTTAGACGTTGAAGCGGAAGTGCACGACGTCGCCGTCAGCGACGGTGTACTCCTTGCCCTCGATCCTCAGCTTGCCAGCTGCCTTTGCGGCGGCTTCCGTCTCCAGCGCGTCATAGTCCGCGTAAGAGATCACCTCGGCTTTGATGAAGCCGCGCTCGAAGTCCGAGTGGATGACCCCGGCCGCCTCGGGCGCCTTCGCGCCCACGCGCACGGTCCACGCGCGCACTTCCTGCGGCCCGGCGGTGAAGTAGCTCTGAAGCCCCAGAAGGCGGTACGCCTCTCGGATGAGCGTGTTGAGGCCGGGCTCTTCGAGCCCTTCCATCTCCAGGTACTCGGCCAGCTCAGCGGCGTCAAGATCGGCCATCTCGGACTCGATCTTCGCGCAGATCGGGATGGGTCGCACGCCGTCGATCTCCGGCAGTTCGGTGCCGATGGCGGTCTCGTCGATGTTGGCCACGTAGAGCATCGGCTTCATCGTGAGCAGGTGCAGGTCGCGCAGCCGTGTGCGCTCCTCGGCGGTCATCGGCATCGTGGACGCGCGGTGACCCTGCTCCATCCACACCTGCACGCGCTTGGCGATCTCCACCTTGGCCTCGAGGGCCTTGTCGCGCTTCGCTTCCTTCTCCAGCCGCGGCAGCGCGCGCTCCATCGTCCCCAGGTCCGCCAGCACAAGCTCGGTGCGGATGGTCTCCACGTCCGAGAGCGGGTCGACCTTGCCGTCGACGTGCACCACGTTCGGGTCCGAGAAGAACCGCACGACCTCGGCGATAGCGTCAGTCTCACGAATGTTCGCAAGGAACTGATTGCCCAGGCCCTCGCCCTCGTTCGCACCCTTCACCAGGCCGGCGATGTCCACGAACTCGACGGTGGCGGGCACGAGCTTCGCCGGCTTCACGAGCTCGGCGAGCCGGTCGATGCGCGCATCCGGAACCGCTACGACGCCCACGTTCGGCTCGATGGTGGCAAACGGGTAATTGGACGCGTCAACCGCCTTGCGGGCGAGCGCGTTGAAGAGCGTGGACTTGCCCACGTTCGGCAGGCCGACGATTCCGATTGAGAGTGCCACTCGAGGTGCTCCTTCCGGCTCCGGGCTTGCAGTATAGTACCACCCCCGGCACACGAGAGCGGGCCGACTCCGAAGAGCCGGCCCACATCGGGATTCAGTGTGTCCGCGAACTAGGACTGCATGTCGTACAGGCCGAGGAATTCCCTGAAGGCCTGATCCGATATGGCGCCTTCGCCGCCGATCACGTAACTTGGCCGACTCACGTCAGACCAGTTGACGAAGTAGTCGATTGCCGCGTCGCTCAGCTCTGCCTTCTTGGTGAGCAGGATAGGCCCTGGGCCAAATCCACTGCCGGTCAGCATGGAAAACGGACCAGCGGCCAGACCATCCGGAAAATCGAGTCCGGAGACGAGCGTCATGCCGCTCGCGTCAAACCAGCCGCCCTCTGTTCCGTATGCCGCGATCTCGTAGGCGGTCGCATAACGATCGGCTCCTGCGAGGCGCGTCACCGTCATGTTGTAGGGAGCGGCGGCAAGCGCATCCGCCACGCCCGTGCTCACGACGCTACCGCTCCCAACGATCACCACATCAGTAACACTCGGGTGGTCAAGCAGCCACTGCGAGGTCTCCGCGGGCATGGTGTCGACCTGGGAGAGCAGCATTGGCGCCTGCATCGATCCGCAGAGCGGGCCTGCGGAAACGCCATCTGCCCAGCCGAGGCCGTTCGCGAGAACCGCCGTACTCGGAGTGGTGATGTCGAGTGTCATCGACGCGACCGCAGCGGCGGTCGCATAGCGGTTCGTGCCCGAGACTCGCACCGCGTCGGCCACATACGGCAACTCCTTGATCATCTGGAGCTGAGCGTCGCTGACGACGCTCGGACCGCCGACGACGTAGACCGTGAACGCTTCCGAAGCCCACCACTGGGTACCTGCAAGGCGCTCGATCTCGGCCTCGGTGACCGCTGGCAGAGTGTCCGTGGTTGTCAGCAGCAACGGGTAGATCTCGTCATCGCCAACGTCCGGGCGCATCGCACCCCACGCGCCGGCAGTAAGTGCGTCGGCAAAAGCGGTACCGTTGGTGAGAATGACACCGTTCGCGGCGGCGTCGCTGCCCCACGCGCCGTTCGGCGAATCCGGATACATCGTCTTCGAGAGCGCAACCGCTGTCGCAAAACGGTTGGCGCCCGCCACGCGGCGGCCGATTCCCTCGTACACGAACGTCGTGTAGTAGCCGCGGTCGTCTTCGCCCAGTGGCTGCACCTTCACGTAGTAGGTGCCCGGCGCCGGCGCCTTGAAGAACGCGGTTGAGCCGTACGCCTCCCAGACGTTCGAGTCATCCTGATACCAGAGCTGCCTCAAACCCGTGGGATCCGCGGCGTCGACCTCATAGACGGTCATGTCAGTGTCCCAGATCGCCGCCGGATTCGAGATGTACTGCGTCTCGAACACGAACGGTGTCCCGGTCGTATCGGTCGAGACCTTGAACCAGTCCTCATCAGTGCCGTTATCGAAGGTGTGGATGCTCACCTCGGGCAGCACCTTCGCGGTCGCGGAGGTGTTGTCGGACTCGTATGCGTCCTTCGGATAGACCGCGAGCGGCTTGATCCCCGTCGGCGCCAGCACGCCGCTCGTCTTCGCGAACGCAAGTCCGGGCAACATCATCGCCGAGACAAGCGCAACCGCGACAACCAACGCAAACGTGCGTCTTGTCCTTCCATGCATACGTGGCTCCCCCTTTAGTATTCGGTGACATTCCATGCGTCTTCCGACGCCCATGGAGCCGTCTCCAGCCTTACGGCCCGACTCGGCCCGCTTTGTCTATGATACACGAATATTCTGACGGTGGCTCTGCGGTATAGTCGCACCCTGTACGGGCTTGCCGAGGAGGTAACGTGAGCGCATCGAACCCGTACTGCACGTAGCCGTGGGCGCCGTCTCGGCAGGCAAACGGCTCTTGTCCGACAAGATCTACCGCAGCGTCATCGGAGCATGCGTCGTCTTCTTGCTCGGCGTGGTGCTCTAGCACGCACGAAGGCCCCGATCCGCGAGGACCAGGGCCTTCCGTTACAAGCGTGCAGCGCGAAAGCGCTTAGTACATCCCGCCACCCATGCCCGCGGCCATCGCGGCGGCGGCGTTGCCGTCGTCCTTCTCGGGAGTATCTGAGACGGTGGTTTCGGTGATGAGGATGAGCGCGGCGATCGAGGCGGCGTTCTGAAGCGCAGAGCGCGTGACCTTGACCGGGTCGATGACGCCCATCTTCACGAGGTCGCCGTATTCGCCGGTCGCGACGTTCAGACCCTGACCGGGCGCCATGCCGCGGATCTTCTCGACGACGACCGAGCCTTCGAAGCCCGCATTGTCGGCGATGGTCTTGAGCGGAGCGTCAAGCGCCTTGCGAATGATTCGCACGCCGATCATCTGGTCCTCGGAAAGCTCGAGCGCGTCCAACGCCGAGGTCGCGTTCACAAGCGCCACGCCGCCACCAGCCACGATGCCCTCTTCGACGGCCGCGCGGGTCGCCTGTAGCGCATCCTCGATGCGGTGCTTCTTCTCTTTGAGCTCCACGTCGGTGGCCGCACCGACCTGGATGACGGCGACACCGCCGGAGAGCTTCGCCAAGCGCTCCTGGAGCTTCTCACGGTCGAAGTCAGAGTCGGAGTTCTCGATCTCGTTCTTCAGCTGGTTGATGCGAGCCTTGATGTCGTCCTCGGCACCGCGCCCGCCGATGATGGTCGTGTCTTCCTTAGTGATCTTGACCTTCTCGGCGCGGCCGAGCATCTCAAGACCCACGTTCTCGAGCTTGTAGCCAAGCTCATCGGAAATGACCTGGCCACCGGTGACGATGGCGATGTCCTCGAGCATGCGCTTCCTGCGGTCGCCGAAACCCGGCGCCTTGACCGCGACACACGTGAACGTGCCGCGCAGCTTGTTGACGACGAGCGTCGCGAGCGCCTCGCCCTCGACATCCTCGGCCACGATGAGGAGCTGCTTGCCGGCCTGCATGACCTTCTCGAGCACCGGCAGGAGGTCCTGGATGTTGCCGATCTTGTTGTTGGCGATGAGGATATACGGGTCCTCGAGCACGGCCTCCATGCGATCCGGGTCCGTGATCATATATGGGTTGATGTAGCCCTTGTCGAACTGCATGCCCTCGACGGTCTCGATGTCGATGCCGAAGGTGAGCCCTTCCTCGACGGTGATGACGCCGTCTTTGCCGACGACATCCATCGCCTCGGCGATCTTGGCGCCGATGACGTCATCGGCTGCCGAGATGGCGCCCACATGCGCGATCTCCTCTTTGTCCTCGACGTCCCGCGCGTGCTCCTTAATCGTGTCTACGACGGTCTCGACCGCCTTCTCGATGCCGCGCTTGATCGCGAGCGGATTGGCGCCGGCGGCGACGTTGCGCAGGCCTTCTTTCACGATGACCTGAGCGAGCAGCGTCGCGGTGGTGGTGCCGTCACCGGCGACGTCGTTGGTCTTGGTGGCGACCTCCTTCACGAGCTGAGCGCCCATGTTCTCGATCGGATCCTCGAGTTCGATCTCCTTGGCGATGGTAACACCGTCGTTGGTGATCGTGGGGGCGCCGAACTTCTTCTCCAGCACAACGTAGCGGCCCTTGGGCCCGAGCGTCACTTTGACCGCGTTAGCCAGCTTGTTCACGCCGGCCTCGAGGCCGCGACGAGCTTCTTCGTCAAACCTGATATCTTTGGCCATTCGGGTTCTGTCCCTCCTTTGGTTCGGTCGGAATAAAGCGACACTGCGCCGCTTTGGTTTGTCTGGCTACTCGGCCACAGTCGCGAGAACGTCGCTCTGCGACATGAGGAAGTACTCCTCGCCGTCAATCTTAATGGGAGTCTTGCCCCATTCCTTGTAGATGACGACGTCGCCGACCTTGACATCCATCGGTAGGCGCTTCTCGCCCTTCTTGTCCCAGTTGCCTTCACCGACAGCGACGATCTCGCCCTTCTTCGGCTTCTCCTGAGCGGAGTCCGGAATGAACAGACCGGACTTGGTCTGCTCCTCGGCCTTAGCAGGCTTGACAACGATATTGTCGAACAACGGCTTCAAGTTCATGCTCTACCCTCCTACGTCTCGATCCCGACAAGTGCCTCCGTGTGCACGCCATGACGGCGGTACACGGAGATATACCCATTTCTCCGGTGGTGTTTGGCACTCTCGCCCTCCGAGTGCCAACGAAGATGAATTCTACCGTTGTGGCAGCGCCAACGCAAGGGGCGCTTGAGAAAATCTGATATGAGCAGACTCACATCACGTCCGTGGGGCCCGCGGGACGGCGGTCCGAGCACAAGGGCGGATCTGCAACCGGCGTGTCACCTGAGCGGAAGGCTTGCGCTCGCCTCGGCCTCAAGACCCAGGAACTCGCCACGAAGCAACCGCACGTGCGCCGCGGCCGCGATCATCGCGGCGTTGTCGGTGCACAGCGCGAGCGGCGGCACCGACAGGCGCACGCCGTGCGCGCACAGCGCGGCACGGAGCGCCTCGCGCAGCGCGGTGTTCGCCGCCACGCCTCCCCCGAGGCAGAAGTCGCGAACGCCGTACTCCTCGGCCGCACGCACAGCCTTGGCCACCTGCACATCGATCAGCGCCGCCTGGAACGACGCGGCAAGATCCGGCACGTCGATCTCACGGCCAGCCGCTTGCTCCCGGCGCACGTAGGTGAGCACGGCGGTCTTGAGACCTGACAGCGAGAAGTCATAGTCACGCGAATGGAGCATCGCGCGCGGAAACGGGATCGCGGCCGAATCGCCCTGCTCGGCCAGGCGCGAGATCGCCGGACCGCCGGGGTACCCCAGACCGAGGAGCTTCGCGACCTTGTCGAACGCCTCGCCCGCCGCGTCGTCAAGCGTCGAGCCGAGGGTGTGGTACTCGCCCCACCCGGGCACGTGGACGAGCGACGTGTGGCCGCCGGAAACGACGAGCGCGATAAGCGGTGTCGCAAGCTCGGGGTCGGAAAGCCTGCTCGCCAGAATATGCCCCTCAAGGTGGTTCACGCCAACAAGCGGCAGTCCCGTCGCAAGCGACAGCCCCTTCGCGTACGCGACGCCCACTACAAGCGCGCCGATGAGGCCGGGCCCCTGCGTCACCGCGATCGCGTCAAGGCCGCCGAAGCCGACGTCCGCCTGCGAAAGCGCCTCGTCAACCACGCCCACGATCGCCTCCGTGTGCTTCCGGGAGGCGATCTCGGGCACAACGCCCCCGAAGCGCGCGTGAAAGTCCACCTGCGTGGCGACCACGTTGGAGAGCATCTCCCGGCCGCCGCGCATCACCGATGCCGCGGTCTCGTCACACGACGTCTCGATCGCGAGGATGACGTCGGTACCGTCGGCAGCCGCCGCGATCGCGTTCAGCCGGGCGACGTCCGCCCCGATCTCGAGCACCCCGCCAAGGTCGCCCGGCAGCATCGGTCGGATATGAGTCACCGAGCGCCTCCGTCCGGGCCCGCGACGCCCGTGGATGGCACGTCACCCACGCGCCGCGACTCGGCCTCCTCGGCATCCGAAAGCCGCGTGTACACGGGAAGCAGCAGCCCCGGCGGGGCGCTGCGAGGATCCGCAAGCGCGCCGGGAAGCGACGGCAGATCGCGCTCGGCAAACGCGGCGTCGATCACCGAGGCGCCCGTGGGCGTCCAGAGCTCCTCCGGCGCGATGGTCGCGCGGCGACCGAGCGTCGCGTGGAAGAGTTCCGCATACTTGAGCAGCCCGTTTCCCGCCAGCATCGTCGGCTCATCGAGCGTCGCCGCCCACGCCTCGGCTGCCGCGGCCGGCTTCGAGACGCGATACTCGTCGAGACGCTCGCAGGCACCCTCACCACAGCGGAAAAGGCACGGGTACACCTCGCCGCGCATCGCGTCGCCGAGCACGCCGACAAGCCCCGTCGTGTCGCGAAACCGCCAGGCGACCGCGTCGAGCGTGCCCAGACCCGCAAGCGGTACGCCAAGCCCGTGCGCCAGACCCTTCGCGGTGGCCACGGCGATGCGAACGCCGGTGAACGACCCCGGTCCGCGACCGACGGCGACCGCCGAGAGGTCGCTCGGCGCAAGGCCCGCGCCGGCAAGCAGCGCCTGCACGCCCGGCAGCAGCCTGCCGAGGGCGGCGCGCGGCGCGCTGAAGTCAACCCCTGCCACCAGGCTGCGCCGGCCTCCGTCGATCGAGGCGAGCCCGATCGCCACATGCTCGGTCGCCGCATCAAACGCGAGGACGTACGTCATCGCGCGTCCGTCCGCGCGCCGACGGCGGCCACCCACGCGCTCGCCAACTGCCGGCCTCTCGGGCCGCGAGCGACGAGCGTGAAGTGCCGGCACTCGTCCTCGGCAATGCCGATCTCCACGGCCAGATGATCGTCAGGCATCGCGCCCGGAAATCGCTCTCCCCACTCGATGATGCTCACGCCGCCCGCTTCCAGCGTGCCGAAGAAGTCGATGTCCTCAAGCTGGTCGGCGCGCTGTAGCCGGTACAGGTCGAAGTGGTACAGGTCGAGGCGCCCGTGATGCTCAAGCAGGATATTGAACGTGGGACTCGTCACCTGCTCTTGTATGCCAAGACCCGCCGCGACGCCCTTTGTGAGGCAGGTCTTTCCCGCTCCCAGGTCGCCGGAAAGCGCGACCACATCTCCGGGCCTGAGCAGCGGCGCAAGCGCGCGGCCGGCAGCGAACGTGTCGGCTTCGCTCCGAGAAACGATCGCATCGGCAAGCGTGGTCGCCATCAGAAGAGCGCCGGCTGGTCGTCTGAAGCGGGGGCTGCGGCCGCCCGGTCGAGCACGACGCGAAGCCGCGCGAAGTCCTCGAAGAGGTACGCACGCTTATCCGGGGAATAGAGGGCCGCCGCGGGGTGATAGATGGGCACTACCTGACGGCCATCCACGCGGTAGAGCTTCCCGCGCAGCTGCGTGATGCCGGCATCGGTGCCCAGGACAAAGCGCGTCGCGAAGTTGCCAAGCGTGGCGATCACGTCGGGGTCGATCAGATGGACCTGCTCGGCAAGAAACGGCGTGCACGTGGCGATCTCCAACGGCAATGGGTCCCGGTTGGCCGGCGGGCGGCACTTCAGCACGTTGGCTATGTAGACATCCGAGCGATGCAACCCGATGCTGGCGAGCAGCTCGTCCAGGAGCTGCCCGGCGGCGCCGACGAACGGCTCGCCCTTCAGGTCCTCGTTCTTGCCGGGCGCCTCGCCAACGAACATCAGCCTCGCGTTCGGGTCGCCGACGCCGAAGACAAGCCGCGTGCGCGTGGAGCCGAGCGGACAGCGCTGGCAGTCTCCGATGTGCTCCTGGAGCGCGCGCAGGTCAGCGCACACCAGGCCGCCGGTCTTCCCCGGACCGAGCCCACCCTGGCGATCGCTTCCTGCCATCGCATCCACTCCTAGAGCCAGGTCGTCACTTCCTCGATCGGCCGTCGGGCGGGCTTGCCAGCTGATTCTGCCGAGTACCCCACCGGCAGCACTGCGACCGGCGTGATTGGTGCCATCACCCCGATCGCATCGGCGACCGCGCGGTCGTCGAACGCCCCGATCCAGCACGACGCGAGGCCGCGGTCGACCGCCGCGTGCAGTATGTTGGTCGCCGCCGCGGCCGTGTCCTGGATCGCGTACAGCATCTCGCCCCGCTCTCCGTAGCGTGCCGCACACGGCCGAGGATCGACGCACACCACGATGACCACGGGAGCCGCTGCCGCCCACCGCTGCCTGAGCGCAGCCGCAAGCCGCTCACGCGCCTCCGCGCTACGGGCCACAACGAACCGCCACGGCTGGATATTGCCGGCGCTCGGTGCCGAGACTGCGGCTGCCAGCAGCGCCGCGACATCTTCGTCGCTCACCGCGAGCTTGTTGTTGAAGTGCCGGACGCTTCGCCGCTTGGTGATGACATCGCTGAACTCCATGACCGCCTCTCGGAGAGTCTATCGCTGCTTGGTCCTGCCGTGCCGGACCCTCGTTCATTCTAGAGAGGGCACCGCTGGGGCACAACTCGGCGCCGGGAACCTACCTTGCAGGAAACCGCTCGCACGCGGCGAAATCCGACTCAAGGAGGTGAGGCGTCTGATGAACAGTAACCGACCTGACACCACCGATGAGGACATCGGCCGCAGGGCGTTCCAGCTACGCAAGGAGAAAGCGACCGAGCGGGCACTCGACCGGCTGCGCCAGGGCCTGAAGGGCGACTGGGGCATGTTCACCCAGAGCGACCTCGAGGATCTGTCGTGGATCCTCGGCGAACTCTGGGCATTCGAGAACCGGCTTGACTGGGAGGATCTCCACTTCAGTAAGCTCACCGCCGAGGACACCCAGAAGATCATCTCGCTCGGGCGTGCCCTTCAGGAAAACGCCCAGCACAGTGTTGAGACCCTCGAAACCGTCAGCGACATCGTCCGCGCGCGAAGCATCTGAGCCGACTGCCTGAGCATCCGCGCTCTACCGGCCACCCGCATCTCCTCCGGGGTGCGGGTGCCCGCACGTCCAGCACCCGCTGGACGTGACCCACGCCGGGGCAGTATTGTAGGGCGGTGCCAGTCACCCCCCGGTGGGCGGCACCGCCCTACACTGGTACGAACCCAGGAGCCGCCCGTTTCCGACGGCTGGTCGCGCACGCTAATGCTGCGCCTCGGCCTTCCTGCGCTCGATCTTGCGCTTGACCTTCTTGAGCCTGAACAGGTCCTCGCGCGCGCGCTCGTCGAGCGACTGGCGGATGTAGGACACCTGTTCCCTCAGCGAGGGCACTGTGACCTGTTCAAGCGCGTTCACGCGCCGGTTGGTCTTCTGTATCTCTTCTCCGAGCCGCTTCAATCGAGTTTCGATATCCGCATACTCGATGATGACGTCCAAGATCCGCTCGAACTTGTCGGCCGTTTCATCGATTCGCGAGGACACGCTGGTGATGGCGTAGCCTCGCGAGAACGACGAGCGAACCGGGCTCTCGCCTTTGGTCACGACCGGCACTGAAACGCCCATGATCTTCGTCCCGGTCATGTCGATCGAGATCTCGCCCTTTGTGGCCATGGCCGCCGAGCGAACCGATACCACGCCGTCGACCGACTTCGCGATCGCGAGACTGTACTGCGCCTCGGACGTGGTGCGCTGCAGGTCGCTCGACAAACGAAGCGTCTCGTCCATGACGGACATGAACTCGATGAGCAGTGCGTCACGCTTTTGCTTCAGCAGCTCCATGCCCTGCTCGGCAAGCGTGATCTGCTGCTTGCGCTCCAACAACTCCGATCGAGTCGGACGTACTTCCTCCATGCGTCACCTCCTCCGATCCTCGGTCGACACGGCCCTACGCCTGTGTCGCGGCGTTCGCGCCGGCATTCGGGTGGTACTTGTCGATAAAGTCGCGCACGCGCTTAAGTTCGCTTATCGGAAGCTCCGACATGAGCTCCCACGAAACGCGAAGCGTGTCCTCGATGGAACGGCCCGCTTCGCCCTGGCCGATGATCTGGCTCTCGAAGTCATCGGCGAAGTGCAGGTAGCGGCGGTCGGTGTCCGAGAGGGCCTCCTCGCCGACGATGGCGACGAGCCTGCGAAGATCGCGACCCTGGGCGTACGCGGCGTACAGCTGGTTTGCGACCGCACGATGGTCCTCGCGCGTCTTGCCCTCCCCGATGCCCAGGTTCATAAGCCGCGAGAGGCACGGCAAGACGTCGATCGGCGGATAGACGCCGCGACGATGCAGTTGCCGCGACAGGACGATCTGGCCCTCGGTGATGTACCCGGTGAGGTCCGGAATGGGGTGCGTGATGTCGTCGTCAGGCATCGTCAGGATCGGAAGCTGCGTGACCGAGCCCTTGCGGCCCTTGATGCGGCCGGCCCGTTCGTAGATGGTCGACAGGTCGGTGTACATGTAGCCCGGATAGCCACGGCGGCCCGGGACCTCTTCGCGAGCGGTCGAGACCTCACGCAGCGCCTCGCAATAGTTCGTCATGTCCGAGAGAACCACCAGCACCTGCATGTCCTTCTCGAACGCCAGGTACTCGGCCACCGTGAGCGCGACTTTCGGGGTGAGCAGACGCTCGACCGTCGGGTCGTCAGCAAGGTTCATGAAGAACACGACTCGCTCGAGGGCGCCGGTGGTCTCGAACTGCTGCATGAAGTAGGCAGCCTCTCGGTTGGTGATGCCCATCGCGCCGAAGACGATCGCGAACTCTTCGCCCGATTTCACCCGCGCCTGGCGAATGATCTGTGCGGCAAGCTCGTTGGCTGGCAGGCCCGAACCGGAGAATATCGGGAGCTTCTGACCGCGAACGAGCGTGTTTAGGCCGTCGATGGCCGAGATGCCTGTTTCGATGAAGTCAGCCGGCTGCTCGCGGCTGTACGGATTGATCGGCGAACCAGTGACGTCAAGGCGCTTCTCGGGGATGATCGGCGCTCCGCCGTCGATCGGCTTGCCGGTGCCTGCCAGGATGCGGCCGAGCAGGTCAGGAGAGACGTCGACCTTTGCGACCTCTTCAAGGAAGCGGATGCGCGTTGTGTCGACGTCGATGCCCTGCGTGCCTTCGAACACCTGGATGACGGCCGTGTCGCCCGAGACTTCAAGCACCTGACCGCTGCGCTCGCTGCCGTCCGGCGTGACTATGGCCACCATCTCGTTGTACGAGACATCGTGGACGTTCTCGACAAAGACGAGCGGGCCGGTGACGTACGAGACAGTCTGGTACTCCACTGACAAGAGCGAGCGTCCGATTGCAGCTTCCGCGGTCAACTACATCACCTCGATTCCGGCGATCTCGTCCGAGATCTGCGCGACCATCTCCTGCATGCGGGCGATGGCGCGGTCGTGGTCCGTGGTCTTGAGTGTCGCGATCTCTTCGCGCATGGGCAATTGCATGATCTGCCTGAGTGAAACGCCCCGCGACATCGCCTGGGTGGCGGCATCGTAAAACGCGAGGATGGAACGAAGCAGCCAGTACGCCTTCTTCGGCGGACAGTACGCGTCCACGGGGTCGAATGCGAACTGCTGCAGGAAGTCCTCTCGGAGCATGCGCGCGACTTCGAGGATGATCTTCTCGGTCTCAGGCAGAGCGTCCGGGCCGACCAGCTGCACGATCTCCTGCAGCTCCGTCTCCTTCTGGAGCAGGAACATCGCGCGCTCGCGAACGTCCGCCCAATCGTGGGCTACCTCTTCCTCGAACCAGGGGCGAACCTGCCCGAGGAACAGCGTGTACGATTTGGTCCAGGAGATGGCTGGGAAGTGCCGGCGTTGCGCAAGCGGGGTGTCGAGGGCCCAGAACGCGCCGGTGACTCGAAGCGAGTTCTGCGTCATCGGCTCGGACATGTCGCCGCCAGGAGGCGAAACGGCGCCTACCATGGTAACCGACCCGACCCGCTCCTCACTGCCGAGGGATGCGCAGCGTCCCGACCGCTCGTAGAACGCCGCGAGACGGGTCGCGAGATACGCGGGATAGCCTTCCTCGCCTGGCATCTCCTCGAGTCGACCGGAGACCTCGCGGAGCGCCTCGCCCCAGCGAGAGGTGGAGTCGGCCATCATCGCGACGTTGTACCCCATGTCGCGGTAGAACTCCGCCAGCGTCACACCTGTATAGATCGAGGCTTCGCGCGCGGCGACGGGCATGTTGGAGGTGTTCGCCACCAGTACGGTCCGGTCCATCAGTCTGGAACCAGTCCGCGGGTCTTCAAGCTCAGGGAACTCCTTGAGAACCTCGGTCATCTCGTTGCCACGCTCGCCGCAACCAACGTAGACAATGATATCCACGTCGGCCCACTTAGCCAGCGACTGCTGAGTGACCGTCTTGCCGGTCCCGAATCCGCCCGGGATGATGGCGTTGCCGCCGAGGGCGATTGGGAAGAACGTGTCGAGGATTCGCATGCCCGTCAGAAACGGGGTGGTCGGATCGAGCTTGCGAGCGTAGGGGCGACCTTGCCGTACGGGCCACCACTGGGTCATGCGGACCTCCGTGGTGCCGTCGAGGACCGCGACGACCGTCTGCACGTTATACGATCCTGGAGCCACGATGTTCGTCACTCGGCCATGGACGCCTGGAGGCACCATCACCTTGTGGAGAACCGTCGGACCTTCTGGAACCGTGCCCACGACGTCGCCGCCGACAAGCTCCTGACCAACCTCGACGGTAGGAGTGAACTCCCAAAGTCTCTCGTGATCGAGCGCGGGTACGGTGGTTCCGCGTGCGATGAAGTCGCTGCCCGTCTGGGCTGCGATCACCGGCAGCGGCCTTTGGATGCCGTCATAGATCGACGACAGCAGGCCAGGGCCCAGCTCAAGCATGAGCGGACCCTCCGTCGACTCGACCGGTTCTCCGACCTTCAGCCCCGAGGTGTCCTCATAGACCTGGATCGTCGCGTGCGTGCCTTCGAGCCGGATGACCTCGCCCATGAGGCCGGCAGAGCCGACCCTGACGACGTCATACATCTTGATGCCGATCATCCCGTCCGCTACAACGACCGGACCGGTGATCTTGGACAGCGTTCCGAGAATCATCAGCCTCGCCTCAGTGTGATGTCGAATCCGATTGCCCGTCGGATCAGGCGTGACAAGTACGCCCTGTGATCCTCATCCGTATGCAGCTTCTCGCGTATCGGAAGTGAGATCACGATTGGCCGGTACGTCGAGTTGATTTTCTGCTGCGTTCTTTCGTCGATATCGGCCATGAAGGCCTCGTTGACCGCGACGATTCCACTCGAGTCGTCGTCGACCAGTTCGTTCAGGCGCTTTCGCGCGTCGTCAGGCGAGTCGACAGTGATGACGTCAACACCCGCGAGCCGGAAACCATCGCCCGTGTCGGTATCGGTGAGTACGACGAGCTTATACAACGATGAGCTCCTCCCTCATCCGCTCCATGGGCATGTCTACCGAGACACCCTTGACGATGATGCGCAGGTTGGTGACTTCGTTGGACTTCATCCACAGGTAGCTGATGATGATCCCGACACCAAGCGGATCCCCTCGGCCCGCCGCGAACGCCCGGCGCATAAGGTAATCCTCCAACGCACGCTCGAAGACCGACACCGATCCGGACTCGATGTACTTGATCGCGACATCCTCCAGGGGGCGCCCGTACGGGGTCCGCTTGAGCCGGTCGTACACCTCGTCCACATCGGACATGCCCGCCAGGTCGCCGAACAGCCCTTCGGTCACATACATGCCTCCCGGCAAGAAGAACCTGAGGGCATCCTGGTCACCGAGGTCCGCGTTGAGCAACCGCAAACAGGTGAGCAGGTCAATCGTATCGATCTGGGTGCCAAGGAACCGATGAGCGAGCTGCTGGTTCACACCGCGACCCTTAAGGCGTTTCGTCGCCCACTCCATGTAGTACTTGTCGAGTGCGAGCTCAAGAACCGCGAGGTTCCCGCTCTCGATGTACTCGGGCATCGCCGCACGAAGCGGCACCGCGAACGGCAGCTTCCACGTCGCGAGCGTGTCCACCACACCCTTCACATTCTGCTGACGCGCGAGCTCATCGAGGTCGATCTGTGTCAGCTGCGCCACGGCGATCATGCTATCCACGATCTCTTCAGCCGACAGGTTCATGTGACGGCCACGGATGACCGTCTTGATGTTGAACAGGTCCCATCTGCCGAGCAGCGCACCGAGCATCGCAAGCGACTCGTCGTTCACGAGCGAGAGCACCGTGCGGAACGTGCGGACCATGTTGTCCTTGAGGGCCAGGTCGATCTGTCCGGCGGTGTGACCGTGCAGCAACCGCTCCTCAAGATCTGGAGCGTACTCCGTCTCCATGAGACTCGTGATGATCCCGCCCAGGTCCTTAGCCTGCATCAGGCCGTCCAGGAACGACTGCTTCAGCAGTCGCGAACGCATACCCCGGACACGAGCGTTGGAGTAGCCGTAGTCCTTCTTGGACGCGCCCACACGCCTCATGGTCGTCGTGCTGCTCATTGGTTCAGAATCTCCGCCACGCGAGCCTGCGCGAGCGTACGTACCTTTGCGGTTCTCGACTCGAACGTGTTGCGGCGAGTGATCCTCCCGCCGTGCGTGGTGACTGTCAATCCGCCAACGAACTCAGCATCCGGGTGCACCGTGCAGCGGGCGCCAAGCGTCGCGACCACCTTCTCAGCCAGCGCAGCGTCGGCGGGATCCACGTGGACATCGCAGTCGCCGCCGATGCCGGTGAGGCTCTCCTTGGCGAGTGCTGTCAACACCGTCTCATACGCTGCCGTGCCTCGCAGCTTCCCAAGCTTGACGAGCGCGTCAGCGAAGACCTGGTCGATGGCGCGGTCGCGCACACCAGCAAGCGCTCTCTTGTTCTCGATCCGCGCGGCGTTGAGCGTCTTGCCCGCCTTCGCCTTCACGAGCTCCTCGACGGCGGCAAGCTTCTGCGCCTTGATGCGGTCCGCCTCACGGCGGGCCTCCGCCTTGATGGAAGCAGCCTGCGCTTCTGCCACCCTGAGGATCTCGCTGCACTCCGCGTCAGCTTGTTCTTCCAAAGCTCGGAAGATGTCCTCTATCGCCATGACCGATCCTTCCCCACGTTTTGCTCGTCGGACGGTTCCTTCGTCAGAACTACGCGGCGTTGATCATGAAGGCGATAACGAAGCCAAGAAGGACGATGATCTCTGGCAGTGCCTGCAGAACGATGATGTACGTGGCAGCCTCGGGACGCTCGGCCAACGTGCCGGCGCCTGCGGAGCCGATCTTCGCCTGCGCGTAGCCGGCGCTTAAGGCCGATACGCTCATAGCGATCGCGGCAGCCACAGCCTTGCCGATGGTCGCGCGGTAGTCTGGGGCGGCCGCAGGCGCGGAACCCTGTGCCAGAGCCATAGCCGGGACGACCATTGCAGTGACGAATGCACTGCCGAACACCATCTTTGCGAGCTTGTTCGTGATCATGCGCTCTTTTCACCTCCGGTTTTGTGGAACGGCTTGTACTGCTCCTTGCCTGCCTCGTAAAACTTCCCGAAGAACTCCAGGAAGTTAAGACGCAACGCGTGGATGTTCGGGCTGAACGATGAGAGCATGATGTTCAGGCTGTGAAGGACGATGCCGATCAGTCCGCCAGCAAGCCATCCCATCTGAATAACAAGAGCATTGACCGCATCGGCGAAGATAGCGCCTGCAACGCCGACAGCCATGATTCGGATGTAGCTTGCGATGTGGGAGACCGTCTCAAGCGTTTCGACGGCACCCATGATCGACCCGTACCGTACGGCCACGAGAATGCCGGCGAGCAGCACCAGCGCACCGACGATCTGGATGACCGGGCCGAGCGGCCCCTGCGCGACGGCGGGCAGCATGGCCATACCGAGAATGCCGGCACCCGCAATGAACCCGAGCAGGCCGCCCTTCATCTTCGCGTGCTTCAGCTGCTTGGTCCTGACGCCGTTCATCACACCGAGCACCAGGCCGTAGACGATCTGGACGACCCCGACGCCGATCGCGATACCGATCAGCGGAACGATCAGTTCTGTTCGCTTGAACGGCAGCACGATGCCAAAGACATTGATGGGCCTGATCAGGTGGAGCAGCTCAAGCGTGTTCCCGAAGAACTCGCCGTAGAAGAAGCCGACGATAATGGCCATGGTCGCCGCAGGCCCGAGGATCGAGGTCGCGATCTGGATGAAGTCCTTGTCTTTGAACCTGTTCCTCAGCCACAGCACCAGGGTGAGCATGACGAGGCCGTAGCCGATGTCACCTACGATGAGGCCGAAGATCAGTGGGTAGAAGACCGCGACGATGGTGGTGGGGTCGATCGTGCCGTACTTCGGCAGACCGCCGCCGAGCAGACCGAGCAGGTTCTGATACGGCTCGACTATCTTGGCGTTCTTCAGCGCCACCGGGACCTCTTCATACTCGTGCTCATCGAGTTCCACCTGGTTGACGATAACGTCAGTGCCGAAGTGCTCGACGATCGTCTGACGCAGGTTCTTGACGGCCGCGACCGGCAACCAGCCGGTGATCACGAACGCGTACTCCGTTTGCCCGAACTTCGGGATCGCGCTGATCTCCTCGACCTTGTCCGAGAGGACCTCCTGGATGGTCGAGAGCCTCACGTACCACTTAACCGACATATCGTGCAGCTCGTTACGAATCTCCTCGAGACGCTTTGGAAGCGTTTCGCGACGCTCTTTGAGATGGTCGTATGCGACATCGAACGGCATGTCCTGAAATTCGGAGGGCAGACGGATCTGGTTCACGTTCTCCATCGCAAGGAACTTGTGCACACCGTCCGAGAACTTGCGCGCGAACACCACGATCACTGCGGTCGTATCTTCATCGACGTCGGTAGAAACGATCTCGCACTGACTCTTGGTGATCTCGTCGAGTTCCTTCTTGAGCTCTTCAAGCGCGCCCTTATACCGGCGCTCAACAAGCAGGGCCACCGAGTCATACGTCCCGGTCGTCACGATCTGCTTGGCGAGCGGCTGGATCTTGTGGAGGATAGGCTCATAGCGAGCGAGGAGTGCGAGTTCCGCTTCCATCGACGACTGAGCTTGCGCCAGGTTCGAGGTGCGATCCTCCACCTGCTCGATGACCTCGGTCACTTCCTGCGCAAGCTCTCGGCTGTCCATGCTCCATAGCTGAAGATACTGCTTCTGCCGTTCGACCTCGTCGACAGCCCCAGACGGGAGATGCAGCGCCTTGACGATCGAGCGCAGACGCAGGAGAAGATCCTCCATACGCTCCTTCTCGGCTGCCTGGTTCTCGACGACTTCCATCTGGTCGAGCGGGATCTCGCCTGTGCTGATCTTCTTCGAGAGGTCTTCGATGTGCAGCGTCCCGATGTCATGCAGCAAGCTCACGACATCATAGAAGCGGTTCTTCGGCCCGATCATCTCGACCTTGGCCATTGGGACCAACATGCCTGAACCCTCCCCCCTTGTACGGGTACGATACGTACAGGAAGAACGTCAGACCGAGGTCACCATGGACACGACCGCGTCCACCGCCTCGGAGTGCCGCTTATCCAACCGATTCTTGAGAGCGTCGGCATCGACTGTGATCTGCTCGCGCAGCTTGGCCGCCTCACTCTCCGCTCCGGCGATCGACGACTCCGCATACAGCTTGGCCGCCTTGTCAGCATCCGTCTCGGCGGTGCGAAGCATGTCGGTGGCCGCCCGGCGCGCGTCGGCCACGATCTTCTCGGATTGGGTCTTCGCTGCAAGGACGCGACCGGAGATCTCGATCTCCTTCTCGCGAATCTGATACAGTGGCGAGTTTGCGTCCTTGTTGACCACGTCCTGATGGAATCGAATCTCCTCCAGAACCTTCTCGTCCATGGACCTCTCCTTCATCCGGTGCTCTTGCAAGTCCGATCCGGACGCCGTTTCGGAATCGATCAGGACCGCTGGTGACCGGCACGGCTCGTGACGGTCTTGCCTATCCACACGAACCAACGACGCTCGACGTCTTCGCATCGGTGATAGTTGGCTTTTTCGCCGTAGGCTGACGGGTTTCCTGCAAGGAAACGCGAATTTTGTGGGAGAACCGCGTCGTTGATCTCCCCCGAAGGCTCTAAACCAGCACCCGGTCCATTCGCAGCGCGAAACCACAGGCGAGCTCGTAGTTGATCGTGCCCGCACGCTCGGCCGGTTCGTCCATGACGATTCGCTCGGCACCCTGGGATCCGACGAGAACCACTTCGTCGCCCGCAGTCACGCCGAGGCGATCCGGCACCTCTACCATGAGTTGGTCCATGCAGATGCGACCCACCTGGCGACATCTGACGCCACGGATGAGGACCTCCATGGCGTTGGAGAGCGCCCGGTGGACGCCGTCGGCGTATCCGATCGGCACGGTCGCGATCGTGGTGGGGCCGCTGGCGTGATACGTGAACCCGTACGACACGCCTTCACCGAGCCCGATCCGCTTGACGAGCGCGACCCGCGCCTTGACCGACATCGCCGGAATCAGCTCCACCCGAGCGCGCGTGGATGGCGCCGGATCAAGGCCGTAGATCGCGATGCCGCAGCGCACCAGGTCCAGATGCGTCTCCGGATGCAAGATAGTCGCCGCGCTGTTGGCGGCATGGATGATCGCGGGCCGCACTCCCTCGGTACGCATCCTGCCGATGGCGCGTCCGAACCGTTCGACCTGGCTGTCGAACTCCCAGTCGCCCGGCACATCGGCAGTTGCGAAGTGCGTGAAAGCGCCTTCCATCTTGAGACCCGGCAAGCCCTTCAGCCATGCCGCCACGTCGTGGGCCTCCTCGGCAGGCACGCCGATGCGGTTCATGCCCGAGTCGATCTTCAGGTGATACGGGACCGTCACGTCGGCCAGCATCGCCGAGCGGCTGAGCGCGATCGCGAACTCGCGTGAGTACAGCGTCGGGACGATCCGCTGCTCGATGACGAGCCCCACGCCCGGCACCGGAGGCTCGCTCAGAATATGCAGCGGTGCCGAGACGCCACCGTCGCGGAGCGCGACGGCCTCCTCAAGCGTGGCGACGCCGATGCGATCCGCGCCACCCACGAGCGCCGCATTCGCGGCGACGAGCGCACCGTGACCGTAACCATCGGCCTTCACGACCGCCATGAACGCGGTCCCCGGCTTCGTCAGCGCCTTGAGGGTCCGGACGTTGCGGGTGATAGCGGCAGCGTCGATCTCGACCCACGCGTAGCGCCGGTACGTCATCGGCTACTCTCCGGCGATCAGCGAACGCACGATGTCGGACTTGCTGACGATGCCCACCAGCTTCTCGCCGTCGAGCACCGGCACGCGACTGACGTCGCGATCGACCATCAGGGTAGCGACATCCTCGACCGTCGTGGCGGCCTGAACGACGACCGGCTCGACAGTCATGACATCGGCCACCTTCGCGCCGACGGCTTTCTTGAGCTCGTTCTCAAAGCGCGCCGTGGCGGGCGGGTACATGATGAAGCCGTCCAGCAGTTGAATATACGTGGGAAACTCCATCTTGACGTCCTGCATGATGAGATCGCCTTCGGTCACGATGCCAATGAGCTTCTCGTCCTCCACAACAGGCAGCGCGCCCACGTGCTTTTCGACCATCAGCTTTGCCGCGTCGGTCACCGTGAGCTCGCGCGTCACCGAGACCGGTTCGGGCGTCATGATATCGCGTGCGGTAAGTCCCATGGTTCCTCCAAGCGTCGACCGGCCCGTGGCCGGAGTGTCGTCCCTACTGAGATTCTACCCGACCACGCGAAGGGCTGCGCTAGCCGAGGACCTCTTTGACGGCACCCGGCACGTACGCGGGCAGGTCCTTCGCCGTCAGACAGATCTCGGTGAGCTCAGCGGCGGCCAGGTCGCCCGCCCTCGCGTGCAGGAACGCGCCAAGCGCACCCGCCTCGAACGGGTCAAGCCCCTGCGCGAGCAACGTGCCGATCATGCCCGCGAGCACATCGCCGCTGCCAGCCGTGGCCATCCCGGCGTTGCCGGCGAGCGTCACCGCCGAGCGGCTGGCGCTCGCAACGACCGTCCGGGCACCCTTGAGCACGCATGCCAGGTTGCAGCCGACCACCCGGGACGCCGCGGCGACGCGATCGGCCTGCACCTGTGAGCTGCTGATCCCAAGAAGGCGCGCGAGTTCTCCGGGGTGTGGCGTGATCACGGTTTGAGCCGAGCGCGCCATGATCGGGCCCGGGCCCGTCTCGGCGAACGCGTTCAACCCGTCGGCGTCGAGCACAAGCGGGCCGGGCAACGCCTCCACAAGCCGTCGAACGACGTCGGCCGCCTCGGCATGGGTGGTGAGGCCCGGGCCGAGCACCACGGCGTCGACCTCGCCCGACAGGCGAAGGACGCGCTCCACCGAGGAGGCGGCGAGCGTTCCCTCGGCGGTCTGATCGAGTGCCACCGCGATCACGTGCGGCAGCGCGGCCTGCATGACCGGCACGACGTGGGCGGGCACCGCCGCGAACACGTAACCCGCGCCCATACGCATGGCGCCGGCCGCCGCAAGCACCGCCGAGCCGGCGTACAGGCGCGATCCAGCCACCAGGAGCACGCTTCCCCGCTGCCCCTTGTGCGCGTCCGGTGATGGCAGTGGCAGGCACGCGCGATAGTCGCCCAGGTCCCAGACCTCAAGGCCGCCGACGGCATCCAGGTCGCGACGCGGCATACCCACGTCCGCGATGACGATCTCGCCCGCGTAAGCCGCGCCCGGGTACAGGAGCAGGCCCGGCTTCGGTGCCGAGAACGTCACCGTCCTCGCGGCATGCACCGCCGATCCGGCGACCGCGCCGGTATCGGCGTCGAC
>JAJFTE010000092.1 GCA_021373175.1 Actinomycetes bacterium
GGCCGCGAGACGCTCACCTACCGCGAGGCGGCAGACGGCACCTGGTGCGGCCGGAGCGCCACGGCCTACGACGCCGACGGCAATGCCGTGACCGAGACCCGCTACCTGGCCGACGCCTCCGGCGACCGGGTCGCCAACGCCACGGTCGCCCACGCCTTCGATCCCATGGGCCGCGAGACCGCCTCAGACGATAGCAAGGTCGCCGGGAGCGCAATCACGTACTACGATGCCCGCGGCAACGCGCTCCAGTCGTGGACAGAAGGACCGGATACGACATCGCCCACCGCTTCGACCCGCACGCTGTACGACCTCTACGGCCGAGTCACGACTGAGACGGCGCCCGGTGCCGTCGCATCCCAGACCGTGAACGTCTATGACCCTGATGGCCTGGTCAAAAAGACGACGAACCCCGACGGCACCTACACCGTCTATACGTACGACGAAGCCGGCAACGTGATTGTGGAGTCCGTGCCTATCGATGAGGAAGAGACCGCAGACACCAGGCGGTTCTACGACATCGGAAGCCGGATGACCGCCGAGGTCTCATCAGAGGACGCCACCACGACCTTCGCGTTCGATCTCGCTGGCCGTCAGACCGCCACGGCTGCCGACGCCACCACTCCGACCGTGACCGCATACAACTCGCTTGGGTGGAAGCTCTCCGAGACGGACTCCGATGGCGTCGTGAAGTCATGGACATACGATAGATGCGGGCGGACAGTTGTCGAGACGCTTGCGGGCAAAGACACGGTACACGCCTACGATGCGCTCGGGCACGAGGTGTCGAGCAAAGAGGCGAACGGAACCTCTGTCAGGTACGTCTTCGATCGGCTTGGGCGTGCGCTCGTGGAGACCCAAGAAGACTCGAGCGGGGTCGTTCTGAAGCGCACGTCCCGCACCTACGACGCGTTGTCTCGATCCATAGATACGACCGTGTCCGACCTTGAGCACGGAACGACGCGCACGAGCAGCGCGACGTACCCATCGGGCACCGAACTCGTCACCCACGCAGATATCGCCTACAAGGACACCACCCTGACCGTCTCCTACGACGGTTCCGGCCGAGAGTCATCCCGCGTTGCGCTCACCGCAGCCGGGCAGCACACCCTCGCTCTGGGAGAGTTCGACGGCGCCGATCGGCCTAAGCTGGTGACGCTGGACAACCACAACCGACACCTTACGTACGACGAGTCCGGACGAGTGAAGCAAGAGACCGGGTACGGCTACCAGTCCGGTAGCATCGGCGCGCAGCTCGGCTATGACCGGGCGACCGGCAGGCTGGCGAACGAGAGCTACCTGTTCAGGTTCCTCGGGAGCACCGCCAGTGTGCGGACGCACCAGTACACGGCCGAAGGCCGCCTGGCGGCCGAAGCGATCACCGGCTTCCCGAGCACGACCTATGCCTATCAGGCGGGAAGCGGCAACCTCATCGGGATGCGCCGCGGCACTGATGCGACGACGACGCTCGTCTATGCCGAGGGAAATCGCCTTGCGGCGCTTCGCTCGGGCGCCACGACCACGACGGTGTTCGGATTCGACTCGCGCGGGCGCCGCGACAGCCAGGGTACGCTCGCCAACCCGCGGGCCGTCACCTACGGCTACGACGACTCCGACCGGCTCAGCGCCTATGGCGACGCGGTTCGGGGAATCAGCGCGACCTTCACATACGATTCGCACGGACAGCGCACGCGGTCGACCGTCACAAGCGGGAGCATCACCACGACGACGACCTACACCTACGACGGCCTCACCCTGCTTGCCCTGTCCTCCGAGCGCAGCAACGGCACGACTTGGGGTGTCACATACGTGCCCGACGGAGCAGGGCGTCCTTGGCTCGGGGTGTACTCTGGGACCGAGACGACGGTGCCTGTCTCGTTCGGTGTCCGCACGACCGAGCGTGGCGATGTCACGGAACTCATCGACGCGAACGTAGTGGTCTTCGCCTACATGACCTACGACGCGTACGGCAACCCCGGTAGCGTGGCGACCACGGGCACGGCAACGATTCCCGCAGCCGTGGCGGCGACGATCGCGAATGCCAACCCGCTCCGCTACGCCGGGTACTGCTACGATAGTTTCTCGGGCCTCTACTACTGCTCGCAGCGCTACTACGACCCTGCGACAGCGCAGTTCATCACGAAGGACCCGGCGAAGGCCGACGGCGAGGAGAGCGCGTATCAGTATTGCGGTGGGGATCCGGTGGGGAAGACAGACCCGAGCGGGTTGAGGTCCGAGGCGTCTGGCGGCGGCGGGTACGCGGACATCACAACGAAGTTCTTCAAACTCATGCGCAAGCACTACCGGGAGGCGTCAGCTGCCTACTTCGCACTAGGTAGGAACTGGTATGCGAAATCCGCGTGGTGGGTCAGTCGAGTGTACAGGCGCGCACGATGGGATCTCAAGCGTAAGAAGCCCTGGAAGAAGAGTAGATTCTGGAAATTCAACGGCTCGACGGTGGCCCCAGAGGATCTCGGCAACATCCATTATGGGTACGTGGGCAAAGGGCTACGATACCTGGATGCCGAACTCCTGAACGCTGGTGGAGCGACACACATCAGCAAGAAGAAGGCGATGAAGATTCTGTCCCAGTCCTACTCGGCGTGGGAGTTCGTTCGCAAGCTCGGGGTGTACGAACCGGCCGGCGGCAAGAAGATGATTCAGAAGGGCATCAATCTCTACTACCGAGACAAGTACAAGGGTCAAATATGATGCACAGATCCTCGGAGACTGAAGAAAACACGCTTGGCGCGAGGTTGCTCATGGGCATCTCAGCTGGAGCGGTTGCCACGTGCGTATTCTGCGCAGCCGCACTGACGGCTCGACTCGTTCTCTGGGGTGTATCTGAGGCTCTGTACGAACTTGGATCGAGCAGCGATACTCCGGATCTGATCATGGGATTCCTTGACCTGTTGGGTATTCCACTTGTCCATATCGGATCAGCTTCTGTCGCGTGGTGGATGGTCGGCGCCGCTAGGCAACGAGGAAGACATTGGAAGCCGCCGTGGGCGCATCTTTCGGTCATACCTGGGCTACTCGGTGGTGTGCTGGCCTCATTCGCGCTGTTACCGGAATCGAGTGGCATGGGCGTGTTCCTGCGAATGTGGTATGTAGCGCCTGTGGTGTTGTGGTGCGGGGGCTTGGCCGGACTGGCCCAATTGACCTTTGGTCGAGTCGGACCTTGGGTGGTCTCGGCTCTGATTGTCCTCTCAGCAGTTGTCTGTCGCATGCTGTCCATCCTGCCCTCAGACGGCTCGTTCGCATTGGCGTGGCTCTTCGGAACCACCGACATCCTGGCTGTCGGTATCCTTGTCGGAGCGGTTGTGGTCGCTCGGCGACTTGTGGAGAGCAGTGATCACGTGGTGATGCAGTCGATCGAGAGGTAGCGTCCTTCGTTCACACTCCCTCGATGACTCGCCGCGCCCTCTTCCCAACCTGTTGCTCGCCCTAGCTTCCCCCTGCGTGCGTAGACGGCACCTGGCGCGACCGCACCGCGGGGATCCGTGGGGTGGATTTGCCGTTGTGATTGAACTAAGCGGCGGCGGCCCGACCGTGCAGCTTCTGGTATGCTTCTGCGATGTGTGAGCGGCACCAGTGTGCGACGTCACCTCCCTCCTCCCTCGCCCCCGCTTCCCCCAGCGTGATACCATCGTTTGGCACTCGCACGCGTCGAGTGCCAACGTAGGAGTCCTGCATGCTTAACGACCGCCGGCGCGCTGTTCTCGCCGCACTCGTCGATGAATATGTGAGCACCACCCAGCCGGTCGGCTCCAAGGTCCTCGTGGAGCGGCACCGTCTGGGCTGTTCGCCTGCGACCGTGCGGGCCGATGCGGATAGGTGCCGATCGCACGAGTTCTCGTACTTTGACGGCAACGGATCGTTGGACTGAACGAACACCCCAGGATTCTTGTTCCCCGTCTTCGTGCCGTAAGCTCCAAGATTTCATTGGACGTAGGTCACTTCCGATTGCTCCTCGCGCACCCGCTGGCTATACTAGCCGTTGCGCTTCGAGCTGCCTCTGTGCGGCTCTCACCCCTGCGGAGGGGTGGCAGAGTGGTTGAATGCGGCAGTCTCGAAAACTGCCTAACACCTACTCGCGCGCTCATCCAGCGAGTCTCTGCTCTTCGTATATGGCCACCGGGCTCGACTCTCCAGTGCGCGAATCGGCATCCTTCGATCGCGTCTGGGTGAACCTGCCGGGCAGGGCCTGTACTCACACCTGGAGCGCATGCGTATCCTACTTGCCGTGGAACAGGACCCATTCACGATCCGCACGAATACGTAGCGTCTGCGCTGTGTAGAGGCTACGCCGCGATGGAGCGCGCCGGTAAGGCACGCCGGCGGGGAAATCAAATGCGCCCCTCGTGTTGGTCGCGAGGAAGGACCCATCGCTGGCCAGGAGTCGGCCGAATCGACACTGCGCGTTGGTGCAGGGAGTTCGCCCTGTGGGCTGCTCGGATTCCCCAGATCTCACAACCGGGGCATGTCAGATGAGAATTCGGCCCCGACGAACACCTATTGCCAGAAGAACTGGGCGCCGTTGCCAGGCATGAAGAGCCGACCCCAGCCAGCGGCGCCGGGCTCAGCGCGATTCAGCTCAGCGGGGACCTGCTCGCCGAATAGAAACGCGACTTCATGCGGCGTCTTGGTTCCACCACATGGTGAGAAGAGGCTCCATAGGGCCGGGTCGCTGAGGGTTTGCGAAGTGGCTACGTTTCCCGATAGCACGAACCGAATCTCCGAGACATACGAGGGCCGAAGGATCGGGACTACGTAACGTCGGCGAGTCATGCCGAGGCAGGGCACGGCAACGACTGAGCGGTAGACGTCATGATGTGCGATGCGAATCTCGCCGGCCTCGATTCGCTCTGACCGGTCCGCAGGCAAGACGAGCTGCAGACCGTTCTTTTCTGCCCACTCGAGGCCACTCAGAGCGGATAAGCCCCTTTCCTCAGCGAGCTGCCGGAGTGCGTCTCTGTAGGCGCGCGACTTTCCGGCGAACGAAACGCACGGTCTCTTCTTGCCGTTGATCTGAAAGGTAGTCTCCTGAAGCCACTCATAGTTCTTGGCCAGCTTGAGGCCGGCGACGTCTCCTGCTAGGGCTCCCCCCTGGGAGGGACCAGTGGGGCGACACGCCGAGCCGTGCGACGAATTCATCGCAGTCGCCGTCATGCTCGTCCGGGATAGGAATCACAAGCCGGGGTTGATAGACCAGGTCGACGGTCGCCGGTTCGACAAGGTCGAGCGTCCATTCAAAGCTTCGGCGCACGACTGCTACGACGAGCTTGCGATCGCCGAACGACGTATGTGACTCGCCGTTCACATCGAATGTGAGGCGCATGCCCCGCGGGACAGGGCGGGGAGAGTCGACCCGCCAACCTCGCCAGCGGCCCAAGAGGTCTTGCGGCACTTGCTGTTCGGCAGCGGGGCATTGAGGAGATGGGTGGTGCTCCGGCGAGCCGACAACCAGGGCGATGCTGCGAATCGCGGCGCGAGATACCTCATCAACTCGTTCCTCAGCCTGGCGCTCCAGTGTCGCGAACCCAGTCCACAAAGTAAGCGTCGCACCAGACAGGCCCATGACCGACTGTATCCAAAGGGCGTTCGGCCAAGCCTGAGCCACGGCGAAGCCGGAGACCCAGCCCACGATGCCCACTACCGCCAGCCAGGGGCGACGACTGAGCCATCCGGTGACCTTGCCTACGGCCGCCGCCACAGGATCTGAGCTGCCTACCATGATCTCACTCCGTTGCTTAGCCGTGCCTGGGGGAAGCATCTCAAGGCTAGGGGTCAGGCGGCGGCGAGGCGATCTGCCCAGTAGTCGTCCCACTGACCGTTGAACCGCAGCATCCGGAGCTTCAGCATGCCGAGTGCGCCGGGTTTGAACCAGGTGCGGCCGAGCCCCTTGAACCGCCTCGAGACGATGAGATCGACACCTTTCTCGACACTGCCGGAACCGAACAGGTCGCTTCTGGCGTAGTTGGCGATCCCTTCAGCGTTGCTCGCGATGTAGTGGATGAGCGTGCGGTAGGTCTCCGCCTTCTCATCACAGGGCGTGTGCCCGGCAAGCAAGCGCAGGGCCGTGTGCGGGTCGCCGCCTGCACACGCGCCTGTCACGGCCTCGAGAAGGTCCGCATCCTCCTTCTCGCACAGCACCTCGCGGATCCGGCGTTTCAGGTGGAACAGGTCGAGCAGGTAGACGGCGCCGGGCAAGAAGTCACGGATCATCCGGCGGATCCAGCCGGCACCGTCACCGATGGCGAGGACGCGGCCGGCCGAGCGCATCCCGTGCATGATCGCAAGCGTGCTCACCCGCTTGGCGAAGGTGACCGGATCCTCGATCCCTGCGTAGCCGACCCGGTCGACAAGCGCGTGCCTGCCGCGCGAGACTTCCGCGCGCACCCCGTAGAGGATGGCGACCTTGGCCTCGAACGCCTCTCCTGTGAAACGGTCAGGGACCGCCCCTCCGTCGATGGCGATCACCAGCGTGTCACCGCGCGTGCGCCTCACGATCTCGCCGGGGTCGAGCCCGAGACCGTAGAGGTCGTCTGTGGCGGCGTGCAGACCCGCGTCGATACGTGGCCCTTCTGCTTCTGCGAGGCGCTGGAGCTGCCCGTGGCTGATCTTGGCCCCGGTCAGCCTGTCGAGCGCGGCTGAGGACTTCTGGTAGGAGAGGTCTGTGGCGAGGTAGAGACCTGCCTCGATCACTGGAAGGGTGTGCCGGGTGCCTGGGGCAAGGAAACCGTCGAGAGGGCGGTACTGGGCGCCACAGTCCGGACAGCGCAGGCGCCGTACGACGACCTCGACCTCGCCACCGAGTGTCGAGACCGTCCGCACCCGCCGGTCCTTGATCGTGTACTCGCCGCCGCACGCGCAGTGCCGGTCCGCGAGGCCGGCGGCCTCTCTTTGGGCGCACAAGGACGCGAAGGCCGCACGC
>JAJFTE010000102.1 GCA_021373175.1 Actinomycetes bacterium
GTCGATCTCGTACGCGATCTCGGGGCTGTAGTTGGGCGTGTTGGAGAAGTCCCTGCCGAGGAAGACCTCGTGCTCTTGCTCGCCAAGCGTCATGGGACCGAGCTTGTCGCTCATGCCGTATTGGGTGATCATCTGGCGCGCCAGCTTGGTGGCGCGCTCGATGTCGTTGCTGGCGCCGCTGGTGATGTCGCCGATAGCGATCTCCTCGGCAACACGACCGCCGAGCAACATCGCGATCTCGTCGAGCATCTCACTGCGCGTGTTGAGGAACTTGTCCTCGATTGGCAACGCCAGCGTGTAGCCCAGAGCGCGCCCGCGGCTGATGATGCTGATCTTGTGGATCGGATCGGTGTTGGGGAGCACGTGGCCCACGAGCGCATGTCCCGACTCGTGATACGCGATGATCCGCTTCTCTTTGTCCGAGATAAGCCGGCTCTTCTTCTCCGGCCCTGCGATGACGCGCTCGATGGACTCCTCGAGCTCGACCATCTCGATCTGCTTCTTGCCATGCCGGGCAGCGAGCAGCGCGGCCTCGTTCACCATGTTCGCAAGATCGGCGCCGGTGAAGCCAGGCGTGCGTCGCGCGATGACCTCAAGGTCGACACCGTCCGAGACAGGCTTGCCGCGCGCGTGGATCTTGAGGATCTCGTGCCGGCCCTTGAGGTCGGGGCGGTCAACGGTGATCTGCCGGTCGAAACGGCCCGGGCGCAAGAGCGCCGAGTCAAGCACGTCGGGGCGGTTGGTGGCCGCCATGATGATAACGTTGTCCTTGATGTCGAACCCGTCCATCTCGACGAGCAGCTGATTGAGTGTCTGCTCGCGCTCGTCATGACCGCCGCCGAGGCCAGCGCCACGCATGCGGCCGACCGCGTCGAGCTCGTCGATGAAGACGATACAGGGGCTTGCTGCCTTGGCCTGCTCGAAGAGGTCGCGGACGCGGCTTGCGCCGACACCTACGAACATCTCGACGAAGTCCGAGCCGGAGATGGTGAAGAACGGCACGCCAGCTTCGCCCGCGACCGCGCGGGCAAGCAGCGTCTTGCCGGTACCCGGAGGCCCTACGAGCAGCACGCCCTTCGGGATCTTCGCGCCGAGCGCCTGGAACTTGCCGGGGCTGGCGAGGAACTCCTTGATCTCCTCAAGCTCCTCCACGGCCTCGTCAACGCCCGCGACGTCCTTGAACGTGATCCTCGGCTGATCGCGCGTGAGGCGCTTCGCTCGTGACTTGCCGAACGACATCACCTTGGAGTTGCCGCCCTGCATCTGGTTGATGAAGAAGAACATCACGCCGACGATCAGCAACACGGGGATGATCTGCGCGAGCAGCGTCAGCCACCAGCTGGTGTCCTGGGCATTCGCGTTGTAGCCCTCAAGCGGCGGGTACTCCTGGATGAGCGCCGCAAGCGAATCCTGACCCAGGTACGTCGTCGTATAGTTCTGCTTCGCCTTCTTGGCTTTCGCAGCGGCGTCCGGGTAATACGAACCGGTGACCGTTTGCGTCTTGAGCAAGACGTCAGCGTTTACGACGCGTTGGTCCTTGAGCGCGCTAACGAACTCGCTCGAGGAGAGCTTCACGACCTTGTTGCCTGTGTTGAAGTTGTTGGCCACGAAGAGCAGCGCTACCACGATGAGCAGCAGATACAGCAGCGCGGTCCTTAGGTTCCTGTTCACAGATCACACCCCTTGTCAGGTGGTCTAGTTGCTGTAGACCTCCGGTTTGAGCACCCCGATGTACGGGAGATTGCGATAGAGCTCGGCGTAATCGAGACCGTAGCCGACGACGAACTCGTCGGGAATCGCGAAGCCGGTGTACTTGCAATCAATCGGCACCCGTTGCTTACCCGCTTTTGAGAGCAGCGTCACGATTTCAAGGCTCCTCGGCTTGCGGGATGCCAGATTGCGGAGGAGGTACTTGAGCGTGAGCCCGGTGTCCAGGATGTCCTCGACGACGAGCACGTCTCGGCCTTCTATGACCTCGTCGAGGTCCTTGATGATGCGCACGACCCCCGAGGACTTCGTTGAGGAGCCGTACGACGAGACCGCCATGAAGTCGATCTCGACGGGTCCGTCGATGGCCCGCGCCAGGTCGGCAACGAAGAGGGATGCACCGCGCAGTACGGCGACGAGCAGCAGCGTGCGGCCTTCATAGTCCGCCGCGATCTGTGCGCCGAGTTCACGCACGCGTTCCTGGATCTGCTCTTCTGTGTAGATGATCTCTTTGACGTCCGGGTGCATCCGACGCGTCCTTTCGCTCCCTCGCCTGACCGTGCTGTGATGCTGGTCAGCTGCCTTCTGTCAGTCTATGCCACGAGAGCGCCAGAACGCGACGCGTCTCAGGGGTCACCTCGTACCGGTCGTCCAGACGGACGCCCGCCACCCACACGATACGCTCACCATCTCGCACGACCGGGGTGCTCGCGCGAAGCCGTTTCGGAACCTTCACATCCGTGAACAGGTCCGAGAGCTTCTTCGTCCCCGTCATCCCGAACGGTGTCATACGGTCGCCGATCCTCGGCCCATCCACGGTGAGTGCGCCGCGGAGCAGATCTGCATCCACGTACGCCGAGAACGGATCGGCCGAGACGCCGTCGGGCGTCGAGAACGCGGCCTCGATCGAGCCGAGCTCGCCCAGGTCGCACCTACCCGGCCATTCGAGCAAACAAGGTGCCACCGGCGCAGCCGTGTCATCCCGCCGAGAAACACACAGTTTACCGTACTCGTCGACCGCACGCAGCCCGAACGGCAGGTCGTGGGCAAATCCGTCAACCGCAAGGCCGTCGACGAGCGCTTCCACGTGTGCCGCCTCCAGGCGCGATGCGTCCGGGAACGCGCGCAGGAGCGCCTCGCGCACGGTCCGGCGCGCCATCGGGCGCGACAGCGTGCGCATCTGCGCGGACTCGAAGGTGAGACGCCCATCCTCGAAGCGTGCGAAGTCACGCGAGAACGCCGACGCCATCTCTGAGAGGAGCGTGTCTTCCTCGGCAAGGATGCGGACGTTGCGCGCGAGCGTGTCGGCGAATGCAGGATTGCGCGACTGCGCGAGCGGCAGCAGCTGGTGGCGAACCCAGGAGCGCAGCCGCGAGGTGTCGGCGTTGGTGGCGTCCTCGCGCCAGTGCTGGCCGAGGCCCGTGAGGTAGCCGAGGATGTCCGCGCGACGCGCGCCGATGAGCGGCCGCACGACGCGCCCGCGCACGGGTGCGATCGCACGCAGGCCGCCGGGGCCCGCACCGGTGACGAGGCGCATCAGGAACGTCTCGGCCTGGTCGTCGAGGGTGTGCGCGACGGCGATGCGGCCGCGAAGCGGCGAGAGGCCGGCGGCCGAGCAGCGCGCGTCGAGCTCGCTTTGTGCGAAGCGGTAGCGGATGCGGCGGCCGGCGTCTTCCAGGTTGAGGCCCTCGGCCGCGGCGTACGCGGCGACGTCGAAGCGCACGACGGTGCACGGCACGCCAAGCTCCGCGCAGAGCGCCTCGACGAAGGCGGCGTCGCCGTCGGCGGCCTCGCCGCGCAGCATGTGGTTGACGTGCAGCGCCGAGAGGCCCGCGAGGTCGCCCAACTCGCCCGCAGCCAGCAGCCGCAGCATCGCAACGCTGTCGGCGCCGCCCGAGACGAGCGCGAGCACGATCGAGCCGGCAGGCAGCATGTCGTACTCGGCGACGGCGGCGCGCGCGATATCGGGCAGCGGGGTCATGCACGAAGTATAAGTCTGGCACGATGGGATACAACCAGAGGACGCGCCTTGCCGCTATTTCAGGAACGCGCGAACACGGTCAGGCGACGGTAGTCGTACTCAGCGTCAGCTGCGCGCAGCGCATAGCAGGTGTACTTGCTTTTCCACTGCCGTCAATAGCTGCAATGCTTGCTATTGCGCGTGATTCATGTCGGCGTCTACCCGATGAGCCGGGTGGCCACGTACCTCACAGCCACGAATGGACCCCGACAGCTGTCGATCTTGAGTCGATCAGGTCACCCGTGATGCGGGGCGGTTCGGTGCCCTGGCGTCAGTCGAATCTCGACGTCGCACCCCACTGCACGTGCATATTTCTTGAGCGTCGAAACCGACGGCGAATGCTTGCCGACCGCCTCGAGGCGCGACACCGCGCTCTTGGTCGTGCCCATCGCCTCAGCGACCTCCTCTTGCGTGAGTCCGGCACGCACCCGTGCGCCAAGAAGCTCGCGAACAAGCAAGTACTCGTCTTCCAGTGCGTCGTACGGCTCGTTGAAACCCTTGCGCTCGAGGGCCTTCGCGAGGAACTCGTCGTGCTTGTGAGAAACGGGCTCGTACTTGATGTCAGCCACCTCGCACCTCCTTCATTCGCTTGCGAGCGATGGCGAGCTCACGCACCGGAGTCACTTGGGTCTTCTTGATGAAGGCATGCAACACCGTCACTCGCCGCCCGCTCACGTAGCAGTACATCGCACGTCCGATGCCTTCCCGTCCACGCGGCCGCAACTCGAAGAGCCCGCCGCCATGGCACGTGAATGCGGCATCCGCAAGCCCGGACCGAACTCCATCAGCAACTCAACGAGTCGCGCGTAATCCGCCAGAACCCCGACCGGCCACGACTCGATCTCATCGAGCACGGCGCGGTTGAAGTATTCGATGGAGTACGGCATGGAGCAATGTTAGCGTATTTGCTAACTCCGGTCAACGTATCCGAGAGTATCAGCGCCACTACCCGATGAGTCGCACGCCTGTGAATCCCGCGTGAGCGCGCCGGTCTGCCGAGTAGAGCGGCGCGTCCAGCAGCGTGGCGATCGCCGGGGCGCACGCGTCGTAGAAGTCGCAGCCGAGGGCGATCGCGGCATCGAGAGCGGCCTCGAGCACGCGCTCAATAGGCGGCACCGTGACGATCCCCGCTGCCGAGAAGAACGCGACTGCCGCGCGGGCGGGCTCATCGCCAGCCTTGCGCCGGATGGTACGCAGCACCTCGTAGACGAACAGGTCCGGCACCACAAGCGTGACCTCGCCCGCGGCAGCGGCGCGCATGAGCTCCATCGCTTCGGCGCGGCCGGGTTCCGGGACGAACCACTTCACGCCCACCGACGCGTCCGCGACGACGAAGCGGCTACTCACGGCCCCCGCCAGATGAGTCGTCGAGGATGCGGCGGACGATGTCGGCATCACTGTCGCCTTCCGCGGCGTGCCGCAAGCCGATGAGGAAGTCGCTCGCGCCGACCTCAGGCGCGGCGTCGTGCGCGGACCACGTTGCAGCCACGTGATCGGCGATCTCGATCGCATGCGCGGCGCGGGTGCGTCGCTCGGTCTCGCTCCGCGCGGAGACGTACTGCGCGAGCGCCTCCTGGACGATCGAGCTCCGGCTGCGACCAAGCGCAAGCGCATCGATGTCGACGTGTTCGAGCAGGTCGTCGGGGATGTAGACGTTCACTTTCGCCATGTCGGACTCCAGGGGTGCTACCTGTAGGTGCTACCCCTGGAGTGTAGCGTCGAGGAAGTTGCGGTGCAACGGCACGGGCCTGCGCTATCTGAGGTCTTCGGTCGTGATTTCCACCCATCGGATCAGCTTGTCGCCAACGGCGTCACTCACAGGCAGCGCACGAATCCGGCCGAGCAATTCCTGGTCGTCGACGAGTCCTTCGCTGAGAAGTGTGGCAACGAAGATCTCCGGACGATTCTTGGACTGGACGTCCACTTCGATGGACGCCCGCAACGCTTCCGGCGCCCCAGGGAAGCTGGCCAGAATCGACTGGGAGCCAAAGATCAGCAGCTCCGTATCACCCGCAACGTCGCAAGCGGCTCTGATGGCATGCTCGAGCTGGTCATATCTCATCGGCTGCTCTCGATCTCTCTCAGCAGCCGATCTCGCTCATCCGGGGTCAGGACCGCAAAGAACGGTGAGCTGCGTCGCAGTCGATCGGCGCGAGAACTCCGTGATACCAGCAAGTCGCGCAGTCGTTCTCCCGAGTAGCTCTCCAGCAGCTGCCGCCACTCGCCAAGGTCGCTGTTTGAGGTGCCCTGACCCTCATGCAAGAGCATGTTGGTGTACTGCAGGGCCCTGCGGGCGAGCGAGGGATCGGACTTCATCATCTCTGCTATTGCCTGCGCCATCCGCCAGGAGCGGTCAACCGAATCGGCATACGTCTGCGCACCGGATGACCGATCACCAGTGGCCTCCTCGCCAGGACCCCAGATGAGAACTGCATCCGCGGGAATCCTGAGCTCGTCGGCTCGCGTTAAGGCGTTGAACTCGATGATGATGTCGAATCGCTTCTCGGTCGGCATGAGACGGGTGCGAAGCTCGGATCCGATCCAGGCTAGTGCCTTGGTGTCCGCGACGACGTCGAGTTCGAGAGAACGTTCATCGAGATTGACGTGCTCGCTCAACCAGGCATTCCGGATCTCCGGCATCCCCACAGCCTCGCGCAGACTGCTGAGCAGCTCTTCGTACTGCTGCTGCTCCTGCTCGAACAGCCGATTCAGCGCAGGCGAGAAGAAGCCGTCGTCTGTCGGGCCGTATTTCAGAGCCCGACCAGTCCCCACGCGTTTGACAACGCCCAATCCCGCAAGCACCTCGAGCGCTTTGCGCGCACCGGTCGTTGACAGACCTGCCATGCGAGCGGCATCGGCGACACTGACGGGTCCGCCTACCTCATGATGAACGACACGCATCAGACGAACATGCGCTGCGGAGCCGAGCATCACATCAAGCGGGTACCTCAGTCTGCTGCGCTGGATTCGAGGGGGGCGCATGATGATACTTCCGTTTCCTATTGGTCACTATAGTTCTCAATTGCACACTATAGTTACTCCAAGACATTGTGTCCAGCCAGCTGACCTCGTCGGCGCGACCCAACTCCGGGACGAACCACTTCACGCCCACCGAGGCGTCCGCCATCGGTTGCTCCAGAGGTACTACCTGTAGGTGCTACCTCTGGAGTGTAGCGCCGAGGAGGGTCGAATCGCAAAACCAGTGGGGGTTCGCCGGTGCCGCTCGCACAGTCAGGAATCAGGCGTCTTCGTCACGCGCGAGGCCTGAGAAGCGCTGCGCGTCGACCATCACCAGCGACACCGCTAGCATCGCTTGCCCCTCTGGCGATTCCGCAAGCGCCGAGGTGTTCGACAGCCGCTCCACCAAGGGAAGAAGACCCGTTCCAGAATCGACGAGAGGCGGGCTCTGCGGTCCGCCGACGTCACATCTGCTTCGAGATCAAGCAACGTGACAAGTTCATCGGCCCTCGACGGCAGCATGCTCCCAATCCTCGTTCGCACGTGACACTCCACCTCAGAGGGGCTAGCGGAGCCTCCAAGGGCGAGCAGCCACAGCGCGACGTTCAGTGCGCCTTCCCGAAGACAAGAAACACGTCCCTTACATCATCGTGTGCCGTCATACGTCACCGTTCCGCCTGTTCAGGAATCACTGGCTGAGTAGCACAAATACGACGCCAATGCCTCGTGTCCCTAGGATGGCCCACCTGATCTTGTCCTCAGAGATTGCGATGTGCTGCTTCCGAACCCGCGTCCTTACGATCCACTCATCGAAGGAGATCACCAGAAATCCCATGATCAGAAAGGCAATCTGCTGAAGCATTGAGAAGCTCCCCCAGCTCGCCTCCGGTCCGGCAGCATTCGAGTCATCGGTCGGCCCATCGGTCGACACACCAGCGCCACCGAGAAGAGCCCGTCATGAACCAGGGCCTGCCGTAAAGTCCGCTCCAGCGCGTCGCTACCCCGCCGCTGCCTCTTGCACCGTCACCGCCGCCTCCACCTGCGCGAGCGCCGCATCGGCAAGCACTGCGAGGAGCGCGGCCGGGATCGCGCCCTCGAGCACATACGCCATGTTCTGCACCGCGAGCCCGCCGATGATCGGCACGCCGAGTCCGCCGGTGCCGATCGCGGCGCCCACCGTGGCGGTCCCGATGTTGATCGCAACCGACGTGCGCACACCGCTCAAGATGACGCGCGCCGCGAGCGGCAGCTCCACGCGCAGCAGCACCTGCCACGGGCTCATGCCCATTCCCTCGGCAGCTTCGAGCACGGCCTTGGGGACGGACTCTATGCCGGAGATCGCGCCGCTCACCACCGGGAACATTCCGTAGATAAAAAGCGCCATGACCGTCGGCCAGAAACCGAAGCCGAGAACGGGCATCGCGAGCGCGAGCACCGCTACCGGCGGAAACGTCTGCCCCAGGTCGGTCGCTGCCACCACGAGGCCGCGGAACTCACGCCCGCTGCGGCGCGTCACGAAGATGCCGAGCGGGATGCCGACCGCGATCGTGAGCGCGCTCGAGATCCCCACGAGCGCGAGATGCTGGAGCACGAACGCGGCGAGCGTGTCCCTCGGCATGAGGACGACGGGCTGCGCGGGGAAGAGCGCTCGCAAGAACGACTGCCACAGCCCCTGCGCGCTCACAAGCCACGAGAAGGCGAGTGCCGCCACCACAACGGTCGCGACGCCTATCGAGCGGCGCTCTTTCACTCCGGAGCCTCCGTGGGCTGGTTGGAGACGTGCTCGTCGCCTTCCGTCATGACGTCTTCCACGGCCGCGAACGTGACCTCTCCGAGCAACACGTCGTTCTTGTCGGTCACGGCGATGCTGCGGAAACCGAGGCCGAGCATGCGCGAGAGCGCGTCTCGCAGGCTGTCGTCTGGTCGCACGGAGGCCTCCGCCACGTCCATCTGCGTCATCGCGGCGGCGGGTCGGGTGCCCTCGGCAAGGCTGCGCGTGTCGAGCCAGCCGAGAAGCCGTCCGTCGGGCTGCACCACATACGCGAAGCGGCGGCGCCCGGCCGCTTCCTGCAGCGAGATGGGATCGGCGTCGGCGAGCACGGTCACGGGCGAGCGCATCACGTCAGCCACGCGCACGCGTACGAGTCGCTTGAGTGCGCGGTCGGCGCCCACGAAGTCGTGCACGAACTTGTTCGCGGGGTGGTTCAAGACCTCCTCGGGCGTGTTGAACTGCTGGAGCTTGCCGTCGCGCATGATGGCGACCTTGTCGGCAAGGCGGATGGCCTCGTCGATGTCGTGCGTGACGAAGATGACGGTCTTCTTGAGCTCGCGCTGGATGCGCGCGAATTCGGCCTGCAGACGCTCGCGGTTGAGCGGGTCCACCGCGCCGAACGGCTCGTCCATGAGCAGCACCGGCGGGTCGGCCGCAAGCGCCCGGGCCACGCCCACACGCTGCGCCTCGCCGCCCGAGAGCTGGCGCGGGTACTTGTGGCGATACGCCGCCGGGTCGAGGCCCACGAGCGCGAGCAGCTCGTCGACCCGCTCGGCCATGCGCTGCTTCTCCCAGCCGAGCAGGCGCGGCACGACGCAGATGTTCGCGGCCACATCGAGGTGCGGGAACAGGCCGATCGACTGGATGACGTACCCCAGGCCGCGACGGAGCTCCTCGGCAGGCATCGAGAGGATGTCCCGATCACCCACGAAGATGTGGCCGGAGGTGGGCTCGATCAGGCGGTTGATCATGCGCAACGTGGTGGTCTTGCCGCAGCCAGACGGACCGATGAGCACGCAGACCTCGCCCTCGGCAACCTCGAGTGAGAGCGAGTCCACGGCGGTCTTATCGCCATAGCGGCGCGTGACGTCCTCGAGCCGGATCATGCGCGGACCCCTTCCGGTGTGAGCGCCCGTCCGAGGGCGGAAAGCGCGACGTCAGCGATTACCGCGAGCGCGATGACCGGCAGCGCACCGAGCAAGATGAGATCGGGCGCGAACTGGCCAAGGCCTTCGAAGATGAGGTTGCCGAGGTTGCGCGCGCCCGCAAAGACGGTGAGCGTCGCGATGCCGATAAGCAGCACCGACGCCGTGCGCACTCCCTCGACGATGAGCGGGAGCGCGAGCGGGAACTCCACCCGCCACAGGAGCTGCCAGGAGCTCATCCCCATGCCGCGGCCAGCGTCGATGACGGCGGGGTCAACCTCGGAGAGCCCCACGTAGGTGTTGCGGACGATCGGGAGCAGCGCGTAGAGCGTGAGCGCGATAAGCCCGGGCGCGTTCCCGATACCTTGCACACCGATCGCCCGAAGCACCGGGACCGCACGGCTGAGCGCGGCAAGCGGGGCGATGAGCAGGCCGAGGAGCGCGAGGCTCGGCACCGTCTGGATGACGCCGGTCACGCCCAGCACGACGCTCCGCACGCCGCGGTTCCGCGTCGCCCACAGACCGAGCGGCACGCCGAAGAGCAGCCCCAAACCGAGTCCCGAGCCCGACATCGCGAGATGTCCGCCGAGAAGCGACCAGAACGAGCTCGCGCGCACCTCGAACTCGCGGGCGAGCGAGATGCGATCGAGACCACCCCAGACGAACGCCGCAGCGACTGCCGCGACAGCGAGCACGATGGGGACTGTCCGGCGCAGAAGCGTGCCCGCCCGCTCTTCGCCACCGGAGAAGCCGAGAATGGCGGTACCCGCAAGCAGCACCCACACCCCGGCGCCAAGCGACACCCGCATCGCGGGTTGCTGGCTCACGAGCAGCGACCTCGTCGCGGCGCCGACCGCCCACGCCGTGGCCGCGATGAGCCCGTACCCGCTCGCGGTAGAGGCTGCCGCTCGCACTTTCGCCGTCGGCAGCACCGCGGAGAGGAACCCGACCGCCACGAGCAGCCACACGAGGTAAGCCCAGGAGCCGGCAGCCATCATCGGGTACGCGACGCCCGGCACCAGTCGGTTCGCCCGCAACTCCAGGAACGGCAGCACGGTGACGCCCGCAAGCGCGACGAGCGCACCCATGAGCGCCACCCTGTCGAATCGAGTCTGCGCGCTGTCCTCGGTCACGCTACTTGATAAACCCCTTCGTCTTGAGATAGTCATTCGCGACGGTCTTTGGGTCGGCACCGTCAACGGCGACCTTGCCGTTAAGCTGCTGCAGCGTCTCGAGCGTCAAACCGCTGAAGACCGGGTCTAGGATCGTGGCGATCTCCGGGTACTTCTTCATGATCTCGCCGCGGACCGTCGGAGCTGGCTGGTACACCGGCCAGATGCTCTTCGGGTCGGCCAGGACGACAAGCCCTAATGCCGAGAGGTTGCCGTCGGTGCCGTATGCCATAGCGGCGTTCGCGCCGTTCGTGCCCTGCGCGGCCGCCGCCTCGGTCTGCGCGGTGTCGCCACCAGACAGAACGATGAGCTGCTCGGCCTTGAGCTTGAAGCCGTACGCCTTCTCGATCGCGGGCACGCCGTCCTGGGTGCGGTCCACGAACTCCTGCGACGCCACAAGCTTCACCGCGCCGCCCTTGTTGATGTACGCGGCCCAATCAGCAAGCGTCTTGAGGTTCTGAGTGTCCGACAGCGTCTTTGGGATCGCGATCGCCCAGGTGTTGTTCGCGGGCGACGGCTGGAGCCAGTCGATGTTGTTCTTCTCGGCATCGAGCTTCTTCACCGTGTCGTACGACGCCTGGGCGTCTTTGCTCACGCCGGGGTCGATGGTCGTGCCGGGAAAGAACTGCGTGAGCGCGGTCCCAGTGTACTCGGCGTACATGTCGATCTCGCCTGCCAGCAGCGCCTTGCGCACGACCTCGGTCGTCCCGGTCTTGGTCTTGTCCACCACGGTGAAATCGTTGTTCTCCAGCATGGCGATCATGATCTGCCCGAGCACGCCACCTTCGGTGTCGATCTTCGAGCCCACCGTCACCGGCCCCTTGGGCGCGGTCGTGCCACCAGTTGTGGTACCCGAGCCACCGCCCGTGCATCCGACAACGGCGAATGCCAGCGCGACGACAAGCGCGAGAGCGAATAGCCGTTTGACCATGGTTACTCCCTTCACCGTTGGCGGCGCGACACCGCCCCAGCCGATAGGCTTTCATACCCGTTGTCAGGCCTCATCAAGGCATTGAACAAAGAAAGGCCCGGCTTGCTGGGAGGGCAGCCCGGGTCTTCCTTGCACGGTGCGTGAGACGCTACGACTCGCCGAGGTACGTCTTGCGGACCTGCTCGTTGTGCAGCAGCTCTGTGCCAAGACCCTCAAGCGCGATCGAGCCGACCTCGAGCACGTAACCACGATGCGCGACGGAAAGCGCCATGGCGGCGTTCTGCTCGACGAGCAGGATCGTCGTGCCCTCTTGGTTGAGCTTCTCGATGGTCTCGAAGATAGTCTCGACCACGACGGGCGCGAGCCCCATCGACGGCTCATCGAGCATCAGCAGCTTGGGCTTCGCCATGATGCCCCGGCCCATAGCAAGCATCTGCTGCTCGCCGCCCGAGAGCGTTCCGCCCTTCTGCGTGCGACGCTCCTTCAGCCGCGGGAACAGATCGAACACCCTGCCCATCGACTCTTTGATTCCCGCGGCATCTTTGTTTCGCAAGAATGCACCCATGTTGAGGTTCTCTTCGACCGTCATTCTTGGGAAGATGCGCCGTCCCTCGGGAACCTGCACCACGCCCTTCGCGGTCACCTTGTGCACCGGAAGGCCCGAGATGACCTCGTCAAAGAGCTTGATCGAACCGGCCTTCGGCGACAGAAGCCCGGAAATCGTGTTGAGCGTGGTCGACTTGCCTGCACCGTTCGCGCCGATAAGCGTGACGATCTCGCCCGAATCGACATACAGGCTAATCCCCTTCAGCGCCTCGATCTGGCCGTAGAAGGTATGGACATTCTCCACTGAGAGTACGGTATTCGACATCATCACTCCGACCGAACCGCGGCGAGCAGGGCTTCGGCACCTTTGCCGAGATAGGCCTCGATGACCTTCGGGTCGCGCTGGATCTCCTTCGGCAGACCTTGAGCGATCATCTCACCGAAATCGAGGACGTAGATGCGGTCCGCGATGTCCATGACCACCTTCATGTCGTGCTCGATGAGCAGAACCGTGATACCGGTCTTGCTGATTCTCCGAATAAGTTGCGTCAGGTCTGCGCTCTCTTGCGGGTTCATGCCCGCCGCTGGCTCGTCGAGCAAGATGAGCTTCGGCTCGGTAGCGAGCGCCCGTGCGATCTCAAGGCGTCGCTGCGCGCCGTACGGCAGATTCTTCGCGAGATCATTGGCCTTATCGGCAAGACTCACGAACCGAAGCCACTTGAGCGCCTCATCGACCGTGCGCCGCTCCTCGCGCTTGAACCCCGGGGTTCGGAGCACCGCCTTGAGCGGTCCGGCGGTGGTGCGCGAGTGCCGGCCGACCATCACGTTTTCAAGGGTCGTCATATTCGCGAACAGACGAATGTTCTGGAAGGTCCGGGCGATGCCAATCCGGCAAACCTGATGCGGCTTCTTGCCCGCGAGCTCCTGGCCGTCGAACGTCACGGAACCCTCTGTCGGCTTGTAGATGCCCGTCATCAGGTTGAAAAGCGTCGTCTTTCCGGCACCGTTAGGGCCGATGAGAGCGACGATCTCGCCCTGATCGATCGTCAGGTTGATATTGTTCAGAGCCTTGAGCCCCCCGAACGCCATCGTCACGTTATTCGCTTCAACGAGTGCCATCTGTGTGCATGCCTCTCCGCCGATGTCTGCCTACGGATTATGTACGGAGACCTGTTCGCGATGCTCGACATCCCACATCGTCTGGTCCTCTTCTTCCAGCTGTCGCTCGTCGTCAGGTCTCAGCTCTCGCGCGCGACGCGAACTTGGAATGATTCCCTGCGGCCTCACGGCCATCATGATCACCATCAGAAGCCCGAACACGAGGAACCGGTACCCGCTGATCATGGAGATCGCGGATCCGGGCAGTTTGAGCACGCCGGCTACCGCAAGACCCTGTATGAGGTCAGGAATCCCTCTGATCAGCAAGGCTCCGACGATAACGCCGCGAATCGAGCCCATCCCGCCGAGGACGATGATACACACGACGAAGACCGACTCCATGAACGTGAAAGACTCCGGGCTGATGAACTGCTGAACGTACGCGAAGGTAACGCCGGCAACGCCGCCGGACAGCGCCCCCAGCGAGAACGCCCACAGCTTCTGGGTCATGATGTTCACGCCACACGCCGCCGCTGCGACCTCGTTCTCTCGCATGGCAACCCATGCACGGCCCAGACGTGAGTCATCGAGCCGCGTGATGACGATGATCGCGATGATGCAGAGCAACACCACGATGAAGTACCAGAACAGGTTCTGGCTGAACACGAACTGGCCGATAGGAGTGTCGAACCGCACGTGGTCCTGCAACCAGATCGCGCCGAACGGAGGCACCAGCTGGTCGCCTCCTTTCGGAAGACCGGTCGCACCGTTCGTCAGCCCGAAGATGTTGTTGTTCAGACAGATGCGTACGATCTCGCCGAATCCCAGTGTCACGATCGCCAGGTAGTCGCCGCGCAGACGAAGCACGGGGAAGCCGAGCGCAAGCCCGGTAACCGCCCCCGCGATCGCTGCCGGGACGAGCATGACCCAGTACGTGGCACCACCGAGCACCGACGAGAACGATTGCCCGATGAGCACACCCGCATAGGCGCCCATGGCATAAAAGGCGATATAGCCCAAATCAAGCAGACCGGCGTAACCGACCACGATGTTCAATCCGAGTGCAAGCAGTACCCAGATACCGACGACCACCAGGATACGAACGAGGAACCCGAGACCGGTGGCCGCCTGAAACGTGACAGGAACGATGATCATCAAGAGCGCCAGCCCGACATAGAGCAGGGTCTTGCTGCGTGTTGATCCCTTGGACCCATTGGTCGGCGTTGATGCTGTCTTTGTGCCTCCCATCGTCTACACCTTCTCCGCTACTGCTTCGCCGAGCAGACCGCCCGGTCGGAATATGAGGACGAGGATGAGGACGACGAATGCGATGACGTCACGATAGGCGTTGCTCACGAATCCGCTCGCGAGCGACTCGATGATCCCAAGGAGGAATCCTCCTAACATGGCGCCGCGAAGATTGCCGATACCGCCGATCACGGCGGCAGTGAACGACTTGATACCCGGGACGAATCCCATGTTGAACTTGACCGAGCCGTAATACATCCCGTTGAAGACCCCGGCGACCGCGCCAAGCGCTGGCCCGATGAAGAACGCGAGTGCGATGACGCTGTTGATATTCACGCCCATCAGTCCCGCAGCTTCGCCGTCCTGCGACGTAGCTCGCATCGCGCGCCCGATGCGCGTCTTGGACACAAAGGTGTCGAGCAAGGCGAGCAAGACGAGTGACGTCACCACGATGAACACCTGCATCGTGGAAACGTGCACCGTCCCAATGGTGAACGCCGTCTGAGCGGTCACGAACGCGCTTCCATCAGCGCGCGTGTATGGAAGCTGCTTGCTGTCGATCCAGAGAAGGACCGCATTCTGCAGGAAGATCGACACACCGATCGCCGAGATGAGCGGCGCAAGACGAGGTGCGTGACGCAGCGGCCGGTATGCGAAGCGCTCGATGACCATCCCGAGGATGCCGACGACTATCGCCGATATCCCGAACGTGGCCACAAGCAATGCGACGAAACCGACCGTTCCCGACATGAAGAACGCCTGTATCGGCTCGAGGAACCCAAGACCTGTGGCCTTAACGGTGGCCGGATCTGACAGGAGCTTGAGTACGCCGAGCCCAACATAGCCGCCGAGCATGAACAGTTCGCTGTGAGCGAAGTTGATCATGAGCAGAATGCCGTATACCAGTGTGTAACCGAGCGCCAGGAGGGCATACAGCCCGCCAAGCGTGACGCCGTTGAGGGTCTGCTCAAGCAGGTAGCTGAGAGACAAGCTGGACTCCTGATTCTTGAGTCATGCGGGCTCGCGTTACCACGGGCACCCACAGTGACGACGCTGCCGTCTGACAGCTCGGACGGGTAGACGAGCTACCCGTCCGAGCTGTTTCTCGCGAACTACGAGACAAACACGCTCGAGACGTTGCTACTTCGGTGCGGGTGCCCACGTGCCGTCAGGGCCGACCATGTAGACGGTGATCGCCTTGTTGGTGGTGTCGCCCTTCGCATCGAAGGAGACCTTGCCGGTCACGCCTTCGAAGTCGGTCTTCGCCGCAGCGGCGATGATCGCTTTCCTGCCTTCGGTCGTGGTCACCTTGTCGGCGCCCACTTCCTTGGCCGCAACGATGATGGCCTTGATTATCACGTTCGCCGCATCGTAGGAGTACGCATCGTATGCCGCGATCGCTTCATTCGGATAGGCGGCTTTGAATGCGGCCTGGAACTCCTGGCCCTTGGGGAGCTCCGCGAGCGGCAGACCGACGGAGGTGGCGTAGTCACCAATCGCGTTAGCCGCACCAGCAAGCTTGACATACTCGGGATCGAAGATGCCGTCGCCGCCCATCAAAGGAACCTTGACGCCGCCTTCCTTCATCTGCTTGGAGAGAAGCGCGGCCGAGTTGTAGATGCCGCCGTAGTACACGATCTCAGCACCGGAGGACTTGATCAGGGTGACGAGCGCCTTAAAGTCGGTGTCCTTGTCGGTGGTCTTCTCGCGTCCGGCAACCTTGCCGCCGTCCGCTGCGAACTGCTTGGCCCACTCGTCGGCCAGGCCCGTACCGTACACGGTCGCGTCGTCGACGACGAAGGCGACCTTCTTGCCGGCGACTTTGTATGCATAGTCAGCCGCTGCCGGGCCCTGAACCGAGTCGACGGTGCAGACACGGAAGTAGTTGGCCATGCCCATGTTGGTGAGGTCGACGGCCGTGTTAGCCGGGCTGACCTGCAGGACATTAGCCTGGTTGTAGATCTTGACCGCAACTCGGGTGACACCAGAGTTCAGGTGACCCATGACGCCGACCAGGTTCGGGTTCGACACGAACTGGGTGGCTACGTTGCCGCCTGTTGTCGGATCGCCCTTATCGTCGCCCTCGACCGTGCTGAGTTTGATGCCGAGGTCCTTCAGTTCCTGGGTCTCGTTGGCCTGCTGGACCGCGAGGTTCGCGCCCCGCACCATGCCCTGGCCCAGCGCGACCGCGCCGTCTGTGAGAGGAGCACCAATGCCGATGACGACCTCAGTCGTCTTGGCGCCACCTGTGTCGCTCGTGTCCGTCTTGCTGGCACAACCCGTGGCCACGAGGGCCAGGGAAGCGACAACAGCGACCATGGCGACGAACCGCCTACGCTTGCTGGTCATACCGTCCTCCTTTGCGCATACGATCATTCGCGTGTGCCGACATCCCCATGCCGACGCGCGCTCCGCCTGAGATTGGAGGAATGTAACACATCGACGCTCTATGCAACAGACTCTCTACAATCAACAAAAGCCGAGTGGAGCCTATACTTCGGTCGGCGGTACTGATGCATTTCCGTTACGTTTCGGCCTTCCTTGTGCCGATGACGCATAACAATCGTTCACCGAGCGTGTGGCATGCGGACCCGAACCTCCCCGTCTTCGACCGAGACAGGGTAGGTCTTCACGTCGGCTCCAGGGTGATCGGTGGTGCCATCGCGGACGTCGTATTGCCACCCATGCCACGGACACATCACGTGATACCCGTCCATGAATCCCTCGCCCAAAGGGGCGAACGCGTGGCGACACACGTTCGAGAGCGCAAAGAACTCCTGCCCCACACGCGCGACAGCTATATCCTGCCTCCCGACCTTCACGTGCCGGATCTGGCCATCAGGAAGATCATCGACGCGGAACACGGGAACGTCGATGGGGCCCTCGGGCTCTTCGATGACGCCGAGCAACTCGAGGCCGTCGTCGACCTCCTTCAGTATGAACAGGCCGCACCAGCACTTTTTCAGTCCAGCGAACTGGTCTCGATGAAACGGTATGCACGGGCAGATGATCTTCGTGTCTTCCTTCGAATCGCCCGTTCGCATACGGCAAGGACAGAACACATCCCCGGTCGAGTCGAGGATCTCGATTTCGGAGGTCAGCACCTCTTCTACGAACCCGGCGTCGGTGTTGAACTTGTAGCCGAGCCTCTCGGCGAACGGACCCATATACTGCCTCAGGTCGGCGGTCGTCGTACCCGTACTGAACCTGCGCCGAACCGGCGCGCTCTCACTCATAGTCCCAGCAGCTCCTTGATCCGCTTCTTGTTGAAACCAACGATGACCTCATCGTCGACGACGATGACGGGAAACGAAGCGCCGCCCGAGAGCTCCCTCACCTTGGCGACGGCCGCCGTACGCGCATCTTCGTCGAGCAGATCGATCTCGTGCAGATCGAACTGAACAGCGCTGTCTTCAAGGTACTTGCGGGTCATGCGGCAGTATGGACACGTCGAAAGCGCATACAAGGTCACACTCACGCGGACTCCCCTCGTCGGTTCGATCATGCGGTCTGAAGCGGCTGCACGGCTTCCGCCGGGCGTTCTGTCTCGATCTTACGCCAGTGATAGATGTAGAGCGGGCCGGCCACCACAAGCATCGCCGCACCGCCGACGAGGCCAAGCACAGCCTGTCGCTTCGATTGTTGAGCCTGCGCCATGTTCTGCTGGTCTATCTGCGCCTGCGAAAGACCCGACGTTCCGCCCTTCTCGGCCGGCACCTCGTACATGTAACCGGGATCGGGATAGATGAGCTCGACGGTGGAGCGCACGATGTTGACCACCGAGAAGATGACCATCATGAGCGTGATCAGGCACACGAGATACAGGTAGATGTTGCGAAGCGACCAACGATCAGTGGCCATCGGTACCCCTCTGCAGGTTTGCGTTCATGAACAAGTATTCCCGAAGCGCAGTGGGCGTCACACGGTACAATGCCCCCATGGAATCTTGCGCTCCGGCGACCGGTATAGCTTTTCTCGCGTCAGGCTCGCGCGGGAATGCGACGCTCGTGCATAGCGGCGGACGCGGCGTGCTCGTCGATTGCGGGCTCTCGGCCCGCGAGGCGGGTCGGCGGATCGACGCTGCCGGGCTCGGGCGAATAGCTATCGAGGCCATACTCGTCACGCACGAGCATCGCGACCACATCGCCGGCGTGCGGGTGCTCTCGCGTTCGCTCGGGGTGCCGGTCTACGCGTCCCGCGGGACGGCTCACGCGTGCGCCGAGCGCCTCTCGGACGTCCCTGATGTCATCGTCATCCGTGCTGGTGAGGAGTTCGGTACCGCCGGTTTCCGCGTCCAGGCGTTCCGGACATCGCACGATGTGGCCGAGCCGGTCGGTTATGCCTTCCAGGACACGATCGGCAGACGTATCGGGATTGCCACGGACACCGGCGTGCTCACTGCCGAGATCATCGAGGCCATCGCGGCGTGCGAAGTGCTCGGCATCGAGGCGAACCACGACGTCGCGATGCTGAACGCCGGACCATACCCGTACCACCTCAAGCAACGGATCCTCTCGGATCGCGGGCACCTGTCCAACGCATGCGCCGCTGGCGCGCTCGAACCGCTGGGCTCCGATCGGCTGCGCACTATCGTCGCTCTGCATCTCTCGGAGCAGAACAACCTGCCTCGCCTGGCGAGAACGTCGATGTTGGCGGCCGCGACAACGCTCGGGCTCAGGGCGGACGTGCTTGTCGCGCACCAGCTCCAGCCGGTGTGCTGCGTACTTGGCGAGCGTTCCTAGAACTCGATGCCGCGGCGAGCGGCCACCCCGCGATCGTATGGGTGCTTCACCGCCCGCATCTCGGTCACCAGGTCGGCGGCCTCGATGAGCGAAGGCGTCGCGCCGCGGCCCGTGAGCACCACCTCGACGTGCGACGGCCGCGTGCCGAGCGCGCCGAGGAGTGCGTCCGCGCTGATGAGGCCGTACGCGAGCGCGACGCACGCCTCGTCAAGCACGACCATATCGTAGCGCCCTGAACTGATCGCCTCGGCGGCGATGTCCCACGCCTCAAGCGCAGCCACGCGGTCTTCCTCGGTCAAGCCCTGGCCGAGAAGCCCCGTTGAGGCCTCGGCCGGACGCGAGACGTCCACACCCAGCTGCTCGAGCATCGCCAGCTCGCTGGAGCGCCGTCCGCCCTTCACGAACTGCACGAATGCGACCTCGAGCCCGGCGCCGCGCGCGCGCACGGCCAGCCCCGTCCCGGCGGTCGTCTTTCCCTTGCCGTCACCGGTGTAGACCTGCACCAGCCCGGTCCGCTTCGTCTCAGCCATCGGTTCCCTCTCCGTCCACCATCGCCATGACCGCGCCAAGCGCGGCCCGATCATCAGATACCCGCTTCGCTCCCACGGCGAGCGCCTCGGCCCACAGTGCTGTCGCTTCGCCTCCCGAGTAGTCGCGCTCGCCCGTCATCTCGCCGACGAGCACGAGCGGCACGCCCGAACGAACAGCGGCCCGCAGGTTGGCCACGTTCGCCCGGCCGAACGGCGTCTCGCACACCACGCACGCGCGCGAACCAACGTATGCCGAGCGGACCCGCTCCTCGGCGGTCTCGTCGATCTCGCCGAAGGGCGGTAGCGCGACCAGACCCGCGCCAAGCGCGGTGGCGACTGCGAAGTCGACATCGCCCTCCGACAGCGCACCGCACGCCATACGCACGCCGCTTTGCGCGAGACGGCGCATGAGCCGGGCGCCGCTTCCCGTCCCGCACACGATGCCCACCGGACCGCGCTCCGGTCGCGCCACGTCGGCACCGCGAACGATCGGCGTGACGCTGACGGTGCCCGAGACCGGGTCCATGCGCACCAGGGCGCGCACGTCGAAGACGTCCGAGACGACGGCCGCGTCGAGTGCGCGCGCGGGTTCGACGGGCTGGCGCACGCGACCGCGAGCCACCACGCCGATGCGGTCGCTGTAGCGCGCGGCGAGGTCGAGATCGTGGAAGACCGCGATAACGGCCAGGCCTTCGTCAGCGAGACGCCCCACCAGGTCGAGCACCTGGAGGGCGTGGTTGAGGTCGAGGTGCGCTGTCGCTTCGTCAAGAAGCAGCACGCGCGGCTGCTGCGCGAGCGCCTGCGCGACGGTGAGACGCTGCAAGTCCCCGCCGGAGAGCGTGTCGATCGTCTCAGCGGCGAGGCGCTCAGTGTCGGTGAGGCGCATAACGTCGGTCACCACAGCCCGGTCCTCCTCGGACAAGGACTGCATCGGGCCGAGGTGC
>JAJFTE010000110.1 GCA_021373175.1 Actinomycetes bacterium
TCGCCGAACGGCTTGCCGAGCGGATCCGCGACATCGAGCACGTGGCGGTGGCGGTCGGGATGCTTGACATATCGTTTTACCGGGACGACCTTGCCACGCGGATGAACCCCGAGGTGCACACGACACAGATCCCGTTCGACGTCGAAGGCAAAGACGTCGTGCTCGTCGACGACGTCCTGTACACGGGACGCACCATTCGGGCCGCGCTTGACGCGCTGATGGACTACGGCAGGCCCTGCTCGGTACAGCTCGCCGTGCTCGTCGACCGCGGCCATCGCGAATTGCCGATCAGGGCGGATTACGTGGGCAAGAACGTCCCGACTTCGCGCAAGGAGCGGGTGAAGGTCATGCTTGAGGAGACAGACCGGCAAGAAGGCGTGTTCATCCTCGAGGACGACGGGGAGGGTGAGGCGTAGATGCTCTCGTGCAAGCACATCATGACGGTGAGCGACATGACCACTAAGGACATCACGACCATCCTCGACACCGCCGAGTCGTTCATGGAAGTGAATGAACGCCGCATCAAGAAGCTGCCGACCCTTCGGGGCCGCACGGTCGTGAACCTCTTTCTGGAGCCTTCGACGCGCACGCGCACGTCGTTCGAGATCGCGAGCAAGCGTCTGTCAGCTGATGCGATCAACTTCACCGCGTCGTCGTCTGCGACCGTCAAAGGCGAGTCGCTGCGTGACACCGCCAAGACGCTCTCAGCGATGGCGTGCGACATGGTCGTGATCCGGCACAAGTACGCGGGAGCGCCTCAGATGCTCGCCGAGTGCATGGACGCGCACATCGTGAACGGGGGCGACGGCATGCACGAGCATCCCACACAGGCGCTGCTCGATCTGTTCACGATGCGTCGCAGCCTCGGTCGCCTGGAGGGCCTGCGGGTCGGTATCGTCGGCGACATCTGCCACTCGCGGGTGGCGGGGTCGCTCGTGCCGGCGCTTCGGGCGGTCGGAGCGACGCCAATCGTCATCGGGCCGCCCACGCTCATGCCCGCACGACCGGACATCCTCGGCGCTGAGGTGGTCTACGCGCTTGATGGAGTGCTTCCAACACTCGATGTTGCATATATGTTGAGGGTGCAGTTCGAGCGCGCGGAGGCTATGCCGATCCCTTCCAATCGCGAGTATGCCAAGCTCTACGGGATGAACGGCAAACGGCTGGCAGCCGCCAGGCCCGAGATGATCGTCATGCACCCTGGGCCGATGAATCGAGGCGTCGAGATCTCATCGGACGTTGCCGACTCACCGCGTTCAGTCGTGCTTGACCAGGTCAACGCCGGGGTCGCCGTCCGGATGGCCGTCATGTATCTGCTGCTTGGAGGTGAGGACGGTGGCGTTGCTGCTTAAGAATGGCCGCGTGGTCGATCCCGTGGCCCGAATCGATGAGATCGCCGATATCATCGTCAAAGACGGCGTTATCGCCGAGGTCGGGCCGGACCTCAAGATCGAGAAGGGGGATACCCTCGATGTGAGCGAGAAGGTCGTGTTGCCCGGTCTCGTAGACGCGCATACGCATCTTCGTGAACCGGGGCGCGAGGACGAGGAGACCGTCGCGAGCGGTACAGCCGCCGCGGCTCACGGCGGGTTCACCGCGGTGTGCGCGATGCCGAACACCTCGCCGGTGTGCGACACCGGCTCGAAGGTCCGCTTCATCGTCGAGCGTGCGGCCGAGGAGGGCGTCGTGCGCGTGTATCCGATCGGCGCGCTCACGAAAGGGCAGGAGGGCGTGGCGCTTGCGGAGATCGGCGACATGCTCGCCGAGGGCGCGGTCGCGTTCTCCGACGACGGCCGAGGCGTGCAGAGCGCCGGAGTCATGCGTGTGGCGATGGACTACCTGAAGGCGTTTGATGCCCCGCTCGTGGCTCACTGTGAGGACGAGTCGCTCGTCGGGCACGGCGTCGTGAACGAGGGGGTCATCTCGACCGGCCTCGGCATGCCCGGGTGGCCCGCCGCGGCCGAGGAGGTCATGGTGGCCCGCGACATCCGGCTGGCGGAGCTGACTGGGTGCAGGCTGCATCTGGCGCACCTGTCGACGGCAGGCTCCGTGACGCTCGTCCGCGAGGCGAAGCGCCGCGGCGTCCGGGTCACTTGCGAGGTCACGCCGCACCATCTGTTTCTCGATGAAGACATGCTCATCGGGTACGATACAAACCTGAAGATGAACCCACCGCTTCGTACCGCCGAGGACCGCCTGGCGCTCGTCGAGGGCCTGCTCGATGGTACGGTGGATTGCATCGCCACCGATCACGCTCCGCACGCCGCGCACGAGAAGGAGTTGGAGTTCGAGTTGGCACCGTTCGGCACGACCGGAGTGGAGACCGCGCTCTCGCTGGTGAACACGAACCTCGTGGCCACCGAGAAGCTCTCGTGGGCTGATGTCGCCCGGCTCATGTGCCACGGCCCCCGCTCGGCGCTCGGGCTGCCCCCGGTGAGCCTCTCGGCGGGACAGGTCGCGGATATCACCATCGTCGATCCCGAGGCGCGCGTGGAGGTCACGCCGGAGTGGTTCGTCTCCAGATCGCGTAACGCGGCGTTTCTCGGAAGCAAGCTGCTGGGCAAAGCGAGCGAAGTGCTCGTCGGCGGCTGCTTCGCCCTTAAGAACGGGAAGGTGGTCGCCCGGTGATCATGCGGCAGCCGGCACTGCTGGTGCTTGAAGACGGCACGGCGTTCGAAGGGTACTCGTGCGGCGTGCCGGGCGAGACGACTGGCGAGGCCGTCTTCAACACATCGATGACCGGCTACCAGGAGGTCTTCACGGACCCGTCGTACGCGGGCCAGATCGTGACTATGACCTCCCCGCACATCGGCAACTGCGGCGTGAACGCGGCGGACATGGAGTCGCGCGGCGTGTTCGCGGCCGGTTTCGTGATGCGAGAGATGGCGCGCGTGACCTCCAGCTGGCGGGCCGAGGAGTCGCTTGGCGCGTTCTTCGAGCGCCTGGGCGTCATCGCGATCGAAGGTGTCGACACCCGCAGGCTCACACGGCATATCCGCGAGCGCGGCGCCATGCGTGCCGTGCTCTCGACCGTCGACCTGGAAGCGGCGTCGCTTGCCGCCAAGGCCGCCGTCGCGCCCGGGCTTCTCGGCCGGGACCTGGTGGCCGAGGTGGCGGTGGGCGAGCGGTTCACCTGGGGAGATGAGATGCCGCTGGGTTGTGAGCTACCCGTCGACACCGGCGTGCTGCCGGTCAGGCCGCGTTTCCGCGTGGTGGCGTTTGATTCCGGTATCAAATACAACATCTTGCGCCGTCTCGCCGAGGAGGACTGCGAGATCGTGGTCGTTCCGCCAACAACGAGTGCGGCCGAAGCGCTCGCGCTCGGTCCTGACGGGATCTTCTTCGGCAACGGCCCGGGCGACCCGGCAGCCGTCACCTACCTGTACGAGACCGTCAGAGAGCTGCTGGGCGCTAGACCGGTCTTCGGCATCTGCCTAGGGCACCAGATGCTCTCGCTCGCGCTCGGCTGCGACACGTACAAACTCAAGTACGGACACCGGGGCGGCAATCAGCCGGTGAAGAACCTGCTGACGGATCGTGTGGAGATCACCAGCCAGAACCACGGGTTCTGCGTGGACTTCTCGAGCATCGGTGAGCTCGACGTGGCGCGTTCAGGCGGCCTCGAGATGGACCCGGGCGACCTCGCGGCGTGGGTGCGGGCGGGAGTGGCGCCGGTAGTGCGCTCGGGGGCATTCGGAGCGGTCCAGCTCACACACGTGAACCTCAACGACATGACGGTCGAGGGCATCTCGGCACTCGACCGGCGCGCGTTCTCGGTCCAGTACCATCCGGAAGCGGCACCGGGCCCGCACGACGCCCGGTATCTGTTCGGGACATTCGTGCGGCTGATGCAAGGGGCCGTCGACGTATTCGCTCGAGAGGATGAGGTGTAGCGATGTTGCGTACAGTCATGCTCCCAACCGACTTCTCCGAGGACAGCGAGAGCATCCTCGGGTTCGCCAGGGGTTTGCCGGCCCTGGGCGTGAAGGTGGTGGTGCTCACCCACGTCATCGAGGCCACCGGGATGGAGGGCCCGATCATCGCATCCAAAGCGGACGAGGTGCGAGATCGGCTGCGCTCCTCGGCGGCGGCGCTTGAGGCGGCCGGGCTCACGGTGGAGGTGCGTGTGCCCACCGGCGACCCGTTCGACACCATCGTGGCGCTTGCCGCCGAGGTCGGCGTCGACGGCATCGTGTGCGGCTCGCATGCCAAGGGGCTCATGACGCAACTGGTCGCCGGCTCGGTCTCCGAGCGTCTCCTGCGGGACGCACCGGTGCCCATGTTCCTGGTGCGCTTCGATCTCATCAAGAACCACGCCGACCCAACGACGCTCGTGAGACATTTCGGCGACAAGGTGCTGCTGCCCACCGATTTCTCGCTCTCCGCGTCGCATGCGTTCACCACGGCGGTGGGGTTGCCGAAAGGCCTCATCAAGACGCTCTACCTCATACACGCGGTTGATCCAAGCCTCACCGGAGAGAAGCGGCGCAAGGCCGAAGAGGGAGCCGAATTCCACCTGAAGAACCTTCAGGCGATGGCCCAACAGCAGGGCATCTCGGCAAGCGTGGTGATCCGCCGAGGCGAGGCGCAGCGCGCTATCCTCGAAGAGCTCGACGAACGGCGCGCCACGGGCGTCATCAGCGGCAAGCGCGGGCGCAACGCGATCCAGGAGGCGCTCATGGGGAGCGTTTCGATGACGCTGCTCAGGCAAGCGTCATGTCCCGTCATGATCGTTCCGTAGGGAGACAGATGCCGCGCAGACACGACATCAGGAAGATCCTGCTCATCGGCTCGGGTCCGATCGTGATCGGCCAGGCATGCGAATTCGACTACTCGGGAGCCCAGGCGTGCAAGGTGCTGCGCGAGGACGGCTTCGAGGTCGTGCTCGTGAACAGCAACCCGGCCACGATCATGACCGACCCTGAGTTTGCTCACCGCACCTACATCGAGCCAGTGACGCCCGAGTTCGTCGCGAAGGTCATCGAGATCGAGCGGCCGGACGCGCTGCTGCCCACGCTCGGTGGACAGACGGGCCTCAACTGCGCGGTCGCGCTTGCCGAGTCGGGGGTGCTCGAGCGCTACGGCGTAGAGCTCATCGGCGCGAAGCTTGGGGTCATCAAGAAGGGCGAGGACCGCAGACTCTTCGCTGAGGCGATGGGGCGCATCGGGCTCGAAGTGCCGCGTGGCGCGTACGCACACAGCGTCGTTGACGCCGAGGCGTTCGCCGCAGAGGTGGGCTACCCGGTCGTTATCCGGCCGTCGTTCACGATGGGGGGCGCCGGCGGCGGCATCGTCTACAACCTCGACGAACTGCGCGAGCAGGTGAGCCACGGCATCTCGCTTTCACCGATCGGCGAGGTCCTTGCCGAGGAGAGCGTCATCGGCTGGAAAGAGTACGAGATGGAGGTCATGCGCGACGTTAACGACAACGCGGTGATCGTATGCTCCATCGAGAACATCGATCCGATGGGCGTGCACACCGGCGACTCCATCACGGTGGCGCCGGCGCAGACGCTCACCGATCGCGAGTATCAGACGATGCGCGACGCCTCGCTCGCGATCCTTCGCGAGATCGGCGTTGAGACCGGCGGCAGCAACGTGCAGTTCGCCGTGAACCCGATCGACGGCCGCATGGTCGTCATCGAGATGAACCCGCGCGTGTCGCGCTCCTCGGCGCTTGCGAGCAAGGCGACCGGCTTCCCAATCGCAAAGATCGCCGCGAAGCTCGCGGTCGGTTACACGCTTGACGAGATTTCCAACGACATCACGAAGGTCACGCCGGCGTGCTTCGAGCCGTCAATCGATTACACGGTCGTGAAGGTCCCGCGCTGGGCGTTCGAGAAGTTCAAGGGGACGGACACGACGCTCACGACGCGCATGAAGTCTGTGGGCGAGGCCATGGCGATCGGGCGGACCTTCTCGGAAGCCCTGGGCAAGGCGTTTCGCTCGCTCGAGAACGGCCGGCTCGGCCTCGGTGCCGATGGCAAGGACGTCTTCGACGAGGTCAAGTTCGACCGTGGTCTCACGGTACCCAACGAGAACCGCATGTTCTACGTCGCTGACGCGCTGTGGCGAGGACGGAGCGTCGAGGAGGTCTCGGCGCTCACACGCATTGACCCGTGGTTCATCGATCGAGTGAAGGCTCAGGTGGACGTAGAGGGAATGGTGCGCCAGGTCTCGCTCGAGGGCATGAGCTCCGCGCTTATGCGGCTCGCGAAGCAGCATGGCCTGTCCGACCCGCAGCTTGCGTACCTCACGCGCACCGACGAGAAGACGGTTCGCACGCGCAGGCTCGAGCTGGGGGTGAAGGCGACCTTCAAGTCGGTAGACACGTGCGCGGGCGAGTTTCTCGCCACGACGCCGTACTACTACAAGACGTACGAAGAACAGGACGAGGTTGCTCCCGCGACACGCCCGCGCGTGCTGATCCTTGGTGCGGGGCCGAACCGCATCGGTCAGGGCATCGAGTTCGACTACTGCTGCGTCCATGCGAGCTACGCGCTGCACGACGCGGGCTTCGAGACGGTCATGGTGAACTGCAACCCTGAGACGGTCTCGACGGACTACGACACGTCGGACCGCCTCTACTTCGAGCCGCTCACCTTCGAGGACGTCATGGACATCGTCGATGCCGAGCAGCCCGTGGGCGTTCTTGTGACCTTCGGCGGGCAAACGCCGCTCAAGCTGGCGCGCGCGCTTGAGGACGCCGGTGTGCCGATCCTCGGCACGAAGCCCGAGGCGATCGACCTTGCCGAGGATCGTGAGCGGTTCGCGGACGTGCTCGATCGTCTCGGCATCGCCTACCCGGCGGCCGGGACGGCGCGCTCGGCGGCCGAGGCGATCGAAGTCGCTGGCAGGATCGGCTATCCGCTGCTCGTGCGGCCGTCATATGTGTTGGGCGGGCGTGGCATGGTCATCGCCTATAACCAGGAGTATCTGCTCCAGCATGTGGCTGATGCTGTCATCGTCAGCCCGGACCATCCCGTGCTGCTGGACCGCTTCCTTGAAGGTGCGATAGAGGTTGACGTTGATGCTGTGTGCGACGGTCGCGACGTCTATATCGGCGGCGTCATGGAACACATCGAGGAGGCCGGCATCCACTCCGGCGACTCGGCATGCTGCATCCCGCCGTTCACGCTCGGCGACGGCATCGTCGAGGAGATCCGGGCGCACACGCGCCGCATCGCGATCGAGATCGGGACGTACGGGCTTATCAACATCCAGTTCGCAGTGAAGGACTCGACAGTCTACGTTCTGGAGGTCAACCCGAGGGCGAGCCGCACGGTCCCGTTCGTAAGCAAGGCGATCGGCGT
>JAJFTE010000113.1 GCA_021373175.1 Actinomycetes bacterium
ACGACCTCGACCTCGCCACCGAGTGTCGAGACCGTCCGCACCCGCCGGTCCTTGATCGTGTACTCGCCGCCGCACGCGCAGTGCCGGTCCGCGAGGCCGGCGGCCTCTCTTTGGGCGCACAAGGACGCGAAGGCCGCACGCGCGCGCTCTCTGATGACCTCATGCAGGTGCGCGTCTGCCTGGCTGCCTGACAAACCGGTCAGGTCGATCTCCACCACCCCGAGGTCGATGCGGGCTATCATTGATCGGGCTCCTTTCTCCGTGATGTATAGGCAACACCACGAAAGAGGAGCCCGCCTGGTTTGTCGAGTGACCCCTAGCCTTGGGATGCAACCGTCGTCGATTGCGGTGCGTGCGAAGCGTTACCAGGGGAGGTAACATCGCGCTGATCATGGAGCTGCGGAACGAGGGACTGCTGTGACGATTCAATCGGTGCGCATAGACAACAGGAAACGCGAGTGGCTGCTCGAGACGTCCCGGGGTAGGTTCTCGTACCCGTTCGCTAAATGCGATCCTGAGCCGACCTCTTCTGACCACGTCATGGAGTATTTCATCGATGATGAGCTTGCCCGTGAGGCCGTCACGTATGTTCTTGAATCTGGGCGCGAAGGATTCGTCCACAGTGAGATGGCCTTCGACTACAACTGCGAACCCGCCTACATGAGAGATCTGCTGCTGCATCAGCTAACGCTTGATGTTCTCAGGAGTCTGGAGGCCAACCCGCTGCCCAAGCGCGAGATCATGCGGCGACTCGAGACGTCGGCGGCGCAGGTCTATCGACTGCTGGACCCGGAAAACTACACCAAATCCGTCGACAGCATGCTTGAGCTCCTGAGCGTCCTTGGATGCGAAGTCGAGCTCACTGTGCGCAAGCGGACGGCGTGAACATCGCAGCAGGGCGCTGGGCGTACCGTTGAAACCCGAGACTGCGCGGGCTATACTCGGGATAGCCGTTGGAGGTGCAGCCATGCAGACGAGAGTGCAGAAGTGGGGAAACAGCCAGGGTATCCGCGTCAGCAAGGACTTGCTCGCTGACGCCGACATCCAGGTCGGTGACGAGGTCGAGATCGTTGCTCGCGAGGGCTCGCTGGTCGTCGTCCCGAGACGACGTGTGAGAGGTGGCCACAACCTGACAGATCTCGTGAAGGAGATCCCCTCGGAGTACACGTCTGAGGAACTCGAGTGGGGCCCTCCGGCGGGCAAAGAGGTGTGGTAGATGGGGGAGTACGTTCCGCGAAGAGGCGACTTCATCGCCCTCACCTTCGACCCGCAGGCCGGACACGAGCAGCAGGGCCGGCGTCCAGCGCTCGTTGTCAGCAACGACCTATTCAACAAGCACACAGGTCTCTGCATCGTGTGCCCCGTCACGAACACCTATCGCGGGTTTCCATTCCATGTGGAAGTTCCCGCTGATGGGTCCGTCACGGGTGTGGTGATGGCCGAGCAGGTCAAATCGATCGACTATCGGGCCCGCAAGGCAAAGCTGATCGAGCCTGCACCGGAGAAGGTCCTCGACGAGGTGCTGTCCATCCTCGACGCGTGCATCTACTGAGAGCGCGGTTCACCGCCCGGAGAGTACCGCCACCCAAGCAGTCTGCTGCGGGCAACGTGACTACTACGTTGCAGTAACTTGCCACATATGGCATCTTACTGCTATGAAATGGAATGACCTTCTCAGCGCTGTTGGTGCTGAGCCACTGTTCGAGACCGGGCTGCTGCTGGTAGGCGACGTCGACCGCGCCGATGTGATGCGCCAGCTGTCGCGTTGGGTGGTCTCGGGCAAGCTCGTTCAGTTGCGGCGCGGGCTGTACGCATTCAGTGGAAGCCAGGCGCGCGGCCTTCGCACACCGGACCCCTACGAAATCGCGAATCGCCTTGTGCCAGGTTCGTATGTGAGCCTGAGTTCGGTTCTCGCACGGGCAGGTCTGATTCCGGAGTACGTGCCCGTGGTGACGTCGGTCACGACGGGTCGTCCCGCGCGATATGTGACTCCGCTCGGGACGTTTGTGTATCGGCATGTGAAACCTGCGATGTTCTGGGGGTTCGAGACGCTCCAACTCGGGCCCGACGCCCGCGCATTTGCCGCCACACCTGAGAAGGCGCTCCTCGACCTGCTGTATCTGGAACACGACGCAGCCGACCCGGCGTATCTCCAAGAACTGCGGGTTCAGAATCTGGACAGGTTGCGGTTGGATCTGCTTCAGACGATGGCCGTACGCTGTGGCGTGAAGCGGGTGATTCTGGCGGTCTCTCAGATCGTGCAGATGGCCCGCGACGAGCGCGAGTCGTACGTGAAGTGGACATCCGCAGGGGAGGATGCGCGGGAATGAAGCATGAGCTCGCCGCATACGTCCGACAGGCGCCGGATGGGTTCGGGCCTTCGGTCGCGCGAGAGTACCTTCAGGCCAGGATACTGCAGCACATCGGGCTCTCCGGGCAGATGACATCACTTGCCTTCACGGGTGATACGGCTCTGCGATTTCTCTTCGACGTGCCGCGCTACTCGGAGGACCTTGATTTCGCGCTGGAGGCGAATCGAGAGGATTATGCATTCAGTGATCTGCTTGGGGTCATCGCGCGCGGGTTCGAGCGCGAGGGCTACGAGATCGATATCAAGTTCAAGGAGTCGCGGACCGCAGTCGACAAGGCGTTCGTGAAGTTCCCACACCTTTTGCACGAGGTCGGCCTCTCACCGCATGCGAGCGAAGTGTTGAGCGTGAAGGTCGAGGTGGACACAAACCCGCCCGCGGGTGCCGTGTCGGTGGTAAGCGAGGTCCGGAAGTTCGTCCTCATGCGGCTCTATCATCACGACCGCGCGACGCTCCTCGCCGGCAAAGTCGCCGCCGTCCTGATGCGCGAGTACACCAAGGGACGCGACCTGTACGACCTCATGTGGTACCTCTCGGACAGGACGTGGCCCTCGCCAAACCTGGTCATGTTGCGCAATGCCGCAGTGCAGGGTGGTTGGGACGACCCCGATAGCCTCGATGATGCCGGATGGCGCAAAGCTGTACTGCAGCGACTGGGAGATGTCGACTGGAGGAAGGCGAGAACCGAGGCGGTGCAATTCCTCGAGCGCCCGCTCGAAGCCGATCTCCTCGAGTATGCGACGTTCCAACGGCTCTTGACGTCGTGAGTCCCGGACCGGCTCCCGCTCGTCTGGTACTCTAGGAAGTATCAGATTCCCGTTTCCGGAGGCCCCTATGTCTCGCGTCGCACTGATCACCGGCATCACCGGCCAGGATGGTTCCTATCTGGCGGAAGTCCTTCTCGTCAAGGGATACGAGGTCCACGGGATCATCCGGCGTGCCTCCACGTTTAATACCGACCGCGTCGACCACCTCTACCACGACCCGCACGAGTCGGGCACGCGGATGTTCCTGCATTACGGCGACCTCACCGACGGCACCGGCTTGCGTCGGATCCTGGAGAAGGTGCACCCGGACGAGGTCTACAACCTTGGGGCGCAGTCGCACGTGAAGGTCTCCTTCGACCAGCCCGAGTACACCGCCGACGTGGTGGCAACGGGCACACTGCGCCTGCTGGAGGCGCTGCGGGACCACATGGAGCAGTGGGGCAACAAGGTGCGCTTCTACCAGGCTGGCTCCTCGGAGATGTATGGCGCAGCCCCCGCGCCGCAGAGCAAGGCGACGCCGTTTTACCCGCGCAGCCCGTACGCCGTGTCGAAGGTCGCCGCGTATTGGTACTGCGTCAACTACCGCGAGGCGTACGGCATGTTCATCGCCAACGGCATCCTGTTTAACCATGAGTCCGAGGAGCGCGGCGAGACGTTCGTGACGCGCAAGATCACGCGTGCCGTGGGCCGCATCAAGCATGGGCTGCAGGACACGCTCTACCTCGGCAACCTGGACTCCCGGCGCGACTGGGGCTATGCGCCCGACTACGTCGAGGCGATGTGGCTCATGCTGCAGCAGGAAGAGCCGGGCGACTTCATCGTGGCAACGGGCGAGGCCTACTCGGTGCGCCAGTTCGTGGAGCTTGCCTTCGCGCTGGCGGACATGGACTACAGGCAGTTCGTGAAGATCGACCCGCGGTACTTCCGGCCCACCGAAGTCGACTACCTTCTCGGCGACACGACCGAGACGCGCGAGAAGCTCGGGTGGGCGCCAAAGGTCGGGTTCGAGGAGCTCGTTCAGCGGATGGTCGACCACGACATGGAACTCGCCGCTCAGGAGAAGACGCTCCGCGACGCCGGTCACACCCTCGGGCTGCGGGGCGTGACGCACTGGTAGGGGAAGCGGCGAGCGGGGAGTCCATCCGGACTGGTGTCAAGCGGGTCGTGCTGAAAATGCCGGATGTCGCATCGGTGAGCGCGTAGGCGGTCCGCGACGCGCTAGGAGTATGATTGAACCACGCAACATCTCGTCGGGAGGCTTTTCGCATGTTGAGGTCGAGTCGCATCTACGTAGCCGGGCACAGCGGACTCGTCGGTGGCGCGATCATGCGCCGGCTACAGCGCAAGGGCCACGAGACGCTCATTACGCGCAGCCACGCCGAGCTCGACCTCACCAACCAGGACGCCGTGAACCAGTTCTTTGACGAGCAGCGTCCTGAATACGTCTTCCTTGCGGCGGCGAAGGTCGGCGGGATCCTCGCCAACAGCACGTACCCGGCCGACTTCATCCGCGAGAACCTCCAGATCGAGGTGAACGTCATCGACGCCGCGCACCGCAGCGGCGTTCGCAAGCTCGTGTTCCTCGGCAGCAGCTGCATCTATCCCAAGATGTCACCGCAACCCATCAAAGAAGAGTACTTGCTCACCGGCCCCCTTGAGCCCACCAACGAGGCGTACGCGATCGCGAAGATCGCCGGCCTCACCATGGTCAAGGCGTACCGGGAGCAATATGGTTTCAACGGCATCAGCCTTATGCCCACGAACCTCTACGGCCCGGGCGACAATTTCAATCTGGAAACCTCGCACGTGCTTCCGGCGCTCATCCGGAAATTCGACGATGCGAAGCGTGCAGGCGCGCCGAACGTGACGGTGTGGGGATCCGGCACGCCGCGGCGAGAGTTCCTGCACGTTGACGACCTTGCCGATGCGGCGGCCTTCCTCATGGACAAGTACGATGGCGAGGATCTCGTGAACGTTGGCGTGGGGCATGACGTGAGTATCGCGGACCTTGCAGCGCTGGTGGCCCAGGTCGTCGGCTACGAAGGAGAGATCGTCTACGACACGTCCAAGCCTGACGGCACGCCGCAAAAGCTGCTGGACAACAGCAGGTTGCTGTCGTTGGGCTGGAGGCCCAAGGTCCCGCTCAAAGACGGCATCACGAAGACGTACCGCTGGTACCTGGAGAGTGGCTCGAGGCAACGGTAGGCTAGATTCGGGGGGAGTCGCTCGTGTCCGAAGATCGGCCGCCCGAGTTCCTTGAGAGGAACCGCCGGAAGACGCTTGTGGGGATGCTTCTTGTGGGGAGCGATGCCGTCGCGCTCTTGGCGGCGACGCTGCTGGCCACCTACGTTCGCTTCGATCGCCTCGACAGCTATGCGGGCTTCGAGAACGTGGGGCTTGTCAACTACTATCAGATCTCGCTGTTCGTCGCGGTGATCTGGCTCGGGTTCCTGTGGTCGGAGCACCTCTATAACCTTGAGCGGCTCACGTGGGGCGCGGGGGAGTTCTCACGCGTCATGCGCGCGCTCGCGATGGGCGTTGTGGGCTTCATCCTGCTGACGTTCGTGATCAAGACGCCGGGACTCTCGCGGCTGTGGACGGTGCTCGCCTTCGGCTTTGCGGTTGCGTTCGTGACGCTTGGGCGCCTTGGCGTGCGGCACTTCATGGCGCGTCGCCACCGTCAGGGGCGGCTGCGACGGCGCACGATCATTGTAGGGTTCAATGCGGAAGCCCAGGGGATCGCCAAGACGCTGCTGGCACATCCCGAGCAGGGACTGACGCCCATCGGTTGCCTGGCCTCGTCGCGGCACGACGTGTTGTCGCTCGACTACTGCACGGGTACGCTACCGTGCCTGGGCGTCTCGCGCGATCTCGTGGACGTCGTCGCCGCGAACGACGTGGACACGGTGATCATCGTCTCGTCGGCCTTCGACAACGATGTGATCGGCCGCATGATTGGCGAGCTGCGGGGCGTGAACGTCTCCATCCACCTGTCCTCGGGGCTTTTCGAGGTGCTCACCTCGCGTCTGCTGGTTCGTGAGATCGCCGGCCTGCCGCTGGTGACCATCCGTCCCGTGTCGCTCTCCAGGGGCAACCTGCTCACGAAGCGCGTGTTCGACGTGGTGCTTGCCTCGGCGATCCTGGTGGTAGGACTCCCGGTCTGGCTCCTGCTGGCAGCGGCTATCGCAATCGACTCGCGCGGACCGATCTTCTATCGCCAGCGGCGCGTGGGCAAGGATGGCGAGGAGTTCGACATGCTCAAGTTCCGCTCGATGAGCGTGGACGCGGAGGAACGGTTGCACGCGCTCCAGGAAGCGAACGAGGCCACGGGCCCGCTCTTCAAGATGAAGGACGATCCGCGCGTGACGCGTATGGGGAAGTGGATGCGCAAGTTCTCGGTTGACGAGTTCCCGCAGCTTTTGAACGTGCTGCATGGAGAGATGTCGCTTGTGGGCCCGCGGCCACCGCTGCCGGGAGAGACGGCGGCCTATAGCGAGAGCCACTGGCGCCGGATGGAAGTACCGCCCGGGATGACGGGGCTGTGGCAGGTCTCGGGACGCTCCTCGCTCACGTTCGAGGAAATGGTCAGGCTCGACCTGTTCTACATCGAGAACTGGAGCGTCGGCTTCGACATGGCGCTACTGGGACGCACGCTGCCGGCGGTGCTGTTCGCGAGAGGGGCGTACTAGTGAGGGTCATCGTCGTTGTCGGCGCCCGTCCGAACTTCATCAAAGTAGGGCCGCTCATGCCGGCGCTCGCTTCGGCGGGCATCGACGCCCGGATCGCGCACACCGGTCAGCACTACGACGCGGCCATGTCGGACGTGTTCTTCAGCGACCTGGAGATCCCGGCCCCCGCATGGTTCCTCGGCGTTGGAAGCGGCACGCATGCGGTGCAGACCGGCACCGCGATGATGAAGCTGGAGGAGCTCCTCTCGGCCGAGCGGCCGGATGCGCTGCTGGTGGTGGGCGACGTGAACTCGACGCTGGCCGGCGCGCTTGCCGCCGCCAAGCTCGGCGTGCCGGTGGTGCATCTGGAGGCGGGGCTGCGCTCGCGCGACATGTCAATGCCCGAAGAAGTGAACCGGCTCGTGACCGACCAGCTCTCCTCGATGCTGCTCACGCCGGTGCGCGAAGCCGATGAGAACCTGATCGCGGAAGGCGTGGATGCGGCGCGCATCCACTTCGTGGGCAATATCATGGCGCAGAGCGTGCTTGAGAACCTGCCGCGGATAGCGCAGCGCGACGTCGCTGGCGCGCATGGGCTCGCGCGCGGCGGCTACGTGCTTGCGACGATTCACCGCCCGGAGAACACCGACCAGCCCGAGCGGCTCGCGCAGATCGCCTCGGCGCTGCGGGCATGCCCGCTGCCGGTGCTGTTCCCGGTGCATCCCCGCACGCGCCCGCTGCTGGCAGGTGCGGGAATCGATGGCGCGGCGGACAGCTGTGTCTCGCTTGTGGACCCGCTCGGCTACCTCGACATGCTCGCACTGCAGCGCGACGCCGCCGCCATCGTGACGGACTCGGGCGGCATTCAGGAAGAAGCCTGCATGCTGCGCACGCCGTGCGTGACCGTGCGCCGCAACACCGAGCGCGCGATCACGATCGCGGTCGGCGCGAACCGCCTTGCAGCTGCCGACGCGCGCGCGATCGTGGATGCGCTGGCAGAAGCGCTCGCCGGCGGGCGCGAGTGGGAGCTGCCCGAGCGCTGGGACGCGCACGTCGCCACGCGTGTGGCGACCGCGCTCCTTGGCGGGGTGCTGCCGCTCGTGGGGTACGTGTGAGGGG
>JAJFTE010000012.1 GCA_021373175.1 Actinomycetes bacterium
CGAAGGCGGCCGTGCCCGACGGCAGTGCGCGGTCGAGCCTGGCAGATGCGAGAGCCAGAGCAAGCGCGAGATCGGCGGCAGGTTCCGCGACCTTCACGCCTCCGGCAACCGAGACATAGACGTCGTGCTGACCGAACGCGAGTCCGGCGCGCCGTTCGAGAACCGCCAGAGTCTGCAAGACCCGGGCCGTGTCGACGCCAACCGCGAGCCTTCTTGGCATCTGCAGATAGGTGGGGGTGACGAGTGCCTGCACCTCGACGAGCAACGGGCGCGTCCCTTCGACCGTCGCCAGCACGCACGAGCCGGGAACGTCCGTAGCGCGGCCGTTCAGCAGCACCGCCGAAGGATTGGCCACACCTTCCAGGCCGTGCTCCCCCATCTCGAACACGCCGATCTCACTAACCGAGCCGAACCTGTTCTTGGTGGCCCGAACGATCCGGAAGGCGTGGTCCCGATCGCCCTCGAACGATAAGACGGCATCGACAGTGTGCTCGAGCACACGGGGACCGGCGATCGTTCCTTCTTTCGTCACGTGTCCCACGATGATGACGGTCATGCGCTCTGTCTTTGCAAGACGCATCAGCCGAGCCGCACACGCCCGGACCTGCCCTACACTACCGGCGACCCCCTCAAGCGAAGCATCGACCATCGTCTGGATCGAGTCGATGATGAGCACACCTGGCCGCTCGGCGAGCGCGGTGGCCTCGATGGCCGCGGCGTCGACCTCGGGCAAGAGCATGATCCCGTCGGCAGCGTCGATGCGTTCAGCCCGAAGCTTCACCTGCTCGGCAGATTCCTCGCCGCACACGTACAACACCGAGGAACCGCCATGCGCCAGCGAAGCGGCGGCCTGGAGCAACAGCGTGGACTTGCCGATGCCAGGCTCGCCCGCGAGAAGCACGAACGAGCCTCGCACCAGCCCGCCGCCGAGGACCCGGTCGAGCTCGGGGAGCCCGGTAGGCGTGCGTGCGGTGTCAGACGTGACGACATCCCCAAGCAACACCGGCTTAAGTGGCGCTACCGATGCTGACCCTGAACGCAAGGCGACAGCTTCCTCGACGAAGGTGCCGAACTCGCCGCAATCGGGACAGCGGCCAAGCCACTTCGGTGCGGCATAGCCGCACTGCTGGCACCGCCATCCCGTTCGCGGCTTCGTCATGCGTTCTATTCGCCGGCCGCGCCGCCGGCCACGGGTCCCCGCGGCGATGAAGACGTGCCCCGAGACGGCATCGTCGCCTTCGGGTTGCTTGCGGCCGGAACCGTGTCTGGGATGAGGACCGGCCCCGTTCCCTTGGTGAATACGAGTGCGTCACCCTCTACCACAACTTCCACGACCTCGCCAGGCTGCCATTCACCCGAGAGGAGCTGCTCGGAAAGCGGGTCTTCTACCAGGCGCTGGATCGCGCGACGCAGCGGTCGCGCACCGAGCGTCGAATCGAACCCGGCCTTCGCCAAGAACACCCGCGCATCTTCCGTGAGCTTGATGCCGATGCCTTGCGCGACGAGTTGGTCCCGCAAACGGGCGATCATGAGGTCAACGATCGCTTCGATTTCCTCGTGTGTAAGATCGTGGAACACGATGACCTCATCCACCCGGTTGAGAAACTCCGGGCGGAAGAGTCGCTTGAGTTCACCTGTGACGCGTTCCTTGACGGTCTCATAGGGCAAAGCGCCTGGTTCTTGCATCGAGAAGCCAATGCTCTTGCCTTTGGCAATGTCGCGAGCGCCGAGATTGCTCGTCATGATCACGATCGCGTTTTTGAAGTCGACCTTTCGGCCCTGCGCGTCGGTGAGGCGTCCTTCCTCGAGAATCTGCAAGAGGATGTTGAAGACATCCGGGTGCGCCTTTTCGATCTCGTCGAACAGGATGACCGAATACGGCTTACGGCGAACAAGCTCGGTGAGCTGACCGCCCTCGTCGAAGCCAACGTAGCCAGGAGGTGAACCCACAAGTCGCGACACGGTGTGCTTTTCCATGTACTCGGACATGTCGAGCGAGATAAGCGCCTCCTCGCTACCGAACAAGAACTCGGCGAGCGCCTTTGCAAGCTCGGTCTTACCAACGCCTGATGCGCCGAGGAAGATGAACGAGCCCGACGGACGGCCCGGGTCCTTGAGCCCGGCCCGTGCTCGCCGGATCGCTTTGCTCACCGACGTGACAGCCTCGTCCTGTCCGACGATGCGCTCGTGCAGGCTGCCTTCCATACGCAGCAGCTTCTGCGTCTCCTCCTCGGTGAGGCTTGAGACAGGGATTCCCGTCCACATCGAGACGACCTCGGCGATCTCGCGCTCGGTGACCTCGACGACGCGGGTGTTGTCTGGCTTCAGCCATTCCTCTTCCATCGCGCGCTTTTCGGCTAGGACCTGCTTCTCGTTATCGCGCAACCTGGCGGCCTTTTCGAACTCCTGCGCCTCGATAGCGGCTTCCTTCTCGTGGCGGACCTGCTTGAGGCGCTCCTCCACCTCACGGATACCGGGGGGCGCCGTCATCATCTTGATGCGCATCTTGCTGCCAGCCTCGTCGATCAGGTCGATCGCCTTGTCCGGCAGGAACCGGTCCGAGATGTAGCGATCCGCGAGCGTCGCCGCGGCGTCGACCGCCTCGTCGGTGATGGAGACCCGGTGGTGAGCCTCGTAGCGGTCGCGTAGACCGCGCAGGATCTCTTTCGTTTCGGCGACCGAGGGCTCACCGACCACGATCGGCTGGAAACGACGCTCGAGCGCCGCATCCTTCTCGACGTACTTGCGGTACTCATCAAGGGTGGTCGCACCGATCGTCTGGAGCTCGCCTCGTGCTAGGGCAGGCTTGATGATGCTCGCGGCATCGATCGCTCCTTCAGCCGCGCCAGCGCCGACGAGTGTGTGCATCTCATCCACGAACAAAATGACGTCGCCGCGCTCGCGAATCTCCTTCATGACCTTCTTCAGGCGCTCCTCGAACTCGCCGCGATACTTGCTGCCCGCGACGAGTGCGGCGAGGTCGAGCGTGTACAGCTGCTTGTCGCGAATGGTCTCGGGAACCTCGTCGTTCGCGATCTTCTGCGCGAGCCCTTCGACCACTGCGGTCTTCCCGACGCCCGGTTCGCCGATCAGCACCGGGTTGTTCTTCGTGCGGCGCGACAGGATCTGCATGACGCGTTCGATCTCCTGAGAACGACCGACCACCGGATCGAGCTTGCCTTCGCTCGCAGCACGGGTGAGGTTCATCCCGAACTCGTCCAGCAGCTGGCTCTCGCCTTCCCGACCGCCACGGCGCCCCTCGGCACTCTCGGTCTGCTTCCCGCCGTAGTAGCCAGAGAGCAACTGGATGACCGCCGAGCGAACCTTCTCGAGGTCTGCTCCAAGATTCAACAACACCTGCGCGGCGACGCCTTCACCCTCGCGGATCAGCCCGAGCAGGATATGCTCGGTGCCGATGTAGTTGTGACCGAGCTGCAGCGCTTCCCGAAGCGAGAGCTCCAGCACCTTCTTTGCGCGGGGCGTGAAGGGAATGTGACCGGTTGGGACGTACGTGCCACGGCCGATGAGCTCCTCCACTTGCTCATGCACGTCCTCGAGCGAGATGTTCAGGCTCTCAAGCGCCTTGGCTGCAATGCCGTCCTGCTCACGGATGAGGCCAAGGAGCAAATGCTCTGTACCAATGTAGTTTTGGTTGAGCATGCGCGCTTCTTCCTGCGCGTACACCACAACCCTGCGTGCTTTCTCAGTGAATCTCTCGAACATGGGGATCGCCTCTCTATCGTCCGCGCCGCTGACGGCGAATTCTTCACGATAGCTATTCTACTCCCTCGCTGCGACGTGGCGGGGTTGTTGACTCATCAAGCAAGAGAAGTGCCAGAAGATATGAGCGCGATGCGCTCAAGTCCGTGCGTGACCGCCGGATCTTATGATTCCGGACGCAGGTGTGGGAAAAGCAGGACGTCGCGGATCGACGCTGAGTCGGTCAGCAACATGACCAGCCGGTCGATACCGATGCCCATGCCGCCAGCCGGAGGCATGCCGTATTCCATGGCGCGCAGATAATCCTCGTCGTAGCCCATCGCTTCGTCGTCACCTGCGCCCTTGGCGCGCATCTGCTCGGCAAATCGCTCTCGCTGGTCGATCGGGTCGATCAGCTCCGAGAACGCATTGGCCAACTCGCGACCGCTGATGATCAGCTCGAAACGTTCGGTGACCTCGGGATCGGACGGCTTCTTGCGGGCCAGCGGCGACGTTTCAAGGGGATACTCGGTTACAAAGGTCGGCTGAACCAGATCGCCTTCCACGAGCTTCTCGTAGAGTTCAGTGATCAGCTTGCCCTTGCCCCAGGCCGGATCGTGCGGCACGCCATGCTGGTCGCAGAGGCTGCGCAGGTACGCGTCACTGAGCGCGAACGAGATCTTCTCGCCGGCAGCTTCGCTGGTGAGGTCGAGCATCGTGCGGCGCGGCCAGGGCGGCGTTAAGTCAATAGCGGCGCCCTGGTACTCGATGTGCAGCGTACCGAGCGCCTCAGTCGCGGCCGCAGCGACCATTCCCTCTGTCAGATCCATCATGCCGTCGATGTTCGCAAAGGCCTGGTATGCCTCAAGCATCGTGAATTCCGGATTGTGCCGAACCGAGATACCCTCGTTGCGAAACGAGCGGTTGATCTCAAAGACCCGGTCGAATCCGCCAACAAGTAAACGCTTGAGGTAGAGTTCCGGCGCGATGCGGAGATACAGGTCCATATCGAGCGCGTTGTGATGCGTCACGAACGGCCGAGCGCTCGCACCACCGGGTATCGGGTGCAGCATCGGCGTTTCGACCTCGATGAACCCGCGCGACTCCATGAAGCGCCTGATCGCCGAGATGATCTTGAAGCGTGCGTCGAAGGTGCGCCGAACGTCCGGATTGACGATGAGATCGACGTACCGCTGCCGGTATCGGGTCTCGACATCTGTGAGCCCGTGGAACTTCTCGGGCAACGGACGAAGCGACTTACTGAGCAGCACGACGCTCGTCGGAATGACTGAAAGCTCACCGCGTCGCGTCCGTGACATGGTGCCGATGGCACCGATCCAGTCGCCCAGGTCGAGATCTCCCGCCAATGCGTAGCCGTCTTCGCCGAGGACGTTGAGGCGACAAAAGAGCTGAAGGTCCGTGATGCCATCGCGGATGACGATGAACAGGATCTTGCCCTGGTCGCGTTTGGCGACGATGCGCCCCGCCACCGCGACCGTGTCAGTAGCATCCTCGCCCGGCTCGAGTGAGCCCCATGTCTCAACGATCTGAGCAAGGGTATGAGTCCGATCGAAACGGTCCCTGTACGGTTGCACGCCCGATGCTCGCAGCGCATCGAGCTTTGCTTTGCGCACCTCGAAAGGGTCGTCCACGGGACGGTCAGCAGCAGGTGTCAGATCACCGTCGGGCATCAGCGACTAGCTTGTGATCGCGATGACTTCATACTCGATGACGCCACCACGGGGTGTGTTCACCTTCACGATGTCGCCCTTCTTGGAGCCCATGACCGCCTGACCGACCGGTGACTCGTTCGAGATCTTGTCGTGAACCGGGTCCGCCTCGGCTGATCCTACCAGTTGGTAGACGTGCAACTCGGATGTCTCGGCATCGCGCAATTCCACTCTGGAACCGAGGGTCACCTTGCCTTTGGACTTCGGCGACTGGATGATGGTCGCATGCGCAAGGATCTGATTGACCTCGATGATCCGGCTTTCGACCCACGCCTGCTCGTTCTTCGCGTCGTCGTACTCGGAGTTCTCCGAGATGTCACCGAACTCTTTCGCTTCCTTGATGCGCTCACCGACTTCCCGGCGACGCACAGTCTCCAGATGGATCAGCTCCTGCTCGAGGCGGGCCTGACCTTCGGGGGTGAGGGCGACTTCCTTCTGCATGCACGCTCCCACTTGATAGGTTCCCATGCCCGGCGGCGCCACTGGCCGCCCAAACGCTCACGAGAGTATACATCATAGCCGAGGACACACAACCCACCGATGTTCGAAGGCGCCCGAAGGCGCCTTCGAACCGGCATCACGCACTCATGCCGCCCTACGCTTCGTCGTCCTTGGGCGTCTCGGCCTTCTCGGCCTTCACAGGCTCCTTGGACGCATCTTCACCTTCGTCCGTGATCTCGTTCATTCCCTCACGCAACGCCTTCGCGGACTTGCCGAACGTCTTCGCCAGCTTCGGGAGCTGGCTCGGGCCGAAGAGCAGTAGAACGACAGCCAGAATCGCGAAGATCTCCCAGCCGCCCGGCATCCCAAACGCTGCCATCTCGTCCTCCTATCGGAACATCCGACGGGCAATGGCCGCCGGACACAACTCACGGAACGAACGCTAGCGTACCACCTTCCGAAACGACCTGCCATCCAACGGCGATCAGACCTTGTCGACTTCGTTGAGCCGTGACAGATAGTACAGCGTATGCAGCAACTCATGCACGGGATCCGTGTTGTGAAGTGTCACGGTCGCTGGAACGCCCACGATCATGGGCGTGTAGTTGAGCAGAATGCGGACTCCCGCATCCGTGAGCCGGTCAGCCGCTTCCTGCGCGGCCTCTGGTGGCACGGCGATCACGCCGATCTGGATGCCCTGGTCTGCAACCGTGCCGGGAATATCATCGACGTGTTGAACCACTATGTCGTCGATGCGGGTGCCCACCTTGCGCGGGTCCGCGTCGAAGATCGCCGTGACGTGAAAGCCCTGCTGCCGCAATCCATCGTAGCTGGCAATCGCCGAACCGAGATTGCCGGCTCCGACGAGAGCGAGCCGGTGCACGTGGTCGGCCCCCAGAATCCGCTGGATGCGCTCGACCAATGTCGTGATGTCATAGCCGACTCCACGTTTCCCGAACGACCCAAACTGTGTGAGGTCGCGCCGAATCTGAGCCGGATTCACATCGGTAAGCTCTCCCAGCCTCGCCGAGGAAACGGTGACCTGTCCAGCTTGCCGCAGTCGAACGAGAACGCTCAGGTACAGCGGAAGACGTTCGATGACACCCGCGGGAATTCGTTTGCCTTGCGCAGCAGACACGATTCATCCTTCGTCTAGGTGCATAGGTGCTCACAGAGAAATTGTAATCATCGTTACAAACTTGAGCAAGCAGCCGGACCGAGAAAGCTACTGCCTGTTCATGGAACCGACGAGCCGGATCACGTCTGCGCGCGTGACGATGCCGGCCAGGCGCCCCTCTTCAACCACTAACACAGCGCCGGGCCCACTCGGCTCAAGCCGGGTCAGAATGCGATCAACGGTGGCCTCGGGAGCAGCAACGACTTCGGCGAGGTCCGCGTGTGCAGCATCACCGGCCGTACGTGTGGACCACTCATCTCTCGGAAAGTCCCTGAGCGACTGCAACTCTATCAAACCGATCACTTTGCCTTCTGATACGACCGGATAGCGCGAGTGCTGCCCGCCGAGAAAGTGCGAACGAGCCATCTCTTCGAGCGTCGTCTCTGACTGAACGAATACGACCGGGGACGACATGATCGAGGCAAGCGTCACCTCGGCCAGACGTGTCTTGATCACTTGTTGTTGATACGCGGAGCCAGCGAGCATGGACAAGAACCAGCCCATGACACCGAACCAGATAAGGTCGATCGTACCGTTGAACACGCCCACAACGGCGACAGCGATCAGTCCGTATCCGAGCAACTGGCCCATTCGGCTTGCCCAGCGGGTTGCCTTCAGCATATCGTGCGTGATCGCCCACAGGACTGAGCGAAGAACTCGACCACCGTCAAGCGGGAATCCTGGCAACAGATTGAAGATCGCGACTGACAAATTGATATATGCCAGGTACTCGACCGGAACCAGCAGCACTTTGCCCGCGTGCATCGAACTCAACAGCGCCAGCACCCCGAAACCGATGCCTGACAACACGAGGCTCATCGCCGGACCCGCGAACGCCATGCGGAACTCGAGGCCGGGTCTCTTCGGTTCCTCCTCCAGCTGCGAGATCCCTCCGAAGACAAAGAGCGTGATACGTGAGGTCTTGAGACCACCAGCGCGAGCCACCAGCGAGTGCGCGAATTCGTGAATGACTACGGATGCAAAAAACGCCGCCGACATGACAATGGCGATGAAAACGTGAACCGTTGAGCTCTGATTCGGAAGCTCGACCGGCAGGTAACTCGTGCTCAGAGTGAAGGCAACCAGAAAGAAGATCAAGAACCAGCTTGAGTTCACCTCAAGCGGGATTCCGAAGATCCGACCGATCGTAAACGAGCGAACTCCGAACACTCCTGCCACCCCCAGATAGCGGCTATCAGGGCCGCCGTGATCGACCCGTCTAAAACGCTGCGCCTTCAAGCGCGTGGGAACACACGCAGTCACGTGCTTTGGGAAGCGCTGGGATCATTGCATGCAGGAGCGCACGAACCTTGTCGTTGTTCTGGGCGAACACTCGAACGACTTCGTCGTTCGAGACAGGTTCGACGCCTTCCGCTCCGGCGTCATGGTCGGTGATGAGCGAGATGTTGCAGTAACACATTTCAAGCTCACGGGCGAGATAACACTCCGGATACTGGGTCATGTTGATGACCTCCCAGCCCTGCGATGCAAACCACTTCGACTCGGAGCGAGTCGAGAAGCGGGGACCCTGGATAACGACGACCGTGCCTCGTGCGTGCACGGTGATGCCGAGCCGCTTCGCTTCCTGAACGGCGATCGCACGCATCTCGGGGCAATACGGATCGGCGGATGAGACGTGTGTCGTCGTTGGCCCATCATAGAAGGTGTCCTTCCGGCCCCAGGTGCGATCCACGAATTGGTCGCAGATCACAAAATCGCCCGGCTTCACGCCCGGCTGCAACGACCCGCACGCATTTGGCCCGATGATACGGCTGACACCCAACAGCTTCATCGCATACACATTCGCGCGGTAGTTGATCATATGGGGGGGGTACTCATGGTCTTTGCCATGTCGAGGGAGAAACGCCACGTCGCGTCCCCCGATCTCTCCGAGCATCACGGGCGAGGACGGAGCGCCGTAAGGGGTGTCTACCTTCAACTCGATGGCATCTTCCAGCAGCGAAGAAAAGCCGCTTCCGCCGAAGACACCGATTTCAGCCTTGGGGTACTGCATCCTGCTCCTCGAATCGTTAGGGCACCCTTAGCGGGCGCATGCCAGGCTCTTAGAGATTGTAGCTCATGCAACGCTCGCTCACGCACCCCGTCGCAGTTCGCATTCCTCGTCGAAGGCCGCACTGAGGCGGTCATCCTCGACCGGACGGGGAGCATACAGCGGACGGCGGAACAGGTTCATCGCGTCTGTCCATGGTTCTTCAACAAGCGTGGCCGCTCGTGCCGCTTCAACGAACCCGGCGGTCTTCGCGTCCATGTTGTCAGCATGGTGCAGGATCAGCGCTTCGAGCGTGCAGGGACGCTTTGGCGCCCCCCACTCCAGCTCACCATGATGAGAAATCATCACGTGAGAAAGCCTGACCTCAAGATCGAAGGGCATCTTACCGGGCGTCGAGGCCAGGACCGTCCGTACGCGTCGTTCACCCAGAATGACGTGTCCTAGGAGTCTGCCCTCGTTCGTATACTCGATCGACGTTCCGAAGGCCAGTTCGTCGACT
>JAJFTE010000040.1 GCA_021373175.1 Actinomycetes bacterium
AGTGTCGAGAAAGGTGTCGATCTCATCGTCTCGAGGCGGTTCAAGGGGCTCGGCCGCACCTGGTTCAAACCCGGCGCACTCGGCATGCTGAAGCTCCGGATGCTGCGGTTCAACGGTTGGCCATCTGCTCGAACGTGCGCCAGCCCCGCGCGAGTCGCTCTTTCCCGTCGACCACAACCAGGAAGGTGGGAAAGCCGTGGACATCCCTCCGCCGGCACTCCAGCCTATCGCGAGCGAACTCGTCTGCTGCCTGTCCTCTGAAGTCGGCCATGAAGCGACTCCGCTCCAGGCCCGCCTCTTCGGCGTCGAGTCCGCCACCTTCAGTGGCGGCCACCTCACGCAGGCGACGAAGGTAACGATCGGCGAGCGTCTCGTCCTGGAGCTTCGCCGCTTCGTAGGCGATGTTTGACGGCCAGGTGGACGCAAAGGGGGTCTTCACGAACTCAGTCTGCCCTCAACCAGACCGCCCATCACGAAGCGGACCGTCAATTGGTCGCCGTACGCCTCCCGCAAGTGCCTGAGCACCGGCTCCGATCCCCAGCACCACGTACAGTAGGAATCGGTGTACTCGATGATCTCGATTGTGTGATTCATGACGGGGCCTTGCTCATGCCGAGCACTAACGCGGATATACCCACCAGCGTTGGGCTACGGCTCCGAATAGTCGGCAGACAACAATCTCCGACAGCAAGACTGAACGAGGCAGCCCGAAGGGTGCCTCGAAATGCGCTGGTCGGACTTAGTAGACGCGTTTGTAACCAGTGCAACTGTCAAGTGAGACTGAATCGCGCCTTCCCAGCGATGGCCCTAGCCCTCCCAGTCCCAGCCGATCTCCAGCACGCCACGGCCGCCGCCCTCGTAGAACGCGAGCGTCACGTGGTACTCCCCGTCCGCCCACGTCATCTGTCGTGCGTCGCGATCGATCGCGAATTCGGGCTTGTCGCCGTAGCGCTCCTGGTGGTAAGCGTAGACGTCTTCGAGCGAGAGATCGGGCCCGTTCTGGCCGTCTCGGTCGGCGATGTCGAACTGCCGCCAGTACGCCATGTCGGTGCCGCGGTAGAGGTATTCGTAGTACTTGTCCTCGAAGAACACGAACTCCCCGGGCGTCTCGACCAGCCCGGCCGGGTAGCCGGCGTAAAACGGGTTCGTCTCGGTCACCTCGGCCCTGGGCAGGTCCACCGTGATGTACACGGCGTTGTAGCCGCTCTCTTCGGTGGTGTTGATCTCCACCGCGTACTCCCCGATGGTGCCCTCGATGTAGCCGTCGGAGGCATCGGCATCAGTCGTGGCGCTCAGGAGGCCGAGGTAGTGCTCGAGCACCTCGGCGGTCGGCGCGGCGGTGTGGTAGACCACGTGGTGGATGTTGCGGAGCCCGCCCTCAACGGCCGTCCACTGCGGGTCGTTGCGGACCGAGTAGTAGGCGGTGTCGATGAGATCGGACTTGTAGAGCGGCACCTCATCTGTGGGCCAGTCGTCGAGCAACTGCACCGTCCACTCGGCGGGTGCCTCGGCGGAGGCCTCGGGTGTCTCGTTTGTGGATGAGGCGGGCTCGTCCTTGGCAGAACAGCCCGTGACGGACAAGGCGAGCAGTGCAGCGAGTGCAAGCGGTGCGAGGCGGTTCATGCGACGTCCCTTCGTTGGGCTCGATCAGTCAAGGCTGAACGCGAGCAGGCTGGGACTGAACTTCTCTCCGTCCCAGTGCACCTTGACGACGGTGTTGTAGCCGTCATTGGCCGACACCGTAACCCGGTACTCGCCCTCGGCGTCCGCAGGGTCGTAGTGCTCCGATTGAGTGAGCTGCTTGTTGAAGTTCTGCGCCCCGAACCTATAGTCGTCGCGACCTTGGCCGATGCTTCCCAGGGGCGATCCATCGTCCACCCAGTTCTCGACCTCGTCGTACCAGCCGTTGCGATCGTTGTCGATGCGCACCTGACACTGCGAAGCGGCACTTTCCCCGTAGTTCACTCGGACAGAGAGGACATCACCCGACGCCAGGACCTGGTCGGGCTCGGCTTTCGTCTGCTCCCGGTCCTCCTCGTCCTTCGCCAGCTCCTCGAGACGCAATCGCTCCTCCTCGCGCATCTTTTCGACGCCCACGCTGTCCGCGGTCTCAAACAGTGAACACCCCATCAGAAAGAGGGTGGTCGCCACCATGGCAAACACGACGAACGATTTGTCTCTCCGGGAGGACATGTGCCTCTCCTTCCTCTGCACAACACCTGGGTTCATGACCGAAGATGCGCCTCGGGGCGCGTAACTAGTATACGTAAGCACGAGGATGCTGAGTGTGTTTGTCCATCGAAAAGTCGACCACTTCGATCACCGAAAAGTTGACCACCCCAAGCTTGTCTACTTCCGCGATTTCGTGAGCCGACCCGCACTCTCACGGAACCGATAAGACTCTCCTTCGAACACGAGCACGTGACTGTGATGCGTCAGACGATCGAGAAGGGCCGCAGTGAGCGTGGCGTCGCCGAACACCTCGGTCCAACGGCTGAACTCCAGGTTCGTCGTCACCATCACCGATCCGGCCTCGTAGCGCT
>JAJFTE010000041.1 GCA_021373175.1 Actinomycetes bacterium
CCGCCACGACGTGCTCGGCCGTCACGGTGTCGGCGTCGCCGTTCGCGCGGTCGCGGATCGCCTGCCCGCGGTAGGCACGGGCAGCTTCACGGCCTCGCGCCGCTATCGCCGGGCGGCCGAGGTACGACTCGATGTGCCCGAATCCGCCGCAGGGGCAGGGCGGGCCGTCGAGACGCACGACCATGTGACCGATCTCGCCGCCCAGGCCGCGCGAACCCCGGTACGGCTCGCCGTCGAACAGCAGCGCGCCGCCCACGCCGGTTCCCAGCGTGATCATCACGCAATCGCGAACGCCTTTGGCGGCGCCGAATCGCGCCTCCCCGATGCCCGCGCAGTGTCCGTCGTTATCGAGCGTCACGTCCTGGTGGATGCGTGAGGTGACAAGCGAGCGGACATCAACACCCGCCAGCGGCAGGTTCGTGCAGAACTCGATCGACTGCTTGAGGAAGTCGATCTGCGCCGGCAATCCGATGCCGATGCCGGCGATCTCCGAGGCCTGCGTGCCCGAGATCGTCTCGGCGACGAGCTCGATGACGGCGTCCACGATCGCAAACGGGCCGTTGCGGGGAGTGAGGGCCTTCGCCTCTTTGACGATGCGGCCTTTGCGCTCGACGAGCCCGGCTGCGATGCGCGTGCCTCCAACGTCCACACCTACCGCGTACGTCGTGCGCATAGCCCCTCCACTTCGTGTTCAACATCCACCCCAACGCACGGACGACCCCTCAGATGATAGCAGGAGCGAACCGGGCCGATCGGACTAGTAGTCCCACATGAGGCCGCGGTTCTTGATGATCCCGAGCGCGCCCATCTTCTCCAGCATGCGCTTCTCGCTCACGCCGAACAGTCGCGCGAGGTAGCGATAATCGTTGAACCACTTTTGCGCCTGGTCGATGACCATAAAGCTCGGCGTCTCGAGTTCCTCGGCTACCAGATCGGCGTCACGATGGTACGTCAGGCCGTCTTTGGGATACCCGACCGACGAATCGTCGATGACCAGCAGCAGATGCCCAAGCGCATGACCGAGACCCGCCACCTGGATGTGCGGCTCCCGCGAGCTGTTCAGCAGGATCGCGGGCATCCCGTCCTCGTAGATGAGCGCCGAGGTGAACCACGGCGGCATCGGCGTCTCAACGATAGGCACGCCGAGGCGCGCCGCCACGAGCGGGATTGAGACGGGCGGCTCCTCGACCCCCGCTTGCCGGACGGCCGTGGCCGCAAGGTCGCGATAGTATGTGTCGGACCGCAGGGCCAAAGTTCTCTCCTTGGGCGCAACTACTTAGCTCATTATAGGTACCATAGACGTGTATCGGTGTGAGATGCCACACAACACAGGCGCTCTGTGACGGACGTCGCATCAAGACAGGCTCTGGCACGCCGATAACTCACACGAGGTCGTGCGATCACGGCAAAGGAGGCGACGTGGACGGCACCGGCGGCAACAGCCCGTCGGAACGGGCGGAGCAGCTGCTCAGGCTGCTCGCGGGCGCGGCTAACGCCGTCCGCCTCTACCCGCCGTCAAGCCCCATCCGTGAAGAAGCGATCGAGCGCTTCACCGAAACCTCGCACCGCATCACAGCCGCCGGACCGATCCAACTCCGTGTGGACCGCGAACGGTTCCTGCTCGGCGATGTGAGCGTGGGCGCAGGCCAGACGCAGATCGCATCGCTTGCCGAATCGCTGCGCGCCCTGCAGGTCGGCCAGATGATCATCGCCCCTCACGTCACCGCGGCCGAGGCCGCCGCCCTCCTCGATGTGCTCGGTGCCGAGGCCAAGGCCGTCCGGTCGAGCGGCGGCGCCCGCGCCGCGCTGCTCGAAGCCGGCGTCAGCAACATCGCGCTTATCGAAGTGTCGCTCAGGGCCTCCACTGAAGAGGGACTCCTGGGCCTGGACCTTACCGTCGCGTCATTGGATGAGATCGGCCGAGAAGTGGCCGAGGCCGCAGCGCGATGGGCGGCCGAGGCGGCCGTGGGCGTAGCCGACGATGTGATCGGGCGAGCGATCGGCGCCTACGAAGCCGCCGCGGCCGACCTCGCCGCGCGCCGGGTCGCCGATGCATTGCTGCGCCTCGACGAGGACACCCGCGTGCTGGTTCTCTCCTCGGCTCTCGTCAAAGACACGACCGGCACGCCGATGCGAGGGCTGCTGGACGCGATCGCTAAGATGCCGGTGGCCTCGCTCGCCCGCCTCCTGCGGCTTGCCGCCGCGCGGGCCGGTGAGGCGCCCGACGCGCTTTTGGGCTCGTTCACGCTGCCGCCCGAGATCGAACGTGAGCTTGCCGCGCTCCTGCGACCGGCACCGCAAAGCGAGCGCGAGCGCGGCGTTCCCGAAGCGCCTGACGTGCCCGGTATCGTCGCCGAAGTGGCGGAATCCGACGAGGGCGACCAGCTGCGTATCGAGACCCTCATGCGCGCCGCAACGCCGGCCGGAGCAGCTTCCAGGGCGCTCAGCACCACGATAGAGGTCGCCAGGGCGAGACCGAACACCGATGCCGTGCAGGCGATCAGCGACGCTGTGAAGGTCGCGCTCAGGACCGGGGCGACCTGTGATCTTGGCGTCGCGTTCTCGGTACTCGGCGATATGAGCGCGGACGCCTCGCTCGCGGGCATCGTCGCAACCGCGCGCTCCGCTGTCGCGGAGTATGTCCTTGACGCCTACGTAGCGGGCTCCGAGGAAACCCGGACGCGTCTCGCCCTTTCCGCCTCCCGGCTCTCGGAGGCCGTCGGCCCCGTCGCCGCACGGATGCTGCGCACGGGCGAGCCCGAGCAGGCCGCCGCGGTCGTGCGTTTGCTCGTGTCGCTGAGGGACAAGCGGCTTACGCCGATCGTGAGCCAGGCACTCGACCACCTCGACAGCAGCGTGCGTGTCTCGGCCATACGGGCGCTCGCCGACGTGCCCGGACCTGAAACCGCGGCGATGCTGCAGCGTGCGCTCAGCCACTGGGATCCGCAGACACGCAGGATCGCGGCTCGTGAGATCGGCCGGGCACACGTCCTCGAGGCAACGCCGGCGCTTCTCCGTATACTGGAAGAAGTGAACTTCTTCGAAAGGAACTACGAGCTCAAGAAAGAAGTCCTCAAGAGCCTGGAGTCATTACATGCGCCGCAGGCGATACCGCTTCTCACGCGTCTCGCAAAGCGACGCTTCGTCATCGGCAAGAAGAACCGCGAGTTGCGCTATCTCGCTCAAAGAACGCTGGCACTGCTGGAAGCTGACCGAGGGGAGATGCCCACGTGACCGACGAGACTAAAGGCAACGAGGACCGTTTGGAATCCAACGAGGAGATCGCCTCGATTGCTCAGCCCGCAAGCCGGACGCCGTTCGCGACCGCGAAGCGGCTTCAGCGCGCAAGAGAGCTCGCCCGTGCCTTCGCTGTTGCCCAGACCAATGCGTCGCTCTATCCGCCGTCGCACCCGCTGGTCATGCAGTCCAACGCCGATCTCGTCGCGGCGGTCGCGGGCATCATGGAAATCGGGTTCGAGGACGTTACCGTGAACGTGTACAAAGGCACGCTCTTCGTCGAGAACCACGTACTGCCCGAGGAAAGCGTCACCTACCGCAAGCTCATCGAGGATCTCCTCGCCCGCGAGATTTCGGCTATAACGCTCGATGTCTCGTTCGGTGAGAGAGACGCGGGCGCGCTTGCGGCTCTTCTCAACGAGAGCGGCATCTCGGACATCGACAGCGCCAACGCGTTTCTCGAGGCGCGAGGCGCGAGTGCGGTAAGACTCGCCGAGACCACCGAGCTTGACGACGAGATCAGGGAAGCCGAGGCGCGTCAGAACAAGCTGGGGGCCCGGAAGGAATACGACAGCGGTGTGACGCTCATGCGCGACGTCGAAACGCAGGTGAAGCTGGGCAAGGTCTTCGAAGTCGCGCCGCTGCAGAGCCTGGTGAGCAACTTGCTGGACACCCTGTTCAAGGACCCGGCGGCCGTGCTTGGCCTCACGGCGATCAAGAGCCACGACGACTACACGCTCAATCACTCCATCAACGTCTGCATCCTGGCGCTTTCGCTCGGCGCGTCACTCGGCCTGGACGCCGAGTCGCTCAAGTCGCTCGGCCTGTCGGCACTCCTGTATGACCTGGGCAAAGTACGCATCCCGGAGGACATCCTCAACAAGGAAGGCCCGCTCTCCTCCGATGAGTGGCAGATCGTGAAGAGCCACGCGAGCGAGGGCGCCGACCTGCTCAAGCGCATCCAGCTCGTCGACCAGATGCCGATGGTCGTCGCCTACGAGCACCATCAGCGCCACGACATGCAGGGCTACCCGGAGATGCGGGTTCCCTCTGAGCAGCACCTCTTCAGCAAGATCGTCGCGCTCTGCGACGCGTACGACGCGATGACCACGCGGCGCCCGTTCCGCCGGGAGATCCGGCCGGACAAGGCGCTCGCCGTCCTGATGCAGGGCCGGAACAAGGCGTACGATCCCAGCCTCACAAAGGCGCTCGTAGCCATGCTCGGCATCTACCCGATGGGGGCGGTCCTGCACATGAACGACGGCAGCACGGGCGTGGTATTCCGGGTGAACCGCGACGACCTGCTCCGGCCGCGCATCAAGCGGCTCATCGACGCGTCGGGACGCTGGCTGGAGGAACCCACAACGGTCGACCTGCGGCTCATCTCGGCGGACAGCGGAACGTTCTCGCTTTCGATCACCGAGTGCGTCCCCGCCGCCGAGGCCGGTATCGAGGACGTCTGGCAGTACCTGTAGCTGTACCGTCAGACGTCCTCGTTGGTGGTAGCGACCCGAGGGACGCCACGCTTAGCGCAGATCGCCCTCGATCGAGTCGAAGTCCGAGTCGCTCGGCATCGACATGCTGTCGAGTTCCTTCTGGATGGCCGAGAGCTCCTTCTGGATGGCGGCAGCGTCCGCGGCGGCGGGGCTGCTGGAGGGATGCTTCGAGCCAGCGGGCGCGGTGGCGTCACCACCGGCTGAAGTGGCGTCGGCTGAAGCGGTTGCTTCCGCGGTAACGGTCGTGACGGACGCACCGTCGGGTGCGTCCGTCACGTTACTCTGAGCACTCTTGGCCCTGCAGCCAGCCGCTCCCGTGAGGAGGAGTGCGGCGAGGACGAGGAGTGCGATCAGACGTCTGGTCACTACTCCTCCGTCACCGCAAGGCCTTCGGCGATGTTGGCGAGTTCACGCGCCGCATTGCGCAGTTGCGTGCGGGATTGCTTCATCAGCTCCACGGCCTTGCGGCCTTCGGCCTTGGCCGCGCGAAACGCGGTTCCTTGGTTCGCGGAATCCGGAACGGCCTTGAACGCGTCCACGCAGACCTGCTCCTGGGCGCGCGCCTGCTCCAGCAGGCGGATGGATTCCGCTACCATGGCCCGCACCTGGCTGACATCGCCGCCGAGCGCTTCAACCTTGTCGGCGAGCACCATCACACGCGCCTGACGCTTCGCGAGGTTCGCCGCGGTGGCGTCAAAGCGGGCCTTGCGCGCCCGCAGGACGTTCTCGATCCGGTTGCGCAGGTTATCGATGCGCCTCTCGGCGTTCGACGCGGTGGCGGCGGCGTTCGGCGCGGGCTTGGCGGTCCTCGGCAGCGCCATGGCAGGCACGGCCAACGACAGCACGATCAGCAGTGCGGTGATGATTGCGGCCGAGCTTCTGGACTTCTTGATCATCGCGCCCACCTCGATCTCATCGTAACGCGGTTCGCACCGTTCAGGAACCGCCTTCGATATCTTTATCGTCGTTCGAGGTTGTCTGCGTGTGACGCCAACGTTGAGTTCGTGTTGAGATGCGCCTACGCCCTCGGCAGCTCCACCACGAAACGGGCACCGCCCAGGGGAGAGTCGTCCGCCCAGATGCGTCCGTCCATGAGCGTCACGAGCCGCTGGCAGATGGACAGACCTAATCCCGAGCCACCCCCCGCAGCGGACCGCGACGCGTCGAGCCGCACGAAACGCTCGAACACGCGCTCCCGTTCGGAAGGGGCGATACCGGGGCCTGAATCGTCCACGCGAAGCCGCCACACGATGCCTTCAGCCTCGGCGGACACGACGACCCTGCCGCCGGCCGGCGTGTACCGCAGCGCGTTCGTGATCAGTGCCGAGGCGACCTGAAGCACCCGGGCTTCGTCACCGAGCGGCCGCACACCGCCGCTGGCAAGGTCCCCGACCGTGAGCTCGATCTGCGCGGAAGCGCTCTCGGGCTCATGACGGGCTCGCAATGAGTCGCCAAGCGCGGTCGTGTCGATCGGCCTGCGTGCGATGTCCACCCGTCCGGCGTCGATGTCGGCCAGCGCCAGAAGCGTGGTCGTGAGGTCGCCTAGGCGCTGCGCCTCCTGCTTGATGACGGTCACGAACTTGCGGGCGGTCACCTCATCTTCGACCGTCCCGTCCAGCAGCGCGCCAGCGAAACCCTGGATGGAGGTGATCGGCGTGCGCAGCTCGTGCGAGACGTCACCGACGAAGTGCTTCTGCGCCGCGTAGGCGTCCGCCACCCGCGACGACATGGTGTTGAACGACGACGCGAGCGAAGCGATCTCGGACTCGCCCTCGACCGGCACCTGGTGCCCCCATTCGCCCGCCGAGATCGCCTCGGCACCCGTGCGAAGCCGCAAGACCGGTGCCGTCAGCCGGCGCGCGAGATACGACGCCACGCCCCAGGCGACCAGAAGCGCGATGGCCACGCTACCAAGAAGCAGGAGCACGACCCACCTGCCCGCCGCCGAGATCTCGCTCATCGGCTGAAGCCCCACGAGCCAGCCTGAACTGCCGCCGATCGGCGCGGCCACGACAAGAACGCGACCGGCCCCCGAAAGCGACCGAACCGCCGTCCGCACGCCGCGTTCGCCGGCTGCGCCGAGCGAGTCGATCTCCACCCGGCGCGGCCCCTGGCTCGTCTCGGCACTGGAGAGCTGCACGGTGCCGGAGCCGTCCGTCACGAGCAATCGCGCACCGATAAGACTCGCCTGCACGCGGAACAGCTGCTGCCTGAGACCGTCAGAGGCGCCGCCGCTCTCGGTGAGGGGGCCGCCCACGGACAGCCCCTGCGCAAGCGCGAGCGTCTGACGTGAGAGATCGGCCATTCGCAGCGAGACTGTGTACTGCGTCCACGCCACATAGAAGACCGTGAAGACCAGCAGTGTCGAGACGGTCGCCACCCCCACGAACGCCAGGCGTGTGCTCCGAACGACCGACCTCTCCCGCAACGGAGTCGCTCGGGTGATCATGAGGCGTCCTTGCGCACGCGGTAACCGACACCTCTAACCGTCTCGATGAAGCGGGGCGAAGCGGCATCATCGCCGAGCTTCTCTCGGATGTGCTTGATGTGCACGTCGATGCCACGGGCATCCACGTAACCGCTGAATCCCCAGGCGGACTCAAGCAGTCGCTCTCTGCTGAACACCACACCGGCGTCGCGCATCATCACCGTCAGCATGTCGAACTCCTTGCTCGTGAGATCGATCGGCGCACCGTCCACCGTGACTTCCCGGGTACCCGGGTCGAGCACGAGACCCCCCACGCGAATCTGTTCGGAGCCTGATGTCGGCGCAGACGCCCGCCGCAAGACGGCTCGGGCACGGGCGACGAGTTCAGGCGGGCTGAACGGTTTGGTGAGGTAGTCGTCAGCGCCGCTCTCCAGCAGAGCGATCTTGTCGAACTCGGTGTCTCGTGCCGTGAGCATGATGACCGGCACGTCGGAGGTCTCCCGAAGGCGGCGACACAGCGTCGCGCCGTCGAGCTCGGGCAGCATGATATCGAGGATGACGATATCGAACGCGCCGGAAGCGGCCATCCGCAAACCCTCGGCACCACCCGCCGCCTGCTCCACGGCGAACCCGGCTGACGTTAAGTACACGCTCACCAGCTCTCGGATGTTAGCTTCGTCGTCGACGACAAGGGCCTTCGGCATATGGTCTCCCTCTTCGGTTAGGCAGCGTGTACAACCACGGGCAAGCTAGGTGGAGATCAGGATCTCAGCCGAGCGGATCGCCGAAGTAACGCCAGTACAGCATCCAGAACGATGTCGTTCCCCGCAGATGCGGCGTGTACTTGAAAAGCGAATAGGTGGAAGCGTTCACCGGGAACACCGCGGTGCCGTCGATCGTCATCTGAACGCCGGGTTGCCAGGGCTGCGCGTTCTTGTCGAGCTTCTGGGCGCCCCACCAGATCTGGTTCCCGAATCCCTGGTACTCGTAGTAGGTGTGGCTGTCAGCCTTGCCGCACCCCATCGCCCAGTCGAGCGCGTACTGCGAAGGCGTCGCATCCGAGAGGAGCGACTGTTCCTTCTGCAGCGTGGCGAGAATGACTCTCGGCGAGATGCTCCACGCCCGCGCCGCCTCGGCTATCATCCGCGCAACCGACGTCCGCTCGCCCGCGTGATCGGGTGCCGAGTACCTGCCGAGAGCGCCGGGCTGCGCTTCGAGAAACACCTGGATGTCATCCTCGGCCATCGAATCGACAGCGCGGAAGTTGGCGTCGGTGATCACCGTGTCCGGCGAGAAGTCGCCATCAGGCACTCGCGACATGCTGGCCCGGACGAGATCGGCGATGTCCGCGTCAAGCGCGTCGACCTTCGCCTGCTGGGCGTCAATCGCCTGTTCGATCGTCACGCGCTGCGCGTCCGCGACCGCCTGCATCTCCGAGAGGCGCGCGGCGCGCTCCTCGAGCGCCTGCTCCTCCCATGCAGCCTGTTGCTTTGAGATGCGCATCTCCTCGACGAGCCGGTTGTCGTAGCGACCGATGATCACCAGGTAGTTCATGCGATCGAACAGGTCCTGCACCGACGACGACGTGAACAGCACCTCGACGGCGTTGACGTTGCCGCCGCGGTACAGCTGCCCGACGCGCTGCTGTAGCGTGACCTTCGAGCGCTCAAGATCGGCATCCGCCTCGATGACGCGTATCGTTGCGCCCGACACCTCGGAGCGCGCAATCTCCAGCCGTTTGGCGATGTCCACGTAATCGGCGATCTGCTGCGTCAGCTTCTTCTGCAACGCGTCGTACTCCGCGACAGCCGCTTCCTTCTCGGCCTTCTTGACGTCGATCGCCGAGGGCTGCGCAGACGCCGTCACGGGCACGGCGAGAAGCACGGCGAGAAACACCGTCGCGATAAGCGTTACACGGGCGTGTCGTGCGTACTCAGACACTCCGCCTCCGTGTCGTGAGGAACATACCGGTTCGTTCGGCACCCGGTCCCCATGATGATAGCAGCAGGTCGAGTTGGACGCCCCACATGCTTTCCGGTCGCGCCCGGCGGCGAACGTCGAGCTTCGGTGAGCCGCCGTCTAGGTGCTATCATTGTGGGCATGTTCTCCGCCCAAGCGGTCGATGGGAGATGCAATCGGCGTGAGTAGGATCCTTTTCGTGACACCACCGTACAAGTGCTGGGGCGTCCAGACGATCGGCAACTGGCCCCCGCTGCAGCTCGCATACCTGGCTGGCGCAGCGCGCAAGGCGGGACACGAGACGAAGATCTACGACGCGATGAACAAGGACACGTCATTTGATGACATCCGGGCGACCATCGAGAGCTACAAGCCGGACTACGTCATGTCTCTGGACTACCTGCCGGTGACGGGCGCGATCAGCACCGCGACCGTGCCGGCCGCGCTGGAGGCCCTGGGCGTCGCCAAGAAGGCGAACCCGGACATCATCACGATGATCGGCGGTCCACACCCCACCTTCATGTACGAAGAGATCCTCACTGACGAGAACGGCACCGCCGACTTCGTGCTCCGCGGCGAAGCCGAGGAGACGCTCGTCGATCTCATGGCGAACCTGCCCAGCGGCGCGCTGGACGATGTCCAGGGCGTCGCATTCCTGCGAAACGGCGAGGTCGTGGCTACGCCGATGCGACCCCACATCGCCGACCTCGACACCCTCGAGGTCGCCTGGGATCTGCTCGACTGGGAGGACTACCACTACCACGTAGAACCGTGGGGTCGTATGGCGTCCGTGCTCACCTCACGCGGATGCATGATGGGCTGCGCGTTCTGCAGCCAGCGCCTGTTCTGGCGTGGAGACTGGCGAGCGCGCGATCCCAAGAAGGTCGTCGACGAGATCCGCCATGTGGTCGAGACCTACGCCGTCGAGTTCATCACGCTCATCGATGCCTACCCAACCAAAGACCGTGAGCGCTGGGTCAAGCTTCTCGACCTGCTCATCGAGGCGCACATCCCCGTCCGCCTGCTCATCGAGACCCGCGTCGAGGACATCATCCGAGATGAGGACATCCTCGCAAAGTACCACGACGCCGGTATCATCCACGTGTACCTCGGTGCCGAGACCAGCACCGACGAGATGCTCAGCAGCCTCAACAAGGGCACCACCACCGACCAGAACAAGCAGGCCGTCGACCTGTTGAAGAAGCATGACATCATGGTCGAAGCGTCCTTCATGATCGGCTTTCCCACGGAAACCTGGGATTCCATCAAGGCCACGGCCGCCGAGGCCATCCGGCTCAATCCGGACATCGCGGTGTTCCCGGTCATCACCCCGATGCCGTTCACGCCCTTGTACGACGAGATGAAAGACCGCATCCGCGTGTTCGACTACTCGCAGTACAACCTCGTGACCCCGATAATCGAGCCCTACGCGATGTCGCTCGAGGACATCACCGTCGCTCTGGGTCGCTGCTACATGACCTTCTACGCCAGCAAGATGACCGAGATCCTCGCGCTCCCCGACGGCTTCAAGCGTCGCTACATGCTTTCCGCGATGAAGCAGATGATGAAGGATTACGGCGAGCATTTCGACTTCCTTGGCATCGGGATGGCCAAGATGTCCGAGGTAGCCAAGGGCATAATGCCGGAGATGCCTAAGATGCCCAGGGCGTCAAGACAGGAACAGAAGGGCTAGTCTACTCGCCCTTCGTCTACTCGCCCTTCTCGGCTATCTCAGCGCGTGCGATCTTCCCCATGCGTCGCCACATGATGGCGCCGACGATGATCGCGCACACCATGAAGACGTGCTTCACCACAAGTGCCGGGACGATCCCATTGATCACAGCCGGATCCCATTCGTACCGGGTGAAGAAGATCGTCCTCGGTATCCCACCGAGCACGATCCAGACGAATGCGCCGCGCGCGAAACGCACCAGTGTCGGGTGCGCACCCGCCAGAGCCTTGCGCTCCGCAGGTCCTCCGTCTTGTGCCCTTCGTCCCAAGACCCACAGGATGATGGCGCTTGACAGCAGAAGCCCCGTGGCGAGGTCGTGGAGGTAGTTGTTGATGATGATGACGATGCTTGTCCAGTCGATGCTGCTCATCTGAATCTCACCCGTCGACGCCGCCGATATAGCCCCCGTGGACCGAATTGAACACGACAGGGGTGCCGAGGAGCGCGAAGAGGGAGACGGGCATGGCGATGATCGCGAACCACGCGAGACGCTCTCCACGCCACCCCAACGTGAACCGCACGTGCAGATACACCGCATAGATGATCCACACGATAAGGCTCCAGGTCTCGATGGGGTCCCAGCCCCAGTAGCGGCCCCACGCCTGGTTCGCCCAGATGGCACCCGAAACGATCATGATCCCCCAGAAGAGGAAGCCGGCCAGGACGAAGCGCGTCGTAAGTTCGCTGACCACATCCTGCGCGGGAAGCCTCTTCAGCCGCTCGGCCCACGTGCCGCTCGCCGAGCGCGCTCTGATGACGTAGGCGATGGCCAGGCCGAACGAGGCCACAAAGGCGGCGAAGGCGAGGTTCGCGAACGCGACGTGGATGAACAGCCAGTAGCTCGCGAGATTCGGCGTGAGCGGCAGACCAGTCTTAGAAGCGAGCATCGCGCCGCCCAGCAGCAGCACGGCGACCGGCATGATCGCTATGCCGGCTGCGCTCAGCCGTCGATTGCGCCAGGCGCCGATGGCGAAGAAGGCCACGACGAAAAGCGTGAGCCCGTTCGCGACCTCATAGTAGCCGATGTAGGGCCCGTGCCCCACGCGGGCCCAGCGTACGCCGAGCGCCGCAAGCTGAGGGAGCAGGCCGAGCGCTGACGCCAACAGCCCGTTGTGGATGAGCTTCTCTTTGGTGAACGTGACCCCGAACACAAAGAGCGCCGTCGCCACGACGTAACAGGTGAGCGCGGCCCACATCAACACGATCTCGGTCGTCACGACACGTCCTCCTCATCGCCGCGGAGCGCTGTAGCAAGTTGGCTCTCGATCTCATTGCGGTTGGTCGGCACGTTGCGCCACAGCCGTAGCGTGGCCACGAGTCTCAACCCGTTCTCGCCCTCGATGGCTGTCGCAAGGACTATCTGCTGGCGTGCGACAACGGTGAGCGTAAGCCCCATCATCGCGACAGCCAGCGCCGCGTACAACAGCGGTATCGTGGGGTCATCGACAATGTTGAGGCGTGCGTAGAACCCGATGCTGTCGAGACGCAGGGTATCGCCAGCCGGCAGGGCCATTTCTTCCCCGGGTCTCATGACACGATCCAGCACCGGCCTGCCGTCGCTCGCCCTCACACTCACCCTGGCGACACGTTCCTGTGGCAAGGCCAGCTGCCCGTTCACGCGATCCATAGGCACTGTGGCGAACACGCTCAGTTGTCCTGTGCCGGCCTCGTTCGACACGGTCAGAGCCCCCACGGGTACCGTCCCTTCCGTGGCAGTCTGAGAGATGTCGATCAGCTGGGTCGCACGTCCAAATTCAACACCGCTCGCGTTCATGACGCTCAGTGTCGCTGCGAATCCAAACTCCGAAGGGTGGATGGTCAGAGACCCACTCTGCAAAGGACTGTTCGGGTAGACGGGTTGCTTTTTTATGACGCGACCCCCGGCGTCAAGAACCGAGACGGTCGGTGTGGGCCCGCGGTCGAGGTTCCCGGAGCGAAAGTCGGTGTCGAACGCGTCGACGCGGATACTGCGGTGAACACGGCCCCAATCGTGGAGCGGACCCGAGCGAAGCGTTCCGTACGATGCGGGTGCGTCGGGCTTGGTCTCCCCCACTGCGACGCCCATCAAGCCTTCCGAGCGCTGCAAGCCGCCGACAAAGATCGCCAGAATCAGCAGAACAAGCCCCCAGTGGAAGACCGGGCTGCCCCACACGGCCCAGCGACGGGACACCGCCACGAGCACATCGCCGCGACGCTTGGTCCTGATGCCCAGGTGCTCGAGCGTGTCCGCAGTCCTCGATATGACGTCCGTCGCGCTCAGGCCCGGATCGCACACGATCTCGAGGTCGTGCACGGCCGACACGGAGGCTTCATCAGCGATCGCAGCCTCTTTGAGCGTCTGCATCCTGGCAAGCGCGACTCTTGTGCGCTGCCAAGCACAAAGAGCGGTGGCCACCGCCAGAGCGAACACGCCGAGCCTGAAGAGGAGCGCGCTGAACGCCTGGTGCAGACCAAGGAACCGGACAAAGGGCTCAACGGCTGCATGCGCCGATGCCCACGCGGCAACCTCCGGGTTCGAGATGTCGCCCTGAGGAACGAAGGTGGCCAGCATCGACCACACACCGACGAAGACCATCAATCCGGCCGCAAGTCCTGCGGACCTGAGAAAGGCGACGACCTTTCGAAGAACGCCGCGAATCACTTAACTTCGCCCAGCGCCTTGGCTTTCACCGAGTCGACCCGCCACGCGCCCGTATCAGACTTGACCACCGTGTAAGTCGAGTCGTAGCTTGCCGAGTACGGACCTCCGACGACCTTGCCAGCCGTCTCGACCGAGATATACCGGTACGTCCAGCTCTCTTTCACGGGAAGCAGCGTGCTCGTGGCTCCAACACTGGGCTTACCGAACACGATCGAATCGAGCGTCTGGTCGATGAGCCGCTTCTTCTGGATGTTGTACTGGATGTAGGAGTCCACGCGTACTTCCTCATAGGGCGTCATGGTCGGCGTAGCGACATCGGACTGCGCGATCCGGTAGGCGTACGACGTCCAGGCGAGATACGAACGCACTGCCGCCTCGGGTGTGTTGAGCACCCAAGGCTCAGGCATGTTCTCCAGTGCCTCTCGGGTGACCTTCACCTCGACAGCTGGCCCCCCCATCGGCACGACACTTGCACTCGTCTCGGTGTTACTGCCGCCCACGCTCTCGGTGCCACCTGAACAGCCCACAACCACAAGCAGGGCGACACAGGCAAGACCCATAAGGGCCCCTCGGGCGGCGGACTTTGCGTTGGAAAGGAACAGGTGTCGCCCATTCGCACGGTCTCTCGTCTTCCTCACCGTCCTTGCAGTCGACGTATAGGCATGTTGCCCGGCGACACTGGGCGTGATACTGGCAACACTCACATCAGAATACCGCAGAGTGCGGCGTTGCACGGAGTGTTGGTCAGTTAACGAGACCCATCAAGTCGGCCACGTCCTCGACCGCAATGACCCGCCAGTGGTCGTCGACCCGCTTCATCCTGAGCTTGACGTCCTGGACGCCCCCGCCGGCGACCGGCAGCTCCACCAACACAAGGGCCTCATTCTCGCCGAGGTACGTCACGCTCTTGGCGCGCATAACAAACGGTAGGCCCGGTACACCGCGATTCGCGGTGGCGGCGGTCGCCTCGACTGCTTGCTGCACAGCGTCCCTAAACTGTTTGGTGAACGTCGCCGTCATTTTCGGCGCGAGCCCAGGCCTCATTGCTCCGGCTGCGCTCGTGCCCTCGGCGGCCTGCCCTGCAAACATCGACGCGACGAAGTGTGATGCTACAGCATCGACATCCAGATACCGCTCCACGCCGCTCCAGTCCTTCTTCTCGGCAGCCGAGGCCATCTGCCTGAGCGAATACTGTGGCGAACCGGCGTCTCGCGCCCGGAGGAGCCCCGACACCGCTGCGACCGTGATGGCCACGACCACTACAAGCGCCGCGATCAGCAGCCATCTTCGTGGCCTCTTAGGGTTCGGCCGAACGCTCACGGTGGAATCGGGAGTGGCAGCCCCATTCTCGCGGGCCGCACCCGTTGCGGCGCGTATGTCGTCGTCCATCGTGACCCCTTCGTCTCGTGGCGCCGTTCGCAGACCCTGGAGAGCCCGCGCGACTACCCGCCGTGTTCCGCCGATCCCCTGCCGGACGGCGCAACTCGCCCAGTGCAAGGGGGACGAGCATCGCTGCCCGCCCCCCTCTCTCACACCGGCTCGAGGTTCGGAGCCAGCGTCCGTTCGATTGCTGCGGATCATGAGACCCGCACAACGCAAGCCCCTACTCGTGGCAGGGCGAGCACTTGCTCTTGCCGCCCGAAAGGAACGGAGTGCCTTCGATGCCGGTCGTGCTGCCGTGGCAGGACGTCGACATGCAGCCGACGGTCTGCGGGTCGAGCGTTCCGGGGATCGTGACACCGGCCTTCCAGTCGTTTATGAGCGAAGCGAGTTTGAACACGCAGTCGTACACAAGCTTCGCGCAGCGGTCGGAGCCCGCCGCTGCGACAGCGGCGGCACCCGTGACGCCCTGGACGGTGCCGACCTTCTTCACCCAGTAGCCGGTCGCTCCGCCTGCGGCGGTCAGCCACTTGCCATGAGAGGCGTGGCACAGCAAGCTCGCCGGCACTGCCTTCGGGGTCTTCGGCAGTGGAGCGAGGATCGTAGCGCCGGCGCCACCGCTGTCGACCCACGTGAGCGCGCCGGATGCTCCCTGCGGCGCCCACGTGCCGCTCTTGTAGTCCAGGTACGCGGCCTCGCTGGGGATGGCCGTCTTCTCGTACCAGGCGTTGTACTCGTCCTTGACGTTCGCGGGGGCACCCAGCTGCGCCAGCAGTGCGGAGCCGCCGTTCGGGCCGCCACAGATGCTGCGCCAGGCGTTCACGCCGCCGCCGCCGAAGTTGAACGTCCCCTTTGGGATCTGGTCCCACACAGAACCGGGGTAGTTGGCTGCGAGCTGGCCAATCACGGGCCAGTAGGTTCCCTCGCCTCAACCGGCCTGTGCCGGGCCCCACTTACCCTTGTAGATCTCAAATCCCCTGCGTGCCAGAGCCTTCGGGTCCAGCGGGACCCATGAGGTGGACGGACCGGGAAACGTCCCAGTCGGCGTCGCGACCGCAGGAGCGACACTCGTCACTACAGGCAGCGCAGCCGCAGCCACGACAGCCGCCGTACCTCCAAGGAATTGCCTTCGCGAGATCTTGGTCTCTTGCATCTCGACCATCCTCTCGGTCTAAGTCTTCTGAACGGGCCCGCCGTCGGTGGGAGTGGGCATCGCTGCCCACTCCCCCGAAAGTGCGGTCACACCGTGCTTGCGCCCCTACTTCCACGCACCAGCCGAAAGGTCGGTGCTGGTGTGATGGCCACAGGCATTGCACTGGGTGGTGGTCCAGTTGTTGTGCTGTGTGTCGCCGGTGCCATCGATTGTGGGACCGAGCCTCGAACTCAGGCCATTCATCTGGCCAGAGCCGATGCTAACCGAGCCAGACGGCAGCGGGAAAGACTTGTCCTCGCCCTCGTAGACCGAAGGCCCTGCGTTGTACGGAGCCGTATCGCTGGCGAAGACGATCAGACGCGGACGTTTCCAACCGTGCGGGACTGCGACGTGGCAGTCGCGGCATGCTCCTGCAGTCTCACGATTGAGCGCGGCAGCAACCACTATCGTGCTCGTGGTAGCCCCAGAAACCTCCGCGATTGCAGCGGCGGCACTTTCGGCGACCACCGTCACGGTGGTCATCGTGCCACCATCGCCGACGGAAAACTTACCGAAGTTCTGGACCGGACGATCGGCATGGTGCTCGTGAGCGTAGCTCGCATAGCCCTTGTCGCCAGTTCCGGCGTTGTACAGGTCGTGGCACTTGACACAGATCACGGTGCCTTCCGAGATGGTCGCCGGACCAGCAACAAGGGTCGTGTTGGTCGGGTCGCCGTCGTCGACAGGCATCTGCAGCTGCCAGTTCGCGAGCTCTTCTTTCTCCGCATCCGTCGATCCGCCCGGAGCGTACTGGGCGACGCCGGATACATATCCGGGATTCCCTGTGGTTCCGGTTCCCCACAGATACGCCGTGTCGAACGAACCGGGGAAAGCCGGGTCGAGACCGAAGTCCGCGAACGTGGCACCGCCATGCGGGCCGACCAGTTCGTTGCTCACAAGAGCGCTATGGCAGTCCTCGCAGGTGATAACCGAGTCTTTGGTCAGGCCCTTGACGGCACCGGCAGGCGCGTTCGTGGCATCGGCGCTCCAGAAGACGTTGCGCGTCGGGAACGGCCACGCTGCGGTGATGGTCGCACCGTTGCTGTCAGTGATAGGCATGGCCGAGAAGTCCTCGTACACGCCACGCTTGCCGAGCGTGGTGGTGCTGTGACCTGAGGCTGCGACCCATCCCGTTCCGGTATGCGACACGCCGTCGACGAACCCGTGAGGTGCATACGCGTCCTTGTGGCAGTCGGCACACTCGGTGTTGGCTGGTGTAGCTTCGCCGTATGCATGGCACGAGCAGCTCTTGTGCTCGCCGGCGATGTGCGCACTACCCGCGCTTACGTCGAGGAGATTCGTGCCGTGGCACGCGGTGCACGCAGCGCTCGTCTCACCGGCGATAGACGCCTCAAGGGAGGCATGTGCGCCTACATGGTACGGGTGCGGAGCCGTCGCATCCATGGGCTTGACATGGCAGTCCTCACACGCCGTCTGGCCGTCGGCTTCGTGGTAGGCGTGGCACGAGCAACCGTCGTGCTCGACCTGATGGGTAATGGGGTTGTCCGCAGGAAGGACAGCCAGGATGTTGCTGCCATGGCACGAGACGCATCCAGCGCTATTGGCAGCGATCTCGGACTGCACTGCGTCGTGCGCACCCACATGGTACGGATGCGGAGCCGTCGCATCCATGGGCTTGACATGGCAGTCCATGCACTCCTTGACCCCTCGGACTTCGCCGTATGCGTGGCACGTGCAGCCGACGTGCTCGCTGCGATGTGTCACCGAGTTGTCGGCAGGAAGAACGGTCATGAGATTCGTACCATGGCACGTTGTGCAGCCGGCACTCTTCGTAGCGGCAAGACCATCCTGAACGGACGCGTGAGCGCTGGCGGCATCATGCTTGCTCGCAAGGTTCACATGGCACGAGATGCAATCGGTGGAGGGCGTCTTGCCCACCGCGTGGCACGCGGCGCAACCCGGAGGAGCGTCGCCCGTGCCCCTGAAGTCCATCGTGTGCATCTTGGCCACGTCCGTGCCATGGCAGGTCGATGTGAAGCAATCCTCGCCGGAGATCGTATGCGACTCTGTGGCGACCACATGGACCGTGGCGAAGTCGTGGCAGCTCTCGCAGGTCGCGCCGCCCGCCTTGATGGCGTTCTTGACGCGCGTGTCCGACGAGGCGTGGCACTCACCGCAGCCGCCCTTATGCAGGGTCAGCGTCGCGGTGCCGTGGCAAACGTTGCAGTTCTCGGCCGGCGTGTTGGGAACGCTCGTGATCGCGGCGTGAATCGCATCCACGTCGTGTGCCGTCGTTCCGTGGCAGCCGACGCAATCCGCAGATGGCGTGTTGACGGTGCCGTGACACATGGAGCAACCCTTCGCGATGTGGATTGTCGCGAGATCGGTGTCATGACAGCCCGCCCATGTGCACGTCACGGCCGGCAAAGCGTGGACGTTCGGCGCACTGGCGAGCGTCTCGGCAATCTGTGCGCGCAGGTTCTGGGACAACGCTGCCAGACCGCCGAAGAGGTAGTACTCGTCAACAGCGGCCTTATTCGCTCCCAAGGCGCTCGCGGCGTCAGTCGAGAGCGTATTAGTACTGGTCAGCAACAGAACGGCGTTTTTCGAACCCACAAGCGGGCCCGCACACAGGGCGTCAGGGAAATCCTCGCCAGTGGCGATGCCAACGTCGTTCCAGGACATTCCGAGCGACACGCCGTACTCGGCAACGATCTTCGCAGTCGCGTAGCGACTAGAGCCTGCGAGCCGACCGTCGAATTTGCCACCCAGAGCTGTCTCCGCGGCGGCAGGAACCACGTACGTACCGCCCAGGATCTTGACCTTGCTCACGCCCGCGGGCAGCGAGAACCCACCCGATGCGTCGACAAGGATCAGCGGCATCCCCTTCTTGAACATGATCGGGGAAGCAGCCAGCGCGTCCGGGAAGTTGGCGCCCGTGGCCATGAACGCGCCCCCGGTGTAGGCGTCGCCGAGAACCGTGATGGTCTCAGACGCCACGGAGGCCGCGGTGCCA
>JAJFTE010000047.1 GCA_021373175.1 Actinomycetes bacterium
GATCGCTCGTCGAGAGAACTACGCCCATGTCTCGGACTCCCCCGAGGCGCCTCGCAAAGGCGACGAGCCCTCGAGCGAGGAGGTCGCGGAGTCCTTCGCCAGGCTCGTCCAGGCGGCCGAGACGCTCCCGCCAACAGCGCCCGAGGTCCGGGACATCCTGGCCGAGATGGCGAAACGGACGGAGGGCCAGCCGTGAAGCGCGCGGTCTCCCAGAGCTGGATCACCAGCGATGGCCAGTCGTGGGAGTCCTGGCACGAGGCATCGGCGCACGAGCGCTTCATCACGCTCCGCGCCCGGGTCGACTACCTCCTCCGCTGCTCCCTCGGCCCGGACGCTTTCGCCAAAGCGCTCCTTGACACCGAGGGACTCCACTTTATCGTCACAGGCCCCCGCAAGGGGCGAAAGGAACCCCAATGAACCTTTTCTTCTCATCCCTCTGGCGCCAGCCGACACCGCTCGAGCTCGCCTCATCTGAACTCGAGCAAGCCAAGCGCGACCTGCTCGCTACCTCCTCCCTCCGCGAGATGTACGTGGCCCACGAGGAGATGCTCGTTGGGCGCATCGAACGGCTGCGGAGCGCCGTCATCCAACTCTCGCAGGAGGAATCGACGTGAGCACGCGCGGACTTGCGATCAACAACGGGACAGCGCTGCTGACTCGCTTTACCCCCACTCGGAGCGGTGGCTGGGCCACCATCACTTTCCTCCAAGGGTCGAGCGTCGACGAAGGGGCCTACAGCCCCGCACAAGACGTCACATTCTCTTGTGACAGCAAGGATCTGCAACACATCATCGCAACCCTCTCGGCGGTTGAACGCGAGATGCGGGGGCTGCAAGGAGAACCCACGTGAACTTCTACCAAAATTACCGCACCGAGCTCGACTGGGCCGGAAAGCGACTCACCGACGAGGGAGACGAGCACGACCAGTTCAACATTCGCCTCATCCCTTCCGGCGTCATCCCGGCACGCACTGCCGAGGCCGCACTCCGCATCGCCAAGGCCCTCGGGCATCCGAGGCCGATCGTCGAGCCGCTCGCCGTCTGGCCTGCCGAGCAGGGAGCCCCGTCATGAGCAACTCCATCGTGACTCTTGAGATCGGCGGCCAGACCCTCCACTGCCACGGCACCGCCCAACTCGGCGAGCCCGCGCAGACCTGGGGACCGCCAGAACACTGCGATCCGGGCTCCCCCGACGAGTGGGACCTCGAGAGTGTCTGGCTCGAGGTCGAGGTCTCCGACGACCTGTCGCCCAACGCTCGCGCGATGCGGACGGTCGAGATCGACGTGACGGCGCTCTTCACCGAGCTCGACGGCGGCAAGGGCGCGCTGTGGAACGAGCTCGACAGGCGCGTTTGGGCCAAGTTCGACTGGGACTCCCTCGCCGATCCTGGCGACGACCGGGAGGACGACGAATGAGCGCCGCCCTCTCCCTCATCCTCTGCCTCGCGGCAGCCAACACCGCGATCGCTCTGCTTATCGCTTGGCGACTCGCCAACCTCGAACGCGACCTCATCCCCCTTTTGGAGACCCTCAATGACGATCCGACTAACCCGTGCTGAAGTCGAGCGCGCCGCGTTCTGGGAACATGCTGTATGTCTCGACTGCGGCGAGGAGCAAGAGCGCCGCCTGCCGGGCGGAGACCAGCTGTGCGACGAGTGCGACTCGCCGAACGTGTTCCCTGCGAGCCTCATCTTGGCGTGCGCTGACGCCCTGAGCGAGGACGCCCCATGACCGCCGAGTTCCTCGCGATCTTCCTAATCGCGGCGGCAGTTGTCATCGGCGCGTTTTGGGACGATTTATAACTCCGTTGACAACTGGAAAATGTGCGCATATAATTGTCCCATTATACGCGCACATCCCGAGAGAAGTCCAGCCCCGAGCGCTCTCGCTGAGCCCTGGGGGTCGGGTTCCCCTCGACAGGTTTCCGCCGGCCACCTTGATAAGCGCCGGCACCCTCTCCAGAAAGCACATTGCAATGAGCGAAACCACCACCGCGACCGAAGCCAAGGCCGCGAAGAAAGCCACGGTCTACCTCGACGTCACGATGACCGACGGCCGGGTCGTCAAGTTCCCCGAGAAGCGCAAGACCGACAAGACGATCCTCGAGGACGCAGCGGGCAAGGCCTACGGCGTCCGCTTCGACTTCGTGAACGGCGAGACCCGAACGCTGAAGTTCGACGAGCTGAGCGAGACGCTGTGCCTCTACGCCTGCGGTCACGGCATCGCGCAGAAGGCGGGTGACGAGTACTCCGGCGTCCCCGAGGTCGACGACATGGTCCTGGCGGTCGACGAGATCTTTACCCGCCTGCGCGCCGGCGACTGGGCAGCCGCCCGCGAAGCCGGCGACTCGATGGCCGGCGCCTCCATCGTCATTCGCGCGATCATGGAGGACCTGGCGAACCGGGGCGTCACCCGCACGGTCGAGTGGGTCAAGGACTTCCTCAACAAGAAGCTCGAGAAGGCCAAGGCCGCCGGGGAAAAGCTGTCGCGCAACGACCTGTACAACAGCTTCCGCAACCCCACGACCCCGACGGGCAAGATCATCAAGCGGCTCGAGGAAGAGAAGCTGGCCAAGGCGACGGCCAAGGTCAACACCGACGACTACCTGGCCGAGATGGGCGCCGACACCTGAAGTCTCCTCTCATCGAGTCGGGAAGTCCCGTGAGCCAGGCGCGTCACACTCCGCGCAGGCAAGAGCCCTGGGTTACGCCAGGGACTCGACGAGCTTCCCCGAGG
>JAJFTE010000054.1 GCA_021373175.1 Actinomycetes bacterium
AGGAGCGCACCTGTCAGCAGCAGGTCGCTATCGACCGCCGGATAGAGCTCCGCCAAGCATCCGCACATAGTGGCAACTGCCACGGTGTGCTCCAAGAGCCCGCCCACGTACGCATGATGGTACGTCTGCGCTGCTGGACACTCCACAAACCTGGCGAAGAACTCCTTGTCACCGAAGATAGTACGAAGAAGCCTCCGGAGTGCCGGCTGCCGCACCGAGCACACGAGCGCACGGAGTTCCTCTACCAACTCCGCGGTATCACGAGGGCCCGACGGCAGCATGTCTGAAAGCGCGTAGTCAGCACAGGGCATGAGGGACTGCACTGAGACACGAGGGATGCCACGGTAGGTCGTGACGGTACCTCGCACCCGCACGATCGACCCGCTCGGCACCGCTTCGGTTGCCTTGTCTGGCCGGAACATGACCGCGGCCATATAACCGGTCCGATCCGCGATTTTCATCGACAAGTAGGCGTCGCCCGCGCGGGTGGCCCGAAGTTCCTTGCTCCGCAATGCGAACACGGAGTCTACCCTCGCGCCCTCTTTGAGAGAAGCGATGTATGCCCCTTTCATGACTGACCTCCGATGGCCGCAGGACCTCACAAGCACGGTGCTTGAGAGCAGTATCGCTCGGAGGTCTGACACCGCTCGGGTCAAGACGTTAGAGCCCGCACTCGGGCCAGGTGCCCGGCTTGGATGCCATAGCGGTCTGCAGCACTACCCATGCGAACCGCGAGCGTGAGCCAGCCCGACGAATCAACGAGCGCGACCGGGTCGCCCTCGGGAACATCAGAGAAGGTTGCGCCGAACGGGGCTTCTACGGCCACATGGCCGAATTCGAGCTCAAGCCTCGGATAGCGTAGCCCGAAGCGATCCAGGTCTTCGGTCGACACCGCAAGCCGGACGGAGCCGAACCGGTCGACGTCAACAACCTCGGCAGAAACGATCCCATCCTTCTCATCGGCCCGCTCAAAGGGAGCGTTCACGAGAGAATCGGATTCAATCACTGAACCCACTGCTGCAGGGTCGACACCGCATGCGAGTGCGGCAGCAGCGGGTGCGAGGACATCGCGCGCATGGAAGGTGGCGAGCGGTGAACGGAAGTTGAGCGCCTCGGGATCGATCGCGAACACCTCGTCGATACCTCCAGCACGCCATGTGGCCGGAATCAGAACACCGTTATCCGGACCGACCATCACAGTCCCGCCGCCCGTGACCACGCACAGGTCCCGACGGCCACCGCCCACTCCGGGATCCACGACAACAAGGTGGATCGCCTCGGGAAGCTGCCACACGCCCGATGCGGCGACAGCGGCAGCCTTCCGGATGTCATACGGTGGAACATCATGGGCGAGGTCTACCACACGAGCCTGCGGGCACGCGCGGTAGATCACCGCGTGACACATGCCGACCCATGTATCCCCCATGCCGAAATCAGAAGTGAAACAGATGATCGCTTGCATCGAACCGCCCGTTTCTGCGTCGTGAGATCGTTTGTTCTACTATTGAGCCGCGGACTGAGAGGAGGTCATGACGATGAGAATGCGACGAGGTTTGGCCGCTCTACCGTCCATGCTGCTCGCTGCCTTGGCACTCCTCGTCGGATGCAGCAGCAATCCCGGTCTGGAGTACATACCCAGTGGGGGCACGTACACCATGCAGCAGGCGCAACAGGTCGCTGCGGCGATCAGCCTGGACGGTGTCGAGGGCATCAAGACCTCGAGTGCTTCCGTGCTCCGCACTGAGCGTCTCCGGCAGCTGCGATCGGAAGGCCCGGCCGCTTCGGACCTGGCCGATGCGCTGACGAAGGACTTCCCGAGCGATACATCAGCGGTTCCACTCCGCGTGGAGGCCGCAAGGGTCGACGGCGTGAAGGTCTGGATCATCATCGAGGCATGGGGCGACGATCTTGGTACGCTCGAACACAGACGACTCTGGGTTATGGACCGCACGAGCTTAGGAATCGTGGGGTCGTCCTCTTTTCGCTAGGCAACCTGACCGGTTTCCATGAGTAAGAGCCCGGCTTCTCCGTAGAATGAGAGAACCTCCTCCCGGATCCTGTCGGATGGCATGTCGATCGAACGCAAGTCTGCGACGAGCGACGCGACCCTGATAGCTTCTCGGTACCGGGCGTCGCTTCCCCGGCCACGTTTGAATGCCTGAGACCGTACGACCGCTCCGAAGTACGCACGCACTCGGTGCTGCTCGACCGCACTGAGATTGTGCCCGTGCAGTCGACCCAGCGCCCTCTCTGTGGCGCGGGACGCTGCCAGCGCGGTCTCGGCACTCACGCCGAACGTGCGTTCGGCCTCGCGGACAAGGGTGCCCAGTACAGCGTGAATGCTCGTTCCGAACCCGGATGCATCGAGAACAGTTTGCATGATGTCCTCCTCGAACAGATGTTCGAGGAGAGAGTAGCAACGGGCTCTGACATGAAGCGCTCAGGCTACTCCACAGGGAATATCGCGGTGATCGCCTCGCGTGCGACCGCAACGTACTCGGGCGAGGCTACCAGGACATCATCCGAGACTCGCCAGATCTTCGCGGAAGTAAGCGCGTAGAAGTCCTTGCTCTTTGCGTTCAGAGCGTCGGTGAGTCGGCTGCCCTCAAGAATGTACATCTCACCTTCGATCCTATGATCCTTCGTGATGATCATCACTCGGATGGCATCTTTGTTCGTGTAGGCCATGAAGAGCCCTCCCGCCAGACCACTCGCCAAGACTACTAACGACTGTACCGTATCCGCGCGACCAGGGAAACGGCTGTCATGTGCCCGAGAGCACCCGTTCGACCCCAAGCCGGAATACCGTTGCGAGCGCCAGCTCGGCAACCGTCAGAGCCAGCGAAAGCCCCACCTGCACTCGAGGCGGAACGAGTGACTTCATCTTGTGCTCGAGTGATGGTACGAGCGTCACGAAGGTCATGTTCACGGCCGCGTAGGTAGCGGCGATGGCGACGGTCAGCAAGGCTGGATACAACACGCCGGTCATCGGCAACACCCACCTCAGGAGCGCGAATGCAATCGGCACCGAGGCTACCCAGACCAGACCTCGCCATCCGTCCAGCAATCTGCGTCTCGAGACGGTTGTCCACATCTGCCCGTTTAGGATCGGGACGACCAGAAGCGTCATGGCATACCCGGCCAACAGCCCTGTGACCAAGCGAAGGTCGTTGGTAGTTTCACGCCATCCGGCGTATGAGGTGACTCCGTCAGCGACCATCGCACCGAAGAAGACCGCACCGACCAAGAGAAGCCACGGCCGAGAAAGCTCTGATGGCCGTCTGCCTCGCTCGATAAGTGAGATCACGATGAGAGAGAGGACGAACCCCGCGTAGATGCCCGTGTCCCGCGCGCACACCGGCAGCTGAAGGCCATCGGCGAACAAGGAGCGCTCGGGGAGCTGATGGCATAGCCCGTAGCCGACCCAGTGAAACACTGTGGGCAGCATGATCCGCCCTCCACGACGAGAACAGCAGGCCGACCGAAGGCCGTTGCCTGCTGCGGGATACTCGATGGTCGGGATGGCGGGATTCGAACCCACGACCTCTGCGTCCCGAACGCAGCGCTCTACCAAGCTGAGCCACATCCCGACGAGCCGCTATGATACATGGTCGCGCGCCCCAGGGCAAAGCATTTGCGAAGTACGCCGGTTCTCTCCGCGTGCGCCAGAAGGCGCCCGGCCGATGTCCCGGCCGGGCGCCTCTCGTCACACCGTCAAGCTCGTGGTGCCGCTAATGGATGAGCCGCACGTGGCAGTACGAGCAGTACGTCGGCTTGTGGCAGGTGAAGCAAGCGTCGGCGCCGTTCTTCTTCACGATGTTCGGGTGGTACGTGCGCCACGGCTGGTTCGCGACAGCGCCCTTGTGATGGCAGTTGTCGCAGAAGAACTGGTTGTGGCAGTTCGTGCAGGTCGCCTTCGTGAGCTTCTTGGCCGCGAAGTCCGCCTTGTGCGTGTCCTTGAAGTCGCTCGGGTGCGGCATGGGCAACGTGTGGCAGTTCTTGCAGAACGCGGCGCCGGTGCCTCCCGTGCCGTGGCAGTACTCGCAGCTGTCCTTCTGGGCGTTGTACGCCGTGCTGTGGCCCGCAGCCTTGCCGAGCGCGAGGTTCCGCGTCCAGGTGGCCGACGTGTGCGAGGCAGGGAGCGCCTTGAGCTTGACGTGGCAGCTCACGCAGAACTGCTTGTCCTCGTGGCACTTCTCGAAGCACTGGGCCGTGCCGCCCGCGGCCACCGCCTTCGGGTGCTGCTTGACCCACGGCACGCCGTTCTTGGCGTCCTTGTGGTGGCAGTCGGAGCACAGCTCCTTGAAGGTGTGGCAGTTCGCGCAGAGCTTGGGCGTCTTGGCGCCTGACACGTGGTTCTTCTTGAAGGTGTCAGGGTGCGGCATCTCCATGCCGTGGCAGCCCTTGCAGAACGTCGCGTTCGGGCCGCCCGTGCCGTGGCAGACCTCACAGCTGTCGATCGCCTTGGCCGCGGCCAGCGCGTGCTTGCCCGACGGGGCCGCCGCAGCGCTGCCGTACGTGGTCACGGTGAGCTTGTCGCGCAGCCACTTGGGATCCTTGTGCGACGCCGGGACCGGCTTGAGCCTGGTGTGGCAGTCCACGCAGAACTTCTGCTCGTGGCACGTGCCGAGGCACCCGGCCACGCCGTTGGTGGTGACGGCCTTGGCGTGCTGCGTCTGCCACTTGACCTTCGGGTCGTACGTCCAGTTGGAGGCCGAGCCGTGGTGGCAGTCGTTGCAGAACAGGTAGCCGGTCTTCTTGACCTGATGGCACAGGTCGCACTTGTCGAGCTTCGTCTTCGCGATCTCGGGGTGCGTCTTTGTCTTGAACTCCTCGGAGTGCGGCATGTCCATGCCGTGGCAGTCCGTGCAAAACGTGTCGGCGACGTGGCAGGTGCCGCAGTAGTTCAGGCTCTCCACCGAGACCAGGTCGAGCGCCTCGCCCCCGGCGGCCTTCTCCGGGGCTGGCTTTCCCTCGGCGGCACCGGAGGTCTCCTCGGCAGACGTCGCGGCGAGCACCGGCTTGCCGGTCGCCCTGTCGATCCTCGCGAGGGCGAGTTTGGCGTGCCCCTTGGGATAGAAGCCGGTCACGCCATGGTTCGCCGGCTTGAGCTTGAAGTCGGCGGGGTGGCAGGTGGAGCACGTGCCGGACG
>JAJFTE010000063.1 GCA_021373175.1 Actinomycetes bacterium
AAGCGCAACCAGAAGCTCGTGAAGCTGCTCGACGCCATCGGCGACCTCGATCTGGGCCACTTCGAGGACCACACCATCGACGCGTTCGGGGACGCGTACGAGTACCTCATGCAGATGTACGCGTCGAGCGCGGGCAAGTCCGGCGGCGAATACTACACACCGCAGGAGGTGAGCGAGCTGCTCGCGCGCATCACCGTGGTTGGTAAGACCGAGGTGAACAAGGTCTACGACCCGGCGTGCGGCTCCGGCTCGCTGCTGCTCAAGTTCGCGAAGGTGCTGGGCAAGGAGAACGTGCGGCAGGGCTTCTTTGGCCAGGAGATCAACCTCACCACCTACAACCTCGCGCGCATCAACATGTTCCTGCACGACGTGAACTACGAGAAGTTCGACCTCGTGCTGGGCGACACGCTCACCGACCCCGCGCAGTGGGACGACGAGCCGTTCGAGGCGATCGTCTCCAACCCGCCGTACTCGATCCACTGGGACGGCGACGCCAACCCGCTGCTCATCAACGACCCGCGGTTCGCCCCCGCAGGCGTGCTGGCGCCGAAGTCGAAGGCCGACCTCGCCTTCACGATGCACATCCTGAGCTGGCTCGCGGTGGACGGCACGGCGGCGATCGTCGAGTTCCCCGGCGTGCTCTACCGTGGCGGCGCGGAGCGCAAGATCCGCACGTACCTCATCGACAACAACTATGTGGACACAGTCATCCAGCTGCCGCCAGACCTGTTCTTCGGCACCACGATCGCCACGTGCATCATCGTGCTCAAGAAGTCGAAGTCCGATAACGCGACGCTCTTCATCGACGCCTCTGCCGAGTTCGTCCGTGGCGGTAACAAGAACAAGCTGACCGAGGAGAACAGGCAGCGGATCATCGATGTGTTTGCCGCGCGCGAGGACGTGGCGCACTTCGCCCGGCTGGTGCCCAACGCCGAGATAGCCGCGAACGAGTACAACATCGCGGTCAGCTCGTACGTGGAGCAGGAAGACACACGCGAGGAGATCGACATCGCTGAGCTGAATGCCGAGATCGTGCGGATCGTGGCGCGGCAGGCCGAGCTCAGGGCGCAGATCGACGAGATTGTGGCCGACCTGGAGGGTGCGTCGTGAGCCGCATCGATGAGCTGATCGCCGCACTGTGTCCGGATGGGGTTGAGTTCAAGCCACTCTGGCAAGTCACGTCATGGGACAAGAAGTTCAACGCGGTCGACCGGTCGAAGCAACCTCGAGTGCTCAAGTACAGCTACTTCTTGGCAAGTGATCTGAAACCCCTTGTCGTCCACGGAGGCAGTGTGAAGCTGCTGACAACCAATTCTTCGGACATCTGGACCACTGAGGAGTTGGCAGGCGATCTACTCAGCGAAGGAGAGATAGTCGCCATTCCGTGGGGCGGCAATCCGAACGTCCAGTACTTCAAGGCAAGTTCCTGACCGCGGACAATCGAATTGCCGTTTCGAACGACCCCAACACGCTCGATACGAAGTTTCTCTACTACTTCATGCAGGGCAACTTGGACGTGCTAGCCTCGTTCTACCGGGGCTCAGGAATCAAGCACCCGAGCATGTCGCAGGTGCTCGACATGGTGATCCCTGTTCCGCCGCTCGAGGTGCAGCGGGAGATCGTGCGAATCCTCGACACCTTCACGGAGCTGGAAGCGGAGCTGGAAGCCCGACGGCGTCAGTATGCCCACTATCGGGACTCGCTGCTGACCTTCCCCGAGGGCGAGGTCCGGTGGGCGACGATGGGTGATGTTGCACACATCGTTCGCGGCGCCTCGCCTCGCCCAATCCAGTCCTTCATCACAACCGACCCTGATGGTGTGCCGTGGATCAAGATCGGCGATGTGGCATCGGCGGGCAAGTACATCACCCAGACTGCCGAGCGGGTCACCGCCGAGGGAGCCTGCAGGTCCCGCCTCGTTCGCCCCGGGGACTTCGTGTTGTCGAATTCTATGAGTTTCGGACGCCCCTACATCTCCGGAATCGAGGGGTGCATTCACGACGGTTGGCTCGCCATCAGCGAGTTTGAAGGCTCATTTCTACCTGACTATCTGTATCACCTACTGCGGTCGGCCCCGGTGCAGGCTGAGTTCGCCCGTCGGGCAGGCGGCGGAACTGTGCAGAATCTAAACGCGGACATCGTGAAGGCGGTGACCGTTCCCGTCCCACCCCTCGACGAGCAAGCCCGCATCGTGGCCATCCTCGACAAGTTCGACGCGCTTGTGAACGACCTCAGCATCGGCCTGCCGGCCGAGCTTGCCGCTCGTCGGAAGCAGTACGAGTACTACCGGGACAGACTGCTGACCTTCAAGGAGGCCGCCGCATGACCGGCAAGCACATCGAGATCTTCCTCGTCGAAGGCGTCCCGGGCGGGATCACCACCGCCGAGATCGCCGGCTGGACAGGACACGTCCTCGCGGGGCCGCGCTCCGACCTCGGCGACATCCTCAAGCGCCCCGAGGCCAAGCGCAACGGCGCCTACCTGCTCCTGGGCGACGACGAAGAGGCGCTCGGCGGCGTGCGCTGCTACATCGGCCGCACCGAGGACTTCATCAACCGGTTCCGGGACCATTCGGCCAAGAAGGAGTTCTGGGACCGGGTGGTGCTGATCACCTCAAAGGACGATTCGTTCACCGAGGGGCACTGGGGCTACCTGGAGTGGCGGCTGGTGGAGCTCGCCAGGCAGGCGGCCCGCGTGACGTTGGCCAACGGCAACGACCCGCGGGGCCGGAAGCTCTCCGAGGCGCAGATCTCGGACATGGAGGCCTTCCTGGACCAGCTGCAGATCGTCTTGCCGGTACTCGGCGTGAATGCCATTCGCGTCCGCAAAGCGGTCCCAGCATCGGCGGCCGTAACGGTGGATTCGCCGGTGTTCACGCTCACCAACAAGAAGCACAACGTCGAGGCGCGGGCACAGCAGCTCGGCGACGAGTTCACGATGCTGGAGGGTTCGCAGGTGGTCGCCACATGGGCGGGCACCGGTAAGGCGGAGAGCACGGAGCGAGCCTACGCGTCGTACCGAGCACAGCACCGCAAGCTCGTCGCGGACGGCTCGATCCAGGTGCGAGGCGATGTCGGGATCCTTACCCGAGACATCCCCTTCGGCTCACCCTCAACCGCGGCAGCAGTCGCTCTTGGCCGGTCGAGCAACGGGCGGGTCGAGTGGAAGTGCGATGATGGGAACACCTACGGCGACTGGGAGAATCGCGGGGTGGAGTAGGAGCGCGTGACCGAATTTGTCATTGTTGACTTCACCAGCGCTAGCGATGACACATTCCGCAGCCTCGATCGGCTCGCCCTATTTTCAGTCGTGTGCTATTTTCATTGCGTAATGAAAATGTTCTAGGAGTGAAAATGAACGCCGAAGCGTACGCCATAGAGCTGGCACGGCGCCTGACTCAGGCCGAGGCAGGTCGTTTCCGCGCGCAAGGCGAAATGGTGACCCTCGACGATGCGGTCGACGACACAGGCCGGATCCAGGTCGTAGACGCGGGTTCGGGGCGGACTGAGCAGGTGATTCAAGCACTGCGTCGCGCGCAGGCGTTGCCGTCGCTGTCCGTGATTGCTGGCCGACGCTTCAGCCAACGCGCACTTGCGGAGCTGAATGCCGCAGAGGCTAACTATATGGACGACCGTCACCTACGCGTGCGGCTGCTTGTCCCCAATATGCTTATACGGTTGCAGGATGAGTCAAAGCGACCTGAAGAGCGTCAGGCGAAGACGCTTCGTTTGAGCGGGGCTGCAGGAGGCGTCGCCCTGGCGCTGTTGTCGGATCCCACTCGCGGCTGGAAGGTCGCGGACTTGGCCGCCCAGGGCCTGGTGTCGCTTGGGGCAGCCCAGAATACCGTCGTCAGCCTGGAGGCCGAGGGCCTACTGGAGCGCTTTGGGCTTGGGCCGGCAACGCGCAGGCGCGTGACCGATGCTGGCGCATTGCTAGATCAGTACGCCCGAGACGCCACGGCTGATAGGAAGGTGGTCGCGCGAGGGTTTCTTCTGAACAATGGCGCTGAGGAGACGATGCGTACCGTATCGCAGCGGCTGACAAGCGAAGGGCAGAGCATTCAGGCATGGTTTACCGGAGTGGCCGCTGCACAGATGGTGGCGCCTCATGTGACTGCGGTCCGCACGTTCGAAGTGTGGATTACGGCTCACCATAGCACCGACGTCATCCTGGGTGCATTGGGTGCGATGCCCGCGGATGACGGCGCGAATCTCGTGGTGATGCAGGGTCGGAGGGCAGTCACGGTTGGATCGGAGCATCGGGACGGGGTTCACCGGGTGTCGGTGTTCAGGATGTACGCAGATGCTCTTGTGGATCCCGCTCGCGGTGAGGAGCAGGCAGAGTATCTTCGCGAGACCATCATCGGCTTCTAGGGGGAACCAGTTGATCGACGGATATAGCAGCGCCGCGACGGACCGATGCGAGCGAGCGCTTGGCACGCTCATGCGCGGAATCGGACAGCCGTGGCGACACAAGGTCTGTTTGGTAGGAGGGCTTGTTCCCCTCTACTTGGTGCGAGGAGATGGCTACGACCAGCCGGTGCATGTAGGCTCTACCGACGTGGATGTTGCACTGCGTCTGGTGGTCGAGGCTCAAGATGATGGCGCCTATGCGACGCTGGAGAATAACCTGAAACGGAGCGGATTCTCAAGAGTCGATGGAAGCTCGTGGCGCTGGGCCGCAGACATCGACGGAGAGCTCGTCGTCTTAGAATTCCTCGGCGATTCCCAAGATGCCGCACCCGGAACGGTCTTCCGCCCCAAGGTCACGCCGCCTGCCGGCTCTGGCGGGGTTCGGCTGCTCTGCGTGAAGGGTGTCGAGCTGGCCTTTCGGGACACGCTCACGATCGCGCGCGATGTGCTGCTGCTGGACGGCGCTCGATCACAGGTCGAGTTCCAGGTCGCGAATCTGGCGCCGTTCGTGGCGCTCAAAGCCGACGCCTATCTGGACAGACGCAAGGCCAAGGACGCCTACGACCTCGTCTATGTACTCAGGTGGTGGCAGGGTGGGCCGGAGGCTGCCGCTGCTTCAGTGATGTCCAGTCCGGTCGCAGGTGAGCCCTTCGTTGTCTCAGCGATTTCCCGAGTGGTTGGTGACTTTGCTGGCCCGGACAGGGCAGGAGCCGTTGACTACGCCAGCCTCAGGGCATCGGGTGGAACAGCATCTGAGGCGGCTTCCGCGCGCAACGAAGCGGTTCTTGTTGTACAGCAGTTCGCGGAGGCGTTGAGAGCTCATGGCTTCGAGGGGGCTATGGCATGAGCGAATCACGTGGAGGCGTGCGCTACGACCCGATCGCCGTGAGCGCAGAAAGCACCGTCGTTTCCGAGTACTTCCCAGAAACCGCTGAGGAGACGGCATATCAGTCTGAGGCCGCCCTGGAGCAGGCGTTCATCAAGCTCCTGGAGTCCCAGGCCTACGAATACCTGCCGCTCACGAGCGAGGCCGAGCTCATCGCGAACCTTCGCGGACAGCTTGAGGCTCTCAATGGGATCACGTTCAGCGACGCCGAGTGGGAGCGATTCTTCTCGGAGAAGATCGCGGGCGCGAATGAAGGACCAACAGAGAAGACCGGGCGCATCCAGGAGGACCATGTCCAGATCCTGAAGCGCGACGACGGGTCCACCAAGAACGTCATGCTCATCGACAAGGCCAACATCCACAACAACCGGCTGCAGGTCATCAACCAGTACGAGATCGCCGAGGGCGAGGGTGGAGCAGCGCGGTCGAACCGCTACGACGTGACCGTGCTCGTGAACGGTTTGCCGATGGTCCACGTCGAGCTAAAGCGCCGCGGCGTGGACATCCGCGAGGCGTTCAATCAGATCAACCGCTATCAGCGCGACAGCTTCTGGGGGGGGGTTCGGGTCTCTTCGACTACGTGCAGCTCTTTGTGATCAGCAACGGCACGCTCACGAAGTACTACTCGAACACGACCCGCCGCCAGCACGTGAGCGAGATGGCGGGGTCGAAGCGGGGTCGCAAGACCTCCAACACCTTCGAGTTCAGCTCATGGTGGGCTGATGCCGCAAACAGGCCGATCCAGGACCTGCCGGCGTTCGCCAAGACGTTCTTCGCCAAGCATGCGCTGCTCAACATCCTGACCAAGTACTGCGTACTGACCGCGGACCGGATGCTGCTTGTGATGCGGCCGTATCAGATCGTCGCAACCGAGCGCATCCTGCAGAAGATCGAGATATCCACGAACTACCGGCAGCTCGGCAAGGTCACCGCGGGCGGCTACATCTGGCACACGACCGGCTCCGGCAAGACCCTGACCAGCTTCGAGACCGCGCAGCTCGCAAGCAAACTGCCGAGCGTCGACAAGGTGCTCTTCGTCGTCGACCGCAAGGACCTCGACTACCAGACGATGCGCGAATACGACCGGTTCGAGAAGGGCGCTGCGAACTCGAACACCTCAACCGCGGTGCTGAAGCGCCAGCTAGAAGATCCCTCGGCGCGAATCATCATCACGACCATCCAGAAGCTCTCGACCTTCATCTCCGCGAACAAAGGTCACAGCATCTATGACGGCCACGTCGTCATCATCTTCGACGAGTGTCACCGCTCTCAGTTTGGCGATATGCACTCTGCGATCACAAAGGCGTTCAAGCGCTACAACCTGTTCGGCTTCACAGGCACGCCGATCTTCTCGGCAAACGCGGGTAGCGGCGGCAACCCGCAGCTGAAGACCACGGAGCAGGCGTTTGGGGAGAAGCTGCACACCTACACGATCGTCGACGCGATCAGCGACAAGAACGTGCTGCCGTTCCGCATCGACTACGTCAACACGATCAAGCTGCCAGAGGGCATCACCGACAAACAGGTCTCGGCGATCGACACGGAGAACGCGCTCATCGCTCCCGAGCGGCTCCGAGAGATCGTCGCCTACACGCTGGAGCACTTCGACCAGAAGACCAAGCGTGCCGAGCACTACTCCCTCTCAGGCAAGCGTGTACGCGGTTTCAATGCGCTGTTCGCGACCGCATCGATCGACGCGGCCAAGCGCTACTACCTGGAGTTCAAGTCGCAGCAAGCCGGCGTCGTTCCCGATCGCAGGCTGAAAGTAGGGATCATCTACTCGTACGCCGCGAACGAGGCCGTCGACGACTACCTCGACGAAGAGGGCTTCGAGACCGGGGCGCTCGACCAATCCTCCCGCGACTTCCTTGGAGCCGCGATCCAGGACTACAACGAGCTCTTTGGCACGAGCTTCGACACCTCCTCCGATAAGTTCCAGAACTACTACAAGGACCTCTCGCTGCGGCTGAAGAACCGCGAGATCGACCTGGTCATCGTCGTGAACATGTTCCTCACAGGATTCGATGCGACGACGCTTAACACACTGTTTGTCGACAAGAACCTGCGCGCTCACGGTCTCGTCCAGGCGTACTCGCGAACGAACCGGATCCTCAACTCCGTGAAGACGTACGGCAACGTCGTCTCCTTTCGCGATCTGGAGCAGGAGACCAACGACGCCATCGCCCTCTTCGGCAACAAGGACGCCTGCGGAATCGTGCTCCTCAAGCCCTACGCCGAGTACCACGCCCAGTACGCCGAGAAGGTGGCGCAGCTTCTGGAGGAGTTCCCGCTCGGGAAGCCGATCATGGGCGAGGCGGAGCAGAAGGCGTTCATCCTGCTGTTTGGGGCAATCCTGCGGCTGCAGAACATCCTGACATCGTTCGATGACTTCGCTGGCAACGAGATCCTCTCGGCACGCCAGGGGCAAGACTACCGCAGTGCCTACCTCGACCTCTACGCCGATTTTCGGCGCATGGCGGAGGCTGAGAAGGAGTCGATCAACGACGACATCGTCTTTGAGATCGAGCTCATCAAGCAGGTTGAGATCAACGTGGACTACATCCTCATACTCGTCGAGAAGTGGCGTGCAGCGCATGGGGACGGCTCAGACACGGAGATTCGCGCATCCATCGGCCGCGCTATCGACGCCAGCCCAAGCCTGCGCAACAAGAAGGACCTCATCGAGGCCTTCGTCGATTCCGTATCGGCCAGCGGTGAGATCGACGACGAGTGGCAGGCGTTCATCCTCGCTCGGCGCAAGGCCGAGCTCGACGCGATCATCGAATCGGAGGACCTTCGTCCCGAGGAGACGCGCGCGTTCATCGCGAGCGCGTTCCGCGACGGGGCTATCAAGGCCACCGGGACCGCAATCACCGGAGTGCTGCCGCCCGCATCGCGCTTCTCACGCGACGGCGGGCATGCCGCGAAGAAGCAGCGCGTACTCGCCCGGCTTGGCGAGTTCTTCGAGCGCTTCTTCGGGCTCAGCGCGAGCTGAGCTACCGTCGTGGCGGGCCGGCGATTGGCTGCGCACGGGTCACTATGCACGGTGTGCTGGATTCCCGGGAGCTGTTTGACGTGCCGCGAGTCCGGCTGCGTGAAATCCTCCGCCAGTGATTTTCGGCGCACGTCCATTCCGGGGCGTCTCAAGCGCCTGTTTGCGGCTACAATGTCCCTCATGGACACATCACACACACCACCCGACGTCGAACGCCTGCGAGCACTGACCGGCATCAAGTGGCGTCACTTCGAAGACGACGTCATCCCGGCATGGGTGGCGGATATGGATTTTCCCACCGCGCCCGCCATCATCGACGCGCTGGGGAGCATGGTCGCCACAAGCGACTTCGGCTACAACGGCGCCGCGTTCGATGACAGCATCCCAAAGGCATGGGCCGACTGGTCCTTCACGCGCTTCGGCTGGCGGCCGGAGACCGAGCGCACGAAGGTTCTCTCCACAACGCTTCAGCCCATCGCGATCGCGCTCTCGCTTGCCACGTCGCCCGGCGACGGGGTGCTGCTCTTCACGCCCGTCTACCCGCCGTTCTTCAGCATCGTCAAGAAGCTGGGCCGTCGCGTCGTCGAATATCCGCTCAACGAGACCGGGTGGCGCATCGAGGCCGATCGGCTTCGCTCGGCAATCGACGCGGGCACGCGCGCGCTCGTGCTCGCGAACCCGCACAATCCGAGCGGTCGCTCGTTTGATGCGGCCGAGCTCAAGTCGGTCGCCGACGTGGCCGAGGAGTACGACCTGCTGGTCATCAGCGACGAGATATGGCAGGACTTCGTGTATGCGGACGGCGCTGGCCACATCCCGTTCGCGTCGCTTGGCGCTGATGCCGCGAATCGGTCGGTGATCGTGACCTCGGCCAGCAAGAGCTTCAGCCTGGGCGGGCTGGGGTGCGCTGTGGCGTACCTCGGCGATGCAAAGGTTGCCGAGGGGATCGCCGCACTGCCGCCGCAGCTGTTGGGCGGCGTGAATGCGCTCGGGGCGCAGGCGACGCTTGCCGCCTGGGCGCGCGGCGACCAGTGGCTGTCCGGAGTGGTTGCCACGCTTCGCGCCAACCGCGACCACCTGGTTTCGCGGCTGGCCTCCGAGCTGCCGGAGGTCGCGGTGCAGACACCGGAAGCGACGTACCTGGCGTGGCTCGACTTCCGGGCGACGTCCATCGCGCACGATCCGGCGGGGCGGCTGCTTAGGGACGGACGGGTCGGCCTGTCGCCGGGACCCGACTTCGGCGCGGCGGGCACCGGTTTCGCCCGCCTGAACTTCGCGACGTATCGCGAGGTGCTCGACGAGGTCATCGACAGGATCGTTCGGACCGTGCAAGCAGAGCGCCTCTAGGACGCGCGCGCTGTCTCTTGACGCACGAGGAATGGAGAGCGGCTCATGGACAAGCAACTCATCACCGCTGAGATCACCAAGGCGATGCGCGAGCGCGACAAGGCGCGCCTGTCGATCCTTCGGCTCGTGAAGAACGAGATCGACATGAGGGAGAAGGAGACAGGGCGTGAGCTCACCGATGAAGAGGTCGTCTCGGCGTTCAAGAAGGTGCTGAAACAGACCGGCGAGACCCTCGAAGGTTCCATCAAGGCGGCCACCAATGCCGAGCGGACCGCGCTGCTCCGGGAGCAGGTCGCCATACTGGAGGGGTATCTGCCGAAGCAAGTAGCCGGCGATGAGCTTGTCGCGATAGCCGATCGCGTGCTGGCGAGCGGGGGCTTCTCGGGAAAGCGCGACATGGGCGCGGCCATCGCCCGCGTGGTGGCCGAGACCGGCGGCAACTGCGACAAGGCCGAGGTCGCCCGCATCGTCGGTAGCCGGCTGAATTCGGCCGCCCTATAGCTCCTGTGGGGCGGGGGTGTGCCAGCCGGTCAGCAACTCCTCCCTGAGCGCCTCGATGGGCTGCCGGTACTTCTCGCCGAATCGTGCGACGATGTGGGACGTGGTCTCGTTGAGCGCCGCCTTGAACGTGTCCACTTCGTCGTACATCGCAGCGTCGTCGAACGCGCGCCTGAGCGGGCTTCCAACCTCCTCGGGGCTTCGTCCTTGCCGAGCGAATACGTACGCGCGCCGGGTGATCGTCCAAACCTTGAGCGAGTGGGACGCTGCCTGCTCGCAGAGTGATTCCGCCGCATCGAGCGCTTCTTCCGCTGCGCTGGACTCGCCAAGATCGGCCAACGCCGTTGCCCTCAACGCCAGCAGGCGGACGTGGATGTCATGCTCGCTTTCATCGCCGATGAGCGCGAGCGCCTTGTCCGCGCGCTCGAGCGCCTCTTCTGGCTTTGTGTTCGCCCACAAGGACAGGCCGTGCTCATACAGGGTGCTGATAAGAGCGGGCCGGACGCCGAAGCGTTCGTAGATGTTCGCGGCTTCAGCGTAGAGCGGATCGGCGGCGTCGCGCTCGCCGCGTCTCCGCAGTGCTTCGGCCTGTGCTGCCAGGCAGTCGGCAAGGTAGCGTTCCTGCCCGAGTTCCCGGCGAATCAGCTCTTCCTCGCGCCACTTCTCAAGTGCCGGTTGCCGGCGGCCCATGTCCTGAAGCACGACCCCGCGCCAGTACAGGACATCGGCGAGGAGCGCGGCGTTGCCGGTGCTCCGCGTGATCCGTTCAAGCTCTGCGAACTGTCCGTCCGCCGCCTGTTGGTTGGCGTTGGCCCTGTTCACTTGAGCGAGGTTCATGAGCGCACCCTCTAGATACTCCGGCGCCTCTATCGTCCGTGCCAAGTCCACAGCTGTTCCGTAGAGCACGGTGGCGGCGGGGAGGTCTTCGTTCCTGCTGTACGCGTAGCCCTGGTTCATGCGAACGAGGCACATGAGGGAAGTGTCGTCCGCCTCGGTGGCGATTCGGTCCGCCTCCTCAAGGTCGGCGAACGCCTCATCGAACTCACCGGTCTCAATGCGCGACACCGCCCGGCTCATGAATGCCTCGACTCGGCCTTGTGTGTCGTCCTCGGCAAGAAGGTCGATGTACTCCGTCAGGGCCGCAATCGCCTCGGGATGCCTGTCCTCGAGCTTGAATTCCACGTCAAGGTTTCCAAGGGCGATGGCCAGCCGCATCGCGTCCCCCGCGTCTCGTGCTCTGTCCGCCGCCTCCACATACAGGCGTATCGATGAGGCTCTGTCTCCCTGCACGGTGTACGCATAGCCCTGGTTTATGCGTGATGACACGATGAGGTCCACGGCGTCCGCCTCGGTGGCGATCCGCTCCGCTTCCTCAAGGTGGGTCATGGCGGCATCATGGTCGCCTGCTTCGGCAAGAGAGATCCCGCGCTCGATATATGCCTTTGCGCGGGTACGGGGATCGGGGTTTGCGAGGTCGTACGCCGCGTCGAATACCATTTCTTGGCCTCCGTAAGAAGAGTGCTGATTCCCGAGGTGAGAATCGTTGTACGGTATGCTGCAGAGCAGACCGGCAACTAACTATACAAGGCTGCTTGGGAAGCGAGAAGCACGTCCCCGCACAGAAGGTCAGGTCACATGACGAAACTCGGTGCGTTTTCTGAAGTAGGCACGTTACGAACGGTGCTCGTGCACCGCCCGGGTCTGGCGCTTGAGCGTCTCACGCCACAGAATCGCCAGCGCTTTCTCTTCGACGATCTCGTGTGGGTGGAGCGCGCGCAGCGCGAGCACGACGACTTCACTGCGGTCATGCGTGACCGTGGCGTGGAGGTGCTCTACCTCGTCGATCTGCTCGTGGAGACGCTTGCCGTCTCGGCCATGGCGCGCGCCGATGTCGTGACGCGGCTGGTGTCGTCATACACCGTTGGCCCCTCGCTCGTGCGCGATCTGCGCGCGTTCCTGCTCGGCCTACCTGCCGAGCAGCTTGCCGAAGTGCTCGTGAGCGGCCTGCTCATCGGAGAGCTCGACGGCTTCGATCTTGACACGCTTAACCGCCACTCGCTCGGCGCCGTCCTTGCCGAGCCGAACTCGTTCGTCCTGCCGCCGCTGCCGAACAGCCTGTTCACGCGGGACTCGAGCGCCTGGCTGTATGGCGGGGTGATCCTGCCGCCGCTGTTCTGGGACGCGCGCCGCCTCGAGGTCGTAAACACGTCAATCATCTACCGCTATCATCCGCGTTTCGCCTCGGCGGAGTTCCAGTTCTGGTACCCGCCCGAAGGCGACGCCGGTCGCTTCGGCGTCGAGGACCTGGGCCAGGGCAACTCGCTTGAAGGTGGCGACCTCATGCCGATCGGCAACGACACCGTGCTCGTGGGGATGGGGGAGCGCTCCAGCGGTCGCATGGTCGAGCATCTGGCGCGCTCGCTCTTCTCGGCGGGAGCTGCCGGGCGGATCATCGCGTGCCGTATGCCGCAGGACCGGGCGTTCATGCATATCGACACGGTTTTCGGGCTGGTGGATCGCGACGCGGTGACGCTGTATCCGCCGGTCATCGACTTGATGCAGGTCTACAGCATCCGGCCCGGCGACGGGGAGGACTCATTCGAGATCACCGCCGAGAAGGGGCTCTTGGATGCGGTGGCTGACGCGCTTGGCGTCAAGGAGATGCGCGTCGTGCCGACGGGCGGTGATGCCTTCCAGTCGGCCAGAGAGCAGTGGGACGACGGCAACAACGTGGTGGCCCTTGAGCCGGGCGTGGTCGTCGGGTATTCAAAGAACACGCATACGAATGCGGCGCTTCGGCGCGCGGGCATCGAGGTGATCGAGGTCGAGGGCGGCGAGCTTGGCAAGGGTCGCGGCGGATGCCACTGCATGACCTGCCCGATCGCTCGCGATCCGCTTGACTGACGCACACCGAACAGCGGAGACGCTCAGGCACGGATCTTGCCCGTGAAGCGCTCGCGCTGCGTAGTATGTATGGGAATGCGGCGTTTCTGCATACGCTCACGCCGCAATGTGCCGAGATGACGAAGGAGATCGTGGATGTACAAGCCCACCATCGTGGTAGCGCTCGGCGGGAACGCGCTCTTGCGGCGCACCGATCCGATGACCGCAGAGGCGCAGCGCGCCAACGTGAAGATCGCCGCCAGGGCACTCGCCCCGCTTGCAGAGAAGCACAACCTGGTGATCGCGCACGGGAACGGCCCGCAGGTCGGGCTGCTCGCGCTCCAGGCCGCCGCATACACCGACGTTGAGCCGTACCCCCTCGATGTTCTCGGCGCCCAGACGCAGGGCATGATCGCGTACATGGTCGAGCAGGAACTCGGCAATGTGCTGCCGTTCGAGAAGCATCTCGCCACGCTGCTGACGATGGTGGAGGTCGATCCTGCGGACCCGGCGTTCCAGGATCCGACGAAATTCGTGGGCCCCTGCTACACGAAACAGGACGCCGATGCGCTTGGCGCCGAGAAGGGGTGGACGTTCAAGCAAGATGGCCGCTCGTGGCGTCGCGTGGTCGCATCTCCCGAGCCCAAGCGCATCTTCGAGATCGAGCCGGTTCGCTGGCTCGTCGAGAAGAACGCCGTGGTTATCTGCGCCGGTGGCGGCGGCATCCCCACGGTCTACCTGCCCGATGGCACCCGTACGCTCGTGGGGATCGAGGCCGTGATCGACAAGGACCTCGCCGCCGAGCTGCTCGCCCGCGAGCTTAACGCCGACCTGTTCGTGATGGCGACCGACGCCGAGGGCGTGTGCCTCGACTGGGACACGCCGCGGCAGCGCACCCTCGGCTGGGTCACGCCCGAGGAACTTGCGCGCCACGACTTCGCGGCGGGCTCAATGGGACCTAAAGTGGAGGCGGCATGCCGCTTCGTGCGCGCGACCTGCAACCGGGCCGCGATCGGGCGTCTCGAGGATATCGAGGCCATCGTTGATGGTGACGCCGGGACCAACGTCGTGTGCGAGATCCCGAAAGGGCGGCGCCGCTAAAGCGCGTTGGTCGAGGGGCTAGCGCGTCACCAGCAGCAGGCCTGCAAGCCCGGCCGCGACCAGCACCGCGACGATGAGCGAGTCGATTCCCACGCGCAGGTGGTTGTGCTCGGGCCGGATGACGATTGCCGAGGCGTACACGATGGTAACGAGGATGCCGAGTCCCGCAAGCCAGCTGTTCGTGGCTCCGGCCTGGGGCAGCACGGCCGCACCGGCGAGCAGGTCCGCCACCGCGAACAACGTGAGCTGGAATGCGTTGCCGCCGAACACATCGCCCATGGCGAGCTGGTTATCGCCGATGCGCACGGCGGCGATGCCCGTGCTGATCTCAGGAAGCGCGCCGGCGGCTGCAAGCACCGTGGCCCCGAAGAGCACGCCGTTGATGCCGAGCCGTGTGGCGATCGCCGTGCCGGAGAGCGTGAGAGCGGCGCCCGCCGCGAGCGTCACGAGCGAGCCGACCGCGAAGATCGCCATGATCGAGCCGGTGGAGGTCTTCGCGTAGGGGTGCACGTACTTCACGTGCGGTGCGTGATGGTGCCGCCGGCCTGGCTTGCTGCCGGGCATGACGATCTTCCACTTGGGGTTGTTGCGCACGGTATTGAGCACCGCCATGCCGCCAAGCCACAGCACCACGATAAGAATGGACGCGGGGCTCATCCGGAGCACGAGCACCGTAGGCGAGAGCAACGCGCCCAGCATGGCCACCGAGGTCACGGCTATCACGAGCGAAGCCTCGAGCACCGGGATAAGTGAGCCGACGAGGTAGCTCAGCGGCTTTTTCTCGGTCACGGGCCAGGTGCTCATGTGCTTGATGCCTTCTCGAACGCGCGTCCGGCCGCGATTTCGAGCACGAGCAGCGCCGCGAGCCGCACGGTGCGGCCGTCAGCGGCGTCGGAAGTCGCGTCGATCTCGGCGATGTCGATGCCGCGTACCCGCATGTCTCGCGAGAGCAGCTGCGTGAGGTTTCGCAGCTCGTCGGCGCTGATGCCGCCGGGAGCAGCCGAAGGGCAGGCCGGCGCCTCGGCGCGATCGCATACGTCGACGTCGATGTCGATGTATATGGAGCGGCCGCCATGACCGGCGATGCGCAGCGCCTCGGCGATCGCCTCGGACAGGTCGCGGTCGCGCAGCGACGCGCGGGTCATGACCGTGATGCCGGCCGTGTGCGCGCGATCGGCGTACTGCGCGGAGTTGGAGAAATCCGCGATGCCTATCTGCACCACGTGAGCGCCCGGCAGCCCGGCTTCGATGAGCCGGCGCACCGGTGAGCCGTTGCTCTGCCCGTCGCGGAGGTCGTGATGAGCGTCGAGCGTGATGAGCCCCCACCCTGCGAGGTCCCGGCCTGCCAGGCCGCGCATGAGCGGGAAGGTGATAGAGTTGTCACCACCGATGGCGACCAGAAGCGGGAAGCGGCTCCCGGCGTCCGTGGCGGCTGCCGAGACGCGCGCCTCGCCCTCCAGGCCGTCCGGGTCCGCGACGTCACCAAGGTCGATGGCTCGAAGCGAGGTGACATCGACGCCGGTGCTTGCCGAGAACGTCGAGTAGCGGGCGAGGGCGTCTCGGACAGCGGCGGGCGTTGCGTGCGCGCCGGTGGGCGAGATCGAGGAACGGAACGCGGGCACTCCGAGGAGCGCCATGTCGCCGCCGGGCCGCTCGTCGCTGCCGGGGGCGAGCCACGCAGCGGCTCTCGGCCACAGCGGATCGTCGGGAAGCTTGGTAGAATTCACGGCAGCACCTCGGTCCTGTTGTCGCTGGCGGACGGTTCCATTAAACGCCAAGTTGGTACCTAGCAAGAGAGTCTCTTACAACTGTCACGGATGGAAGGCGTTGCCGCATGAACGATGCCATTGTTGTCGGGTCCGGTCCGCTCACGATCAAAGACGTGGTGGCGGTCGCGCGGAATGGAACGCGCGTGAAGCTTGCGGCCGGGGCCGTCGCGGCTCTTGAGACCGCCCGTGCGCGCATCGATGAGCTCGCCGCGTCGGGGCAGCCGGTCTACGGCGTGAGCACCGGGTTCGGCGCGCTTGCAACCACCTACATCGAGCCGTCGATGCGCCACCAGCTGCAGCGCTCGCTCGTGCGCTCGCATGCGGCGGGCAGCGGCGCGGTCGTAGAGGTCGAGGTCGTGCGCGCGATGATGCTGTTGCGGCTGGCGACACTGGCGACCGGGCGCACCGGCGTGCGGCTTTCCACCGCCGAGGCGTACGCGGCGCTCATCAACGCAGGCATCACGCCGGTCGTCTTCGAGTACGGCTCGCTCGGCTGCTCCGGCGATCTCGCACCGCTCGCGCACTGCGCGCTCGCGCTCATGGGCGAGGGCGTCGTGGACCTGCCCGACGGGCGCCGCCTGTGCGCCGCCGAGGCGCTCGCTGAAGCGGGTCTGGCGCCTGTAGAGCTTCAGGAGAAGGAAGGCCTCGCGCTCATCAACGGCACCGACGGCATGCTGGGCATGCTTGCGCTCGCGCTCGCGGACCTGCGCGGCCTCGCGAAAGCCGCGGACGTCTCGGCGGCGATGAGCGTCGAGGCGCTACTCGGCACGGATCGTGTGTTTGCGGCCGAGCTCTCGGCGCTGCGATCGCATCCCGGCCAGGCGGCGTCGGCTCGCAACCTCACGCGCGTGCTGGCGGGCTCGGCGATCGTCGCCTCGCATGCCGAGGGGGACGTGCGCGTGCAGGACGCGTACTCGCTGCGTTGCGCGCCGCAGGTGGCCGGCGCGGTGCGCGATACGATCGCGCACGCCGAGGCGGTCGCCGCGCGCGAGCTTGCCTCGGCGATCGACAACCCGGTGGTGCTGCCTGACGGTCGCGTCGAGAGCAACGGCAACTTCCACGGCGCGCCGGTGGCGTACGTGCTCGACTTCCTCGCGATTGCCGCGGCGGACCTCGCGTCGATGAGCGAGCGGCGCACCGACCGCATGCTGGACGCCGCCCGCAGCCACGGGCTGCCGCCGTTTCTCGCCGACGACCCGGGCGTGGATTCGGGCCACATGATCGCGCAGTATACGCAGGCGGGAATCGTGAGCGAGATGAAGCGGCTCGCGATGCCGGCGAGCGTTGACTCGATCCCTTCCTCGGCGATGCAGGAAGACCACGTTTCGATGGGCTGGGGCGCCGCGCGCAAACTGCGGCGCAGCGTCGACGGCCTCTCGCGCGTGCTCGCTATCGAGGTGCTCACCGCCGCTCGCGCGCTCGATTTGCGCGCGCCGCTCGCGCCCGGCGCGGGCGCCTCGGCGGCCCTCGCGCTCGTGCGGGAGCACGTGGACGGGCCGGGCGCGGACCGGTTCCTCGCCCCGGAGATCGAGGCGGTGCACGGACTCGTCGTATCCGGCGCGCTGGTGAGCGCGGTGGAAGCGGCGATCGGAGGACTGGAATGAACGCACCGGCAACAAGGAGGCCGTCATGAGTGAGGGCGCACGCCCCGTCCGCGCACCGCGCGGACGCAAGCTGACCGCGCAGAGTTGGCAGACTGAAGCCGCTTTGCGCATGCTGATGAACAACCTTGACCCCGACGTGGCCGAGCGGCCCGACGACCTCGTCGTGTACGGCGGCACCGGCAAGGCGGCGCGCAACTGGGCGAGCTTCGACGCAATCGTGCGGACGCTGACCACGCTCAAGGGCGACGAGACCATGCTCGTGCAGTCGGGCAAGCCGGTCGGCGTGTTCCGCACGCACGAGTGGGCGCCGCGCGTGCTCATCGCGAACAGCAACCTCGTGGGCGACTGGGCCACGTGGGAGGAGTTCCGCCGTCTCGATGCGCTCGGCCTCATGATGTACGGGCAGATGACGGCCGGCAGCTGGATCTACATCGGCACGCAGGGCATCGTCCAGGGCACGTACGAGACCTTCGCCGCCATCGCGGCCAAGCGCTTCGGCGGCTCCCTGCGCGGGACGCTCACGGTCACAGGCGGGTGCGGCGGCATGGGCGGCGCGCAGCCGCTCGCCGTCACGATGAACGAGGGCGTCGTGCTCGTGGTGGAGGTCGACCCCGCGCGCCTTGAGCGCCGCGTGCACGACCGCTACCTGGACGAGTGGACGAGCGACCTCGATGACGCGCTTGAGCGCGTGCTTGCCGCCAAGCGCGAGGGCCGTGCGCTCTCGGTGGGCCTCAAAGGCAACTGCGCTGAGGTGCTGCCCGAGATCTTGCGCCGCGGCATCGAGGTCGACATCGTGACCGATCAGACCTCGGCGCACGATCCGCTCTCCTACCTGCCGATCGGCGTGAGCGTGGCGGAATGGCACGACCGTGCCCAGAAAGACCCCGCCGACTTCACACTGCGCGCCCGCGAGTCGATGGCCAAGCACGTCGAGGCGATGGTGGGCTTCAAAGACGCCGGCGCCGAGGTCTTCGACTACGGCAACGCCATCCGCCGCGAGGCGGAGCTTGGCGGCTACCCCCGTGCCTGGGAGTTCCCGGGCTTCGTGCCCGCGTACATCCGGCCGCTGTTCAGCGAAGGAAAGGGGCCGTTTCGCTGGGTGGCGCTTTCGGGCGATCCGGCCGACATCGCCGCCACCGACGATGCGGTGCTCGAGCTCTTTCCGGAAAACGACGGTTTGCGCCGCTGGATCACGCAAGCGCACGAGAAGATCGCGTTCCAGGGCCTGCCCGCGCGCATCTGCTGGCTCGGCTACGGCGAGCGCGATCGCGCCGGGCTTCGCTTCAACGAGATGGTCGCCGAAGGGCGCGTCAAGGCGCCGATCGTCATCGGTCGCGACCACCTGGATTGCGGCAGCGTGGCAAGCCCGTATCGCGAGACCGAGGCGATGCTCGACACCAGCGACGCCGTGGCCGACTGGCCGGTCTTAAACGCGCTTCTGAACGTCGCCTCCGGTGCGTCATGGGTGTCGTTCCACCACGGCGGCGGGGTCGGCATGGGCCGCTCGCTTCACGCGGGCCAGGTCTCGGTCGCTGACGGCACGGCGCTTGCCGCCGAGAAGCTCGCGCGCGTGCTTACGAACGACCCCGGCATGGGCGTCATCCGCCACGTCGACGCGGGCTACGACCGTGCCGCCGAAGTGGCCGAGGAGCGCGGCGTGCGCATCCCGATGCGCGAGGGCGAACTGTGACCTCGACGCTCTTCGCCGGCATCGGCGAGCTTTGCACCTGCGAGCCGACGCTCGGCGACGGCAGCGCGCTCGGCCTCGTGCACGACGCCGCGTTCGTTGCGAAGGACGGTCGCGTCGCGTGGGTGGGCCGCGTGAGCGACGCGCCCGCGACCGATGCGCGCGTCGATCTTGGCGGACGAGCAGTCGTGCCGGGATTCGTTGACAGCCACACGCACCTGGTCTTCGCGGGCGAGCGCTCGGCGGAGTTCGCGGCGCGGATGGCGGGCGAGCCGTACACCGGCGGCGGCATCATGTCGACGGTGGCGGCCACGCGTGCCGCGACCACCGATGAGCTTCGCGCGAACGCGCGACGCCTGCTTGCCGAGATGCACGCCTCGGGCACCACCACCGTCGAGATCAAGAGCGGCTACGGCCTGGATGTGGGCACCGAGCGCCGCATCCTGGAGATCGCGAGCGAGCTCACCAGCGAGACCACCTTCCTCGGCGCGCACGTCGTGCCTGCCGAGTACGCGGACGACCGCGGGGCGTACGTCGCGCTCGTCACTGGCGAGATGCTGGCGGCGTGCGCACCCTTCGCGCGCTGGATCGACGTCTTCTGCGAGACCGGAGCGTTCAATGAAGCGGAGTCGCGAGCTGTGCTTCGCGCAGGGATCGCCGCGGGTCTCATGCCGCGCGTGCACGGCAACCAGCTGGGGCCTGGCCCGGGCGCGCGTCTGGCTGCTGAGTTCGGCGCTGCGAGCGTGGACCACTGCACGTATCTCTCGGCGGAAGACGTCGTGGCGCTGCGTGACGCGGGTGTTGTCGCGACGCTCCTGCCCGCCGCCGAGTTCTCCACGCGTTCGCCGTACGCGGACGCCCGGGCGCTCATCAACGCAGGCGTGACCGTCGCGCTCGCGACCGACTGCAATCCCGGCTCGGCGTACGTCACCTCGATGCCGCTTGTGATCGCGCTCGCGGTTCGCGAGTATCGCCTCACGCCCGCCGAGGCGCTTCTGGCCGCGACGCGAGGTGGCGCGGCCGCCCTGCGGCGAGATGACATCGGGCGCCTTGCGCCGGGATTCTCGGCGGATTTCGCGGTGCTCGAGGCACCCACATACGTGCAGCTTGCGTACCGGCCGGGCTCGGCCCTCGTGGCGCAGGCGTGGCGCTGTGGCGAGCGGCTCACCGTCTAAGCTGGCGAGAACCGCTACGGCCGGAACTCGGGCAGACCCTCAGGACCCAGCGTGCCCGCGACCGCCGCCAGTGCGTCGAGCACCGCGCGCGTCGCTGGTATGCCGCCGGAACCGCGACGCACGGCGGCGAAGATGCGGCGGCTCATCGAAGGTTCGATGAGGGGCTGGAGCACGATGTCGAGCCCGCGAAGGTCCGTCATGAGCGGTGCGACGCCAACGCCGAGGCCGGCTTCCACTGCCGAGCCGATCGCGCGGAAGTAGTTGCTTTCAAGCACGATGCGCGGCTCGAAGCCGGCCGACTGCGCGATGCGCTTCACGGCCTGCCTGCTGGCCGCGCTCTCCAGGGCGACACACCAGCGTTCCTCGGCGAGGTCCTTGAGGCGAACCGGGCCGTCGGCCAGGGGGTGTCCCGGCGGCAGCAACACGACGATCGGCTCGGCGAGCAGGTCGTAACGGTCGATGCCGACGTCCTTCGGCAGCGGGACGAAATCCCATTCATGCGAGAGCGCGATGTCGATCCGGCCGGCTTTGAGCGCCGGGAGCGCACGCGCCGGTTCCAGTTCCTCCACGACGATGTCGAGCATCGGGTACCGCTGCAGCAGATCCGCCACCGCCGGTAGAGCGAAGCTCTGCGCGGCGGTCTGGAACGTGGACAGGCGCAGGTGACCGGTCACCTCGCCGGCGACCGCGACCACGTCGGCTACCGCCGCCTCGCATTCGGCAAGGATTGTCTCGGCATGCTCCACAAGGCGCATTCCCGCATCCGTAAGCCGGATTGAACGGGGCGTGCGCGCGAGGAGCGGAACGCCGACCTCGGCCTCCAGAACCTTCAACTGGTGCGAGACCGCAGGTGGCGTGAGGTAGAGCGCCTCGGCGGCCGCGATGATGGTGCCCCGCTGGGCGACCTCGCGCAGGATCCGCAGGCGTGTGGTGTTCAGCATATGAGCTCCAAAGAGAAAAGAAACATGAGGCTATGACAAGAGAAGAACAAATAGACTCTACGCTTATTCGCGCCGAAGATGAAGCCGGAAGCACAAGGAACCCGATCATCGGAGCACGCGTGCTGCTGGTTCTCGCAAAGGTCCTCATCAGCCCGATCCTGCTGGCGACCTCCACGTTCGCGGTGCAGCGTTACGGTGCGCTCGTGGGCGGGCTCCTGCTCGGTCTTCCGCTCGTCTCCGGCCCGGTCTCGATCCTGCTGTTCGCGCAGTACGGACAGCACTTCGCGGTCCACGCCGCGCATGGCACGCTTCTGGGCTTCGTGGCCGCGGGCGCGTTTTGCTGCTCGTATTCGTGCGTATCGCCCAAGCGCCCATGGTGGCAGTCGCTCATGGTCGCCTACGCAGCGTTCTTTGCGAGCGCAGCCCTGCTGTCGCTCCTGCATGTCACCTTCGGCTGGGCGCTCGCGCTCGTCGCGGTCGCGCTCGCCTCGTTCGCGTTCACGATCTCGGCGCCGAGAAAGACCGCAGCCATTCCGGCGCCTGGCAAACGGGTGCTCGCCAGCCGTATGGTGCTCGCGGGTTCGATGGTGCTGCTCATCACCTCGGTCGCCCGGTTCCTGGGCCCCGAGGCGAGCGGCTTTCTGGCACCGCTGCCCGTGCTCGCGGCGATCATGGCGGCCTCCTCCCAGCGTCACGGCGGAAGCGACGCGGTGCAAGGACTGCTGCGCGGCGCGGTGTTCGGGTCGTGGGGCGGCGCCGCGTTCTTCGCCGTCGTGATACTCATGGCCGGTCAGGTGGAACCCGCCGTCATGTACGCGACCGCAGCGTTCGTGTCGATCGCGACCGAACTTGTCGCCATGCGCGTGCAGTCGCCCGACGGTCGCGAAAGGCGTCCGGCTGACCCCCTCGTCAACCTGCCGGCGGTGCTGGTGACCTCCATGCCGCGCAGCATTCGGTAGCGCACAACGCGCCGCCCCGATCGCTCGGGAGCGGCGCGTTGACATTTCGCTGTACGTGGGTGGAATCGCTAGACGGCTTCGTCGAGCGGCTCGGTGAACTGGCTGTTGTACAGGTCGTAGTAGAAACCGTGCTGGGCGATCAGACCCGCGTGCGTGCCGTGCTCGACGATCTTGCCCTCGTTCATCACCAGGATCAGGTCCGCGTCGCGGATGGTCGAGAGGCGGTGTGCGATCACGAAGCTCGTGCGATTCTTCATGAGCTCGGTCATCGCGCGCTGGATGAGCGCCTCGGTACGGGTATCGACCGAGCTCGTCGCTTCGTCAAGGATGAGGATCTTCGGGTCGGCCAGGAAGGCGCGGGCGATCGTGAGCAGCTGACGCTGTCCCTGCGAGATGTTGGAGCTGTCGTCGTTGAGCTCGGTGTCGTAGCCGTTGGGTAGCGTGCGCACGAAATGGTCGACGTACGCCGCGCGCGCGGCCGTGATCATCTGCTCGTTGCTCGCGTCTTCTCGGCCATATGCCAGGTTCTCCCGGATCGTGCCCTTGAACAGCCATGTGTCCTGGAGCACCATGCCGAACGTGTGCCGCAGGTCGTCACGCGTCATCTCCCGGGTGTCCACGCCGTCGACCAGGATGGCGCCGCCGTCGATCTCGTAGAAGCGCATGAGCAGGTTCACGAGGGTGGTCTTGCCGGCGCCGGTGGGGCCGACGATGGCGACCGTCTGACCGGGAAGGGCCTCAAGGCTGAGGTCCTCGATGAGCGGCGTCTCAGGGTTGTAGCTGAACGAGACGTGCTGGAATTCGACGTGACCGGTGATCTTCTCAAGCCGGACCGGCGTCTCAATATCGGGTCGCTCTTCGTCGGCATCCAGGAGCTCGAAGACGCGTTCCGCCGAGGCAACCGTGGACTGCAGCGTGTTGGCGATGCTCGCCGTTTGCACGATCGGCTGCGTAAACTGTCGAGAGTACTGGATGAAGGCCTGGACGTCGCCGAGTGAGAGCCTGCCGCTTGCCACACGAAGCCCGCCGATGACGGCGATGCCCACGTAGTTGAGGTTGTTAAGGAAGCCAAGCGACGGCTGGATCGTGCCCGAGATGAACTGCGCCTTGAAGCTCGCGTCGTAGAGCGCCTCGTTCTCAACATCGAACGTCGCCACCGCTTCGTCCTGGTGGCCGAAGACCTTCACGACATTGTGGCCGGTGAACATCTCTTCGACATGTCCGTTGAGCGTGCCGGTGCGCTCCCACTGTGCCGCGAACTGCTTCTGGGAGCGCTTCGCGATGAACATCACGACACCGATGCTCAACGGGATGACCGTCAGCGATATGGCCGCTAGAAGCGGGCTGATCGAGAACATCATGATAAGGACGCCGATGATGGTGAGCACCGCGGTGATGATCTGGGTGGCAGCCTGCGAGAGCGTGTTGGAGATGTTGTCGATGTCGTTCGTGACGCGTGAGAGCGTGTCGCCGCGTGGGTTGTCGTCGAAGTACTTGAGCGGCAGCCTGGCGAGCTTCTTGTCGACCTCTTTGCGAAGGCTGTAAACCGTCCGCTGAGAGACGCCCGCCATGATGTAGGCTTGAAGCCAGCTGAACAGCGCGCTCACGACGTAGACCGCCGCAAGCAGGCCGAGCAGCGATGCGATCGCCTTGAAGTCCACGCCCTTGCCGGGTGTGAGCGTCATGTTCGCCAGCATGTCGGCGAACTGCGTCTTACCGGACGCTCGAAGCCCGGCCACAGCCTGCGCCTGCGTAAGGCCGGGCGGCAGCTGCTTGCTGATGACGCCTTCGAAGAGCAGGTTCGTCGCCTTGCCGAGGATCTTCGGGCCGTAGACGTTGAAGCTGACGCTCACGATGGCGAACGCGATGACGAGCCCGATCTTCACGCGCTCCGGCTTGAGATAGCCGCCGAGCCGTTTCAGGGAGTCTGCGAAGTTCTTCGGCTTGGCCGCAGGCGCCATCATGCCACGGCCGCCGCCGAAGCCCATGCCGCCGCCGCGTCCGTGACCCCGACCACCCGGGCCACTAGCCCGCTGGTTCTGTGTGGGGCTATCGCTCATGCGATCTCCTCCTCGGTGAGCTGCGAGCTCACGATCTCGCGGTACGTCTCGCAGCTCTGCATGAGCTCTTCGTGCGTACCCTGGCCGACGATCGTGCCCTTGTCGAGCACGACGATGTTATCTGCATGCATGATGGTGCTGACCCGCTGGGCCACGATCAAGACGGTCGCGTCACGTGTCTCGGCCTGGAGCGCTGTGCGGAGCGCCGAGTCGGTCTTGAAGTCGAGTGCCGAGAAGCTGTCGTCGAAGACGTAGATCTCCGGACGCTTCACGAGCGCACGAGCGATCGCGAGCCGCTGGCGCTGCCCGCCGGAGACGTTCGAGCCGCCCTGGGCGACTGGCGCGTCGAGCCCCTCGGGCATGGCCGAGACGAACGCCTTGCCCTGCGCGACCTTGAGCGCGTGCCACAGCTCGTCGTCGGTCGCATCCGCCTTACCGTAGCGGAGGTTGCTCGCGACGGTGCCGTTGAACAGGAACGCCTTCTGCGGGATGAATCCAATGCGCTCCCACAGCGTCGCCTGGGTCATCTCGCGGATGTCGACGCCGTCGACAAGCACGCGTCCGCCGGTGACGTCGTAGAAGCGCGGTATGAGGTTGATGAGCGTCGACTTGCCGCTGCCGGTGCTGCCGACGACCGCTGTCGTCTGTCCCGGCAACGCTTTGAACGAGATATCGCAGAGCACCGCGTCTTCCGCGCCCGGATAGCGGAACTCGACGTCCTCGAACTCGAGATAAGCGTGAAGTCCGGTTGGCTCGGTCGGAACCTCCGGGTCGCAAATCTGCGGCTCGGTGTCGAGCACCTCGTTGATACGGGTGGCCGATGCCTGAGCTCGCGGCACCATGACGAACATGACGGTCGCCATCATGACCGACATGAGAATCTGCATGATGTAGGTAAGAAACGCTGTGAGGTTGCCGATAGGCATCGCACCGCTTTCGATGCGCAGGCCGCCGAACCACATGACAGCCACCAGCGTGAGGTTGAAGATCAGCATGAGCGACGGCATCATGACCGCGAACAGGCGCTGGACCTTGAGGGCGGTGCCCGTGAGGTCGCGGTTCGCGTCGTCAAAGCGCCGCTCTTCGTAGTCGCTGCGAACGAAGGCGCGGATGACGCGAATGCCGGAGAGCTTCTCGCGCATGACCTGGTTCACGCGGTCGACCTTGATCTGCATCGCCGTGAACAGCGGCAAGGCCCTGCGCATCACCGTTCCGATGATAATTGCCAGCACGGGGATGACCACGATGATCAGTCCTGAGAGTGGCACGTCCTGGCGCAGTGCCATGATCACACCGCCGATCGCCATGAACGGCGCCGAGATCATCACATTGAGCGTCATCAGCGTGACCATTTGGACCTGCTGGACGTCGTTGGTGTTTCGCGTGATGAGCGACGGCGGACCGAAGATGTTCAATTCGGCAAGCGAGAAGCTCTCCACTCGGCGGAAGAGGGCGTGGCGCACGTCACGCCCGAAGGCCATGGCCGTCTTCGAGCCCCAGTACACCGCAATGATAGCCGCGATGCCCAGCAGGAACGTCACCGCAAGCATCAAGCCGCCGGTGCGCAGGATGTACGCCGTGTCACCTTTGGCCACACCGTTGTTGATGATGTTCGCGTTCAAGTCGGGGAGGTACAGGTTCCCGATCGCCTGCGCGAGGAGCAGTACCATCACAAGCGCGATCCGCTTGCGATAGGGTTTCAGAAAACGCAGCAACTTGATCATAAAGAGTGTTCGTCCTTTCGTTCGTCTCCCGCTTGGTCGTACGTTTCGATCGCACCGCGGACGTATGCGTTGAGATCGTTCAGGAGCCGTTCGAGCTCGCCCCGGTCATCCTCGGGCATCTGGCCGATACTTGCCGCGATGCTCTTACCGAACACGGCATGGATGCGCTCGCTCATGGTCCGGCCCTCATCTGTCAAGTGGATGCGGGTGAGACGTGCGTCGTGCTCGTCTGGCCGGCGCTCGATCATGCCGGCTGCTTCCATCTTTTGGAGCATGGTGGTCACGGTCGGCCGCGATACGCGAAGCATCTGCGCGAGGTCGCTTTGGCTGATGCCATCATGGCCGCTCAAGGCGCGCAGGCACATGCCCTGTGCGGGGTGTATGGTCTCGTCGGCGAACATCTTCGCCATGAGGCGACGGTTGAGCATCATCTGCGTCTTGAACGCCCGGAACACACGTGCTGAGAGGGGATCGACCCCCTCGATCTCGTGTTCGTGCAGCTCGTCCGATCCGTTGTGCATGTGCGAGGCTCCTTGCGTCGGCAGAACGTTCGGTTGCTAATAGTTAGATGACTAATATATACGCCGACGCCAGTGGACGCAAGGGGATTCTTCCGAATCGGGTGCGGGGTACGCTACAGATCGACAGCGTCCGGGTGCTCGCGGTCGTCGGCGAACCACTCGGCCGAGAAGTCAGCGTCCGCGATCTGGTCGATAGGCAGCTTCAGGTAGCGCCCAGTGGCCTCGACCGCGATGGTTCCGTCGTCGAGCACAATCTCACCGCTGCCTTCGAACAGACGCTTCGCGTCTTTCGTGATCCTGCTAATGGCGCGAGCGGGCCGGTCGATCGGGACCGGCTTGCGGAACCGCACGTTCAGCTCGACGGTGACGCCCCAGGTGCCGGGGTCCAGCACGTTGATCGCGCGCCCGATCGTTTCATCGAGCATCGCCGAGGAGATGCCGCCGTGCAGTCGGCCCGGGTAGCTCTGGTGCTCGTCGAGCGGATCGAAGACGCCGAGCAGCTCCCCGTCCGCGAGTTCATAGAAGCGCGCCTTGAGGCTCCACGGATTGTCTCGGCCACACACCATGCACATGCGGCTGATGTTCTGGGCCCCACACACCGTGCGATCCACCCGGAATCCTCTCGATAGGCCGCCATCAATGATACGACTCCGGGGCGGCACGAGCTTCTCACTGGCTGACCGGCAGCACCAGCGTGAAGATCGACCCGCGTCCCACCTCGCTCTGCGCATCGATCCTGCCGCCGAGCAGCTCGGCAAGGCCGCGCGAGATGGCAAGCCCCAGACCGGTGCCCTCGTCGCTTTGTCCGATCGTGCGCTCGCCCCGCGTGAATTCGGCGAAGACCTTCTCAAGCTCGGCGGCCGGGATGCCGGGACCGGTGTCCTCCACCGAGAACGACACGGACTCTCCCGAGCGGTGCACGCGCACCGTCGCCGATCCGCGCTCGGTATACTTCACGGCGTTGCTCGCGAGGTTGAGCAGGATCTGACTCACCTTGCGCGGGTCCGACGTTATCGTGAATTCCGAGGTCTCGAACACCACGTCGATGGTGAGTTCCTTGGCAGCCGCATCGGGCGTTAGCGCTGCGGCGACCGCTTCGACGAGCGGCCGTATGTCGATCTGTTGGTGCTCGACCTTGACCGCGCCCGCCTCGATGCGGCTGAGGTCGAGGATGTCGTTGATGAGCGCGAGCAGGTGCTTGCCGGCCGTCCCGATCATGCCGACCTGCCGCTCCTGCTCTTCGTTCAGCTCTCCGGCCATGCCTTTGCCGAGGATATCCGAAAAGCCGATGATCGAGTTGAGCGGTGTGCGTAACTCGTGGCTCATGGAGCGCAGGAAGCGCGTCTTGGCATCGCTCTCGGCTGCCAGGCGTTCGTTCGCGGTTTGGAGCGCGCGCGTGCGCCCCGCGACCTCGGCTTCCAGGGACTCGTTGAGCTTCCTGAGTTCGGTCTCGTCATGGAGCCGCTCCTCCTGATCGAGCATCAGCCTCGAGACCAGTACGAGCGCGATCGGATACAGCGCCAGCACCGGGAGCGCTATCTGCGAGAAGACCGAGGGACCGCTCTCGCGTGGCAGTGTCAGCGTGAGCGCCAGCATGATCGCGTGCACGAGCACGCCGAACCCCCACAAGTTCGCCGGTCGCATGACAGGAAGACCGCGCTTGCGCAGCTGGTGGAAGATCGCGCCCAATGCCGCTGATTCCACGATAACGAGCGTTCCCATCACGATGCCGCCGCCGCCGAGGTAAAGGCGGTACGCAAGAGCGATGAGCGCGGCGACGAGCGCAGTCAGCGGTCCGCCGAACAACCCGGCGACGGCGAGTATGATCGAACGGCCGTCGAAGAAGATGCCGGGAATGATGGTGAACGGCGTGGTCATGCCTATGAGCGTGATAACGCCGTACAGGACGCCCGCGAGAATCTGCCGGGCAGCTGAATTGGTGGTCCAGCGACGTATGATCAGCTGAAGAAGCGCATTCAGCATGACCAGGAGGGCGATGTTCTGCAGTATGCCGAGGATGATCACGTGCCACCTCTCGCTGTATGGTGCACCCGTCGGCAATGAGCGAGCCTGTATTTCTGGTGCTGGCAGTTACGATATACCCCCAATCAATATGCGGGAAGCCGTCTTCCGCGCGAGCTGCACACGTGGGTTCTGCTCGCGGTATGCTTGACGTGCAGGCGACGCAACAGGAGGTGCGCGTGAGCGAAAGGCGAGGGCGGCTGCATGTTATCGCGGGCTGCATGAGCAGCGGTAAGACGGGAGAACTCATCAGGCTGCTCTCCCGGCACCGCGTGATCGGCGATGAGATCGTCATCTATAAGCATGAAGTGGATTCGCGCGACGGTGACAAGGCACGCTCGCGGCTTGGCACCGAGATGGGCGCCGTGGTCGTCTCGGACGCATCTGGCATCGAGCAGGGCGCCTGCCAGGTCGTGGCTATCGAAGAGGCGCAGTTCTTCGGCGAGAACCTCATCGATGTCGTTCGCGATCTGCTCGCCAATGGGTGCCAGGTGTACGTGACCGGCCTCAACCAGGATTTTCGCGGCGAGCCGTTCAGCATCATGCCGGCACTCATGTCGCTGGCCGATGAGCTCTCGTTGCTCACGGCGATCTGCCAGAAGTGTCACGGCACCGCCACGCGCACGCAGCGCATCATCGATGGCGCGCCGGCACCATGGGACTCTCCGACGATCCTCGTTGGCGGTGCCGACTACTATGAGGCGCGGTGCCCCGACTGTCACGAGGTTCCGGGTCGTCCGGCGTAGGCACGACCGGCAGTGGAGGTTCTTGGATGGACGCGATGCTGAGACTTCAGACCCCGGCGCTTGCGCTCGTGCTGCGCGCCACCGTGGTGTACGTAGTGGTGCTCGCCGGTCTTCGTCTTGCCGGGAAACGGGAGGTCGGGCAGTTCACGCCGTTCGATCTGGTTCTTGTCTTGCTGATCGCCAATGCCGTGCAAAACGCGATGGTTGGCCCCGATACGTCCTTGCTCGGCGGCCTCATCGCCGCAGTGACGTTGCTCGCGGTCAACTTCGTGGTAGGTCGTCTGACCGAAGACAACCCGGCCGCGCGGCGCCTCGTTCTCGGGCAGCCGACGCTGCTCGTCCACGACGGTGTCGTGCAGCGAGCTGCTCTCGAACGCGAAGGGATCACCGACGACGAGCTGCTGAGCGCTATCCGCGAGCACGGCTTCGAAGACGTTCCAGAAGTCCGGCTTGCGGTGCTCGAGGTGGATGGCTCTATTAGCATTGTGCCGATGTCGTCTGCGGTGTTCCACTCGAAGCGGCGAGTGCGGCAGATCAAACACGGATAAGCGGTGTGGCCGCATCTGAACCGGCCCGCGAGGAGGAACATGTCCAGCGCCATCACCATGCTCGATACACGCGCCGTCACCGCTCTCGCATGCCCGGTCTGCGGTCTCCGGCTGGCCGAGCGGAGCGGTGCGCTGGTTTGCGACCGGCAGCACGCGTTCGACATCGCGCGGCAGGGATACGTGAACCTGCTGCCGGGCACGGCGGTGACGGGCACGGCCGACACGCCGGCGATGCTCGAGGCGCGCTCGGCGTTCCTGGGCAGGGGACACTACGCGCCCATCGCGGACGCGGTGGGCGAGGCGGCCGCGACCACGCTCAAGGACGGACCTGTGGGCTGCGTGGCCGAGGTAGGCGCCGGAACCGGCTACTACCTTGCCGCCGTGCTCGATCGCTTGCCGGAGCATGCCGGGCTCGCGCTCGACATCTCGAAGGCCGCCGCGAAGCGCGCCGCTCGCGCGCATGCGCGCATCGCCGCGGTCGTGTGCGACGTGTGGCGCCGGCTGCCCGTACGCGACGGCGCAGTCGCGCTCGTCCTTGACGTCTTCGCGCCGAGGAACCCCGCCGAGTTCTCACGGGTGCTCGCGCCCGGTGGCGCGCTCGTGATCGTGACGCCGACGGCGGAGCACCTGCGCGAGATCGTGGGGCCGCTCGGCCTGCTCGGCATGGAGGAACACAAGGGCGAGCGGCTGGACCGGGCGCTTGAAGGGCGCTTCGAGCGGGTCG